>CAZIGZ010000234.1:0-7035 GCA_964538835.1 uncultured Chitinophaga sp. | reverse complement strand
AGGAACCACCAGCCTGGATCGTTTTGCCCTTCTTCGAGTCCGAACTTCGCGGACTCCGGGAAGGCATGATGATTGTTATGCCATGCCTCTCCCATACTCAGCAGGCCAAAGCCCGGAACGTTGTAGCCCTGAACCGCATGGCCTTCCAGAAACCAGCTCCTCGGCCCGACGTTATGCGCCAGATAGCCTACCAGCCAGTGGCCTGTAAGCGACAACGGTATGCGTACACAGATGCCCCAGATCACGAATGTCCAGCCGCCAATCGCATACAGCACGATCGCCAGTGGAATCTGAAGAGCCATCCAGTATCGGTCGAGAAACTGGTAGTAACGATCATTCGTAACCGACGCCTCCGGACGAAACTCCGGAGGATGTGTCAGCCGAATCTCGCAGTGCAGATTCCACCACCAGTCTTTCAGGATTGAAGACTGATGAATGAAGAACGCATGGCAGGCCGGATGGCGCTGTGACCAGTCTCGTATGTCGTGCAGGTACAGCATTTTTCGAGGACCACCCATGCCAACGAGCGTTCCGATTGTGACAAGTGTTCGTTCCAGCCACTTTGAAGTCTGGAAACTTCGATGAATCAAAAGTCGATGAAAGCCCACTGAGTGTCCGGTGCAGAGTGTGAAAGCGGTGAGCAGTCCGGACATCACGGATGCCTTCCAGCTCCACGTGACGGGTCCTGCGATAATCGCAACGGTGGCCATCGACAGAAACCAAAGTGACTTCACTGGCGACCAGACAACGACTCCTTCAACCGGACTTGTCTGCGCGCAAAGAGAGTACATGCGAGGTTCACGGGACATGACGAAGGTCCTGACTGGGACGTCGGCGTACGCATCGATTCGTGCAACACAGCACGACGACTCACATGCGATGAGTCAGCTTCGCCGGAAACAGGAAGTCTCCCTTCGCCGCAACAGCGTGCTGCGTCCCGATACAATGTCGGACCGACAGACGTGCGAGGCAAAGAAAGATGGAACCAACCTGAGCGGAGGATTCGTGGTCCTCATGCATCACGGTCGGGCTTATGAGTGCCGAACCGCTGCCGATTCCCGTTCATAACAGAAATCGTTCAAAAAGAGTGTCGAATTTGTTCTCTCGTCAGATACCTCCACCGGCAGACTCCGAGGCAGGGCGGAGCGAATCGCAGACTTCCAGCTTGAAAGCCGCCAGGGTCTGATTGATGTCTCGAATGTACTCCACCATGGAACAGATCAGCGTCCCAAGGCAGCTGACAAACAGGATCAGAATCAGTGCCCCGGCATTCAGCTGAAAAAGAGTGGCCAGAAACAGTGTGATAATCAGGCATGCCGCCAGAAGCACGCTCAGCAGAGACAGCACAATCGCCGTACGCAGCAGGCGGGCTCGGTGGACCAGGATTCGCAGCTGTTCGCGATTTCGATGGGGATCTTCATTGGAACCAGGACGCAGTTCGCGGTCCAGGAGCCTTGCCCGGTCAATCACTCGACCCAGCCGATTCGTCATGCTCAGCAGCAAAAGTCCGACGCCGGAAATCAGAATCATCGGCCCGATGGCGATTTGGAGAATCGGAACAAGTTCAGCCACTTTGGGGAACGCCACAGTGCAACCTTCCTTGAATTCGAAGATCAGAGGCCGCTGATTGCGAGGGGATGGCTGCTCCACTACCATCCCGCGTATGGCGGCAATTGAAGTTCGGGATTTGTGTCGACAGTACAAAGTCTATCGCAAGCGCGAAGGCCTGCTTGCTTCCGTGCGCGGTTTGTTTCACCGTGAGCACGAAATTGTCAGTGCCGTGAAAAACGTCAGCTTCACGATCGAAGCGGGCGAAATGGTTGCGTTCCTCGGACCGAACGGCGCGGGAAAAACGACGACTCTGAAACTGCTGTCCGGTCTCGTCGTTCCCAGTTCAGGCACCGCCACGGTGCTTGGCTATGTTCCATGGAAACGGGAAGATGCCTACCGTCGCAGATTCTCCCTGGTGACCGGACAAAAGGAACAGCTTTGGTGGGACCTGCCGGCTCAGGAATCGTTTCGGCTGCACAAGGAAATCTACCGGATCTCGTCGGAGGATTATCAGCGCCGCATCGACGAGTTGACCGATCTGCTGGAAGTTCGCCGCCTGATGTCCCGGCCCGTGCGCGAACTGTCGCTTGGCGAACGAATGCGGATGGAGCTGATTGCCGCGCTGTTGCACCGTCCTGATGTGCTCTTTCTGGATGAGCCCACGATCGGGCTGGACGTTGTCAGTCAGCGGCGCGTTCAGGAGTTCCTTCGTCACTATCAGCGCGAGCAGAAGATCACCGTGATTCTGACGAGCCACTATATGAAGGACGTGGAAGCTCTCTGTCAGCGGGCCATTGTGATCAACAAAGGCACCGTCATTCATGATGGTCCGCTCGCAGCGATCGTGGATCGCTTCAGTCAGCACAAGATTGTTGAGCTGCAGTTTTCCGGCGACGTTGTTCCCAATGGACTGCAGCGTTTCGGACAGATTCTTGAGATCAGGCCACCGCGCGTTCGGCTTCAGGTTGAAAAGCACAAAGTCTCCGATGCGCTTGCCAGTATTCTTGGCCAGCATTCGATCGATGATATCAGCGTGATGGAGCGGCCGCTGGAGGATGTCATTGCCGAACTGTTTTCGACGGATGATGCTTCGCGAGGAAAGAATGCATGACCGCCGATACCGTCACAGGCTGGGCTGCTCTGCAGGGACGACTTCGGCTGAAGTGGCTGATCCTGAGAACCGCCATTGAAGAGCGACTCGTCTACCGCGCCGATTTTGCGTTCTCCACGCTCGTTCGATTTTTGCCGATTGTCACACAGATCTTTCTCTGGAATGCCATCTTCCAGAACCTGTCATCCGGGCGGATGAAGGGGTACAACTTTGGCGAAATGGTATCTTACTATCTGCTGGTCATGCTCGCGCGGGCTTTCAGCAGTATGCCCGGGCTTTCGACTGGCATCGCTGGCTCGGTGGCCGATGGTTCCATTCGCAAATATCTGATTCAGCCTGTTGATATGCTGGATCATCTGTTCTGGCATCGAGTGGCTCACAAGCTGGTGTACTATGCGATTGCGGCGGGACCGTTCGCCCTGGTATTCTGGCTGTGTCGACAGCACTTTCCCGGCTGGCCGGAATGGTATGTGACGGCGTCGTTTGTGGCGTCGCTCCTGATGTCGTTCGCCATCGGCTTCCTGATTGAAGCATGGATTGGGCTGATCGCGTTTTGGTTCCTTGAAGTCAGCTCACTGATCTTTATCTATATGATGCTCAGCTACATCCTGTCGGGGCATATGATTCCGCTGGAACTGCTGAAGCCCTGGCTTCCCTTTGTTGATCTGCTGCCGTTTCGATACCTGGCGTATACGCCGGCTGCGATTATGCTGGGCAAAGTTCCAGCCTCGCAGCTGCCCCGCGAGCTGATTATCCAGGCCCTTTGGATTGTGGGGCTGTGGATTCTGAATCGATGGACGTTTCAGCGTGGTGTTCGACGCTACACATCGTTTGGCGGATGATTATTCAAACGTGACGTTTACGGCCGGACTGGAGCCTGTACCTGGAGCGTCGATGGAGGTCACCTTGGCCGCAAGACGCCCGACAAGATGAGACGTGGATTCAAACCACTCGGTGAGTGTCTGCTGAGCATCCCCTGCGACTGATTCGCCATCTGGGCGAGACTTGTGGCGAGAGATCACGACAAGCCTCTGAGTCTCTTTGTGCTTCTGTGGAAGGGAGAACGTTCCATCCGCGCTGACTCGAGTGACAGAAATCTGAAGTACGTCGAGTGCCGCCTCGACGGACTTCCGTGCGACCGATTGTGATTCTTCACGAAGCGGTCGACCATCAAGTCTCAGCTGTGTTGAGTTTTTGGATGGAACAAGCAGAACCAATGCCTCATCATCCGGAACGAACTCGCCTGCTGCGTTCCTGTACTTCACCGTTCCTCGAAGTGAACCAGGCTCCGCAACAATGACGGGGGCTGGTGCGACTTTGGCAGGCGCTGGTGATTCTGCCGCCACTGCATTGTCAGGTGTTGCTGGCTTTTGTGCTGCCGTAGATCCAATGGCGCGGAACGTTGCCGTTTGATACCCGGCGATAAATGCCACCGCACCTGTGATGATTGGGATCATCCAGAGAGACAACACACTTTGGCGACGCACCGGAACAACCGGAGGTATTGAAGCATTGACGGGTGGGAGTGATGTAAGTTCCTGAAGCGCCTGTTGAAGCGAGTCGGGCTTCGTGGAAGATGTGGGAGATGCGGAATCGCGGGGTTCCTGCGCTGTTGGTTCATCGAGTAGCTCCGGCTCCGCCAATTCAAGAGCATCATCCGGAACTTCGTCCGCCGGGATGCCCGCAAGTTCTTCAAAGGCATCCGAGGTTCCCGGCTTAAGCGGTACAAGACGCATCTGGTCAGCCGAAGAGTTTGTCGGGCGAGGACTAACCGTCGGTGAAAGCGACAGCTTGGGCGAGCGAGGCTGTGGCGTTGTGGAAGGTGGAGTGGGTTCCGGAGCTGTGCTGAGTTCGCCCAGTCCCGAAAGTTCCGCCAGAGCATTCAGCAATCGAGTATCCGCCTGGACTTTTCGAGAGTTTGTCGCTTTCGCCGGCGTCCCATCTTCAGCGGGAACGCGAAGTGATCGACCGCATGCCGGACAATCGACCATGGAGCCAGCGCGGGACCTGGAAATTCCGAGAAGCTGCTGACAGTATTGACATCGGAACTGAATTGGCATCATGTCCTCATTGGCGGAGTCGCCTCAACGGCAGAGTGGAGCCGGAGAGTACACTCGGGAACGGGTCGAAACGCAAGGCAGCGTTGGCGGATTTCGGATGTGTCCCTTTGGTGATGTTGTCGTGCGGTTGTTCTCAAGGCGGTTGTGACATAGAACCGTCGCCGCAGGAACCGCATCCTGGATTCCCCGCTTTGTTCCCGCCCACCGCTGATAACGCACCAATTCCTCAAGGAGAATGTCCACGTGAATTCCTTTCGACATTTCATGGTAAGACTCTGTGTCGCGATGTGTCTGGGCCTCGTGAGTTCGACCGTGTGGGCTCAGCGTGCGGGCGGTTCTGGCGAGTTCTCAGACTGGCCGGCCTTTCGCGGGCCGGGGCATCAGGGTGTTACGGATTCCAAAGACCTGCCGCTGACATGGAGTGCGAATGAGAATGTGGCATGGAAGGTCGCTCTTCCCGGGCCAGGGGCTTCGAGCCCTGTCGTCTTCGGTGATCACATTTATGTCACATGCTACTCCGGGTTTTTCGTGCCAGGCGAGGAAGGTGGTTCTCAGGAAGATCTGAAACGCCATTTGCTGTGTCTGGAGCGGGCTTCCGGAAAGACGATCTGGGAGAAGATCGTTCCGGCAAAGCTGCCGGAAGAAGAGCGAATTCGTGATCATGGATTTGCTGCGAACACGCCGGCCACGGATAAAGAGATGGTGGTGTGCTTTTTCGGCAAGACGGGCGTGTTTGCCTACGACCATAACGGCAACGAGTTGTGGCAGGCGGACGTTGGTTCCAGGACTCACGGCTGGGGAACTGCGGCTTCACCAGTGATCTACGGTGATCTGGTCTTCGTTAATGCCAGCGTTGAGAGTGAATCACTGTATGCTTTGGACCGCAGAACGGGCCGTGAAGTGTGGCGTGCTCGCGGGATCCGAGAAGCATGGAACACTCCGCTGGTTATTCAGAACATCGAAGGTAACCCGGAGCTTGTTGTCGCAACGCAGGGCAGCATTCAATCATTCAATCCAAAGTCCGGAGAACAACTCTGGACATGTGCGACCGACATTACATGGTACATGGTACCCAGCGTGATTGCCCATGAAGGAATCGTCTACTGCCTTGGCGGGCGATCCGGCGTAGCATCGTTGGCCGTCAAGAGTGGTGGGAGCGGTGACGTCACGAAGACACATCGCCTGTGGACAAGCTTCAAGGGATCCAATGTGACATCTCCCGTTTTTCGAGATGGCAATCTGTTTTGGATGAACGACAACCAGCAGATTGCATTCTGTGCCGACGCGAAGACTGGTGAACTTCACTATGAGCAGCGAATGAACAGAGCAGGGCAGGTGTATGCATCTGCGTTGCTCGCTGGTGACCGAGTCTACTATCTGACTCGCGAAGGCAAGACATTCGTCGTGGCCGCAAAGTCGGAATTCGAACAGCTTGCTGTTAACGATCTGAAAGACGGCAGTCTGTTTAACGGCAGCATGGCTGTTGACGGAAACCGATTACTCATCCGATCGGATAAGTTTCTCTACGCGATCGGGAAGTAGAACTGCCCGGTTGCTATGGCGTGGTGTCGTTCGAAGCTCCTGCAAATGCCGTGGGTACTTTACCATGTATGTCGCTGCGCGGACGCTGGTCAGCGAGTTCGCTACGGAATTAGTTCTGACCCCAATGGCTTACCCCAAAGCAGCGCATGTGCGATCAGTGACGCTGTCCAGCAGAAGATGAAGAACACGGGCAGTGATGACATGATCTTGATTCGCCGTGACAAAGGTGTCGATTCCTTGCCGGGTTGATCGGATGTCAGATCCGCCAAAGCCTCCCTGCTGCACACCAACCACAAGACACTGACCACCAGCCCAATGAGCGACACCGCCGCTCGATGAGGATTCGTATCCGCCGTCCCCAGCGCCGCCACCAGAAAGCTGCTTGGAATCAAAAACACTTCCGTAATCTTGACAACATCCGGGTCTGAAAATTGTCTCATCTGCGTCTTCTCCTTGTATCTAGGTGCCAGCCACCTGTGTTGATTTCACCAGTGAAAACTCTGCCTTTCTTCACTATGTTTGCGCAGCCCTAACCGCGCTGATTGGCCACCCGGCAGGATCGCCGCAAGGAACTGACGCTGGCCAGGGCCTCTGGCTTGCCGGCTTCCGTGCGGAACATCTTGCGGAAGCTGCGGACCATCTCGACCCAGGTATCGACTGAGCACTCCAGACGCGACAGGATCTCCGGCAGGCCTTTGGAGATCGCTCCGGGCTTGTCCTTTTTCAGTTGCCGTCCGGTCCAGTCCACCAGTTGCAGGTAACGATCCAAAG
>CAZIGZ010000233.1:0-7085 GCA_964538835.1 uncultured Chitinophaga sp. | reverse complement strand
CCTGATGCTCCAGCAAACTCGATGACGCACCCGACATGGAGAACATAATGAACATGACCGAAATGCCGGCCGCATAGTAGGAGATCATCTTTGCAGAGGTGATTCCTGATCCCTCGCCGCCGCGATCCTGAACAAGGTCGCGTGCTGAGCTGGATTCGATCTTCACCAGGCCATCAGTCAAGGACATTCCCACTCCCGTTGACGTCGCACTGGCCTCTTCTTCTGCCTCGTTCACTTTGCTGTCGGCTGGTCCACCTGTCGGCTTCAGCAGCATTTTCATGGAGGCTACAGCCGCTTCCTGCAGTGGTGAAAATGGTCCGCCAAACTTTCGAAACTGTTCCAGACCTTTCTCCATCAGCAAATCCGGTGCTGAGGTGAAAGCGGACGCCTGCAACAGTCCGGTCAGCATCTGCTCAGCCAGTGGGTTGGCAGCATCATGAATGAGCAGTACCGGAGTTCGTTCTGTCTGACCGAACGCGGCAACAGAATCCTGAAGTCCCTTCGGAAAAATCAGAGCGGCGGCGACTTTGCCTTGTCTGACAATCCTAGCCACGGACACCTTGAGAGCGTCAGGAGCTGCGCTCAGATCGACCGCCTTCAGCGTCGCGTCGTTTGCAGGCTGAGCGGCGTCAATGATCTCCAGTTTGTCCATGGCCTTCAGCGAGTCAATCATCGCCTTCGACGCAGGTGTCTGATCAACATCGACAACCAGAACTTTCATCCTGGATGTCGAACCACCGGACTGCCCGCCAAAGATGATGGCAAAGACAGTGAACATGACACACGGCAGAGCGAACGACAACAGCAGCGCCATTCGGTCTCTGATCAGCGAAATCCCTTGAGCCTTGATGAGGGCGAACATCGTGCAGCACCTTGTCTGTCGTCAGGTTCAAAAGTTCAATGTGAACTGCGTTATATCAAACCCTGATGAGTATACCGGACGTGCGGAGGTTACAAAGTGGTGGAGAGTCCGCTATGCCCGCGGTCCTTTCGTGATGCCCGGGCCGTTGTTTCAGCCTGCGGAAAACTTCGAAAACACGCGAAGGGAACAGTCGCTCTTTGCTGCCTTGAAACGAACGTGAAGGTGCTCCAGAATGTCACCGATCATAAGGTGAGCAAATCCTCACGCGTATCAGGAGCAACGACAATGACGGAACACCCGGATCCTGAACTCCCCACTTCACGATCGTCAGTCTCCTCGGGTACGGACGTTACCTCACCGGTCGTTGACGAACTGACAATGGCCGGTGAATCCCGAGCGAATTTGATTCGTGTGCTTGCGATTGTGGTCTTCTTTCTGCAGCACTGTGTCAATTTCTACCTTCTGGATTCGGACGGTAGTCTGACGGAACGATTTCACACCCAGGTCACTCTTCTGGTCGCAGCCTGGGGCAGTGTTGCCGCGGTTGTCTATCATGTGCTGCGGCGACGATGTCTGCCTTCTCGTTTTTCTCTGCTGACTTTGTTAGCGGACCTTCTGCTGGCGTTCCTGCTGGTCAATGTTGCGGGTGGACCACAGAGTTCACTGGTGCTCCTGTTTCCCATCATTGTGTTCTCCTCCGCTCTGCGACAGGATCTGTCGCTCGTTCGAATGGGGGTTGCGGGCTCACTGTTTTCTTATGGCATTCTGCTTGCCAACTATGTGTGGATTCAGACAGGTTCACAGCGGTATTACTCGGATGCGTCACTTCGTATCGCCCGGTCTGAGCAGTTCATTGTGGCAACCGGTATCGTGGTGTCAGGCCTCATCGCTGGACAGATTGTTCGTCAACGCATTGTGCTGACAACACAGCCTCTGATGACCCTGCAAGTTTCGGCCAGAGGGGAGAAATCACATGGCTGATGCAAGAACATGCTCCCGTTGTCGCAAGTCACTGATGTCCGACTGGAGTTTGTGCCCCTACTGTGGTCAGCTCACATCGGAGAATTCATCGCCCGTCGGGACATCAAGCGTTGGCTCTTCGGTACGGTCTGTTGATTCATTTCCCCTGACGCTGACCGCGGACAATCCATTCGACCCTGAATCAGTGGCCCGGAGCTCACTGTCTGTCAGTGAGGAATCAAAGCGGGACACCACACTCGCGGGAATCGGCCTTGTGGCCGTCGGAGCGATTGGTTCAGTTGTGCTGTTGCGGACACTGACTTCTGCACGTCTGAGTATTGATACTGTCCTGCAGATTTCGGGCCTTTTGGTGATGGTAATGATTGTCGGGATCGTGCTGTCCGCTCGCGGAAAGTCCACTGTCGCCAGCATTCTCTCTGGCATCATTGGTGGCGTGATCACAGTCGTGATGGCGGGATTGATCGGTATTCTGATATTTGTCAGCTTCATTCTGTTCCTGTTCCAGGATTGCCTGCGAATGCTGGGAAAGCAATGATGACATTCGCGGACATCGTGAGTCCTCGCCACTGGACGTATACAGTCTTCATGCTGGCCTCGCTGATTGCTTTCGTGCTGATTCGACGCAGTTCGCTTGTCAGGCCGTCGGCGTCGCGTGTCACACATCCGAAATCCTGGTGGCTGCCGGTTGCGGCGTTTGTCGGGGGAATGCTTGGTGCGAAGCTGCCCTTTCTCCTGATTCCCGGCGAAGTGAACTTAACATCCGGCATCGGATGGTTTGCTGATGGTAAGACCGTGGTCACCGGCATCATCGGCGCGTATGTTGCCGTTGAACTTTTGAAAGTGATTCTGGGCATACGTGATCGGACAGGAGACACGTTTGCATTGCCTTTGGCGGTGGCGATGAGCATTGGTCGGCTTGGCTGCTACTTCAACGGATGCTGTGCTGGAAACCCGACGTCTGTGGCATGGGCAATCGATTTTGGTGATGGCATCACGCGACATCCTGTTCAGCTCTATGAGAGTCTGTTTCACATGACTCTTGCCCTTGTTCTGGTGTTGAATCGAAACGACATTCGACTGAGAGATCAGCAGCTGAAGTTTTATCTTCTGTGCTACTGCGTGTTTCGGTTTCTGACCGAATATCTTCGTCCCGCTCCAAGACTTACAGCAGGACTAACGTTTTATCAGTACGCCGTGGTGTTTCTCGCGGTCGGGCTGCTTCTGCAATGGCGATATCATGCGAGGCAGGCGTTGAATCGTGTGTGAGATATTGACGATTCAATGCTGCGGTGTTTTGTGCGTTCCGCATCGACGATGGCAGTTGATGAGTTTTCAGGAGCTAAATTTCAGAGGACCGGCACTGCCCCGGTTGTCGTGTCATCGCGCCGTGCATACCCTTCTCCCCGCGCTCGTTATGCCGATGCACTCCCTGCATCCGCCGAGTCTCACAGCCTGACAGGAGAGTCGAATGGAATCTGATCATGAACCCTCACGTGATGTTGATCAGCAGATTCAGGAACTGACCGAACGATGTACTGATGCGGACACGAAACTGCTGTCCCGCACCTGCATGCGACTGAATACAGAACTTCGGAGACTCGCCCAGGACGAGCGTCGACTCGGAACGTATCTGGTGGCGACACGGCGGCTGAGCGAAGCGGGCCTGCATTTCACGCCCCAGAACAGTCTGGATCTGACAGTCAGGCTCATTGCCATGCTGGAAGATGAGACCCTCGCGCGAACGATTCAGCCGGATATTTCGATTGATGAATTTGAGTTCTGGCAGCATCGACTGACTCCGTCAGCCTATCACAACCTTGCTTCTCAAATGGGCCAGGTCCACGGATACAATTCGAAGAGCATGCATCAGTGTATCGCAGACGGGCTGAACGTCAGTCGAAAGTTTGGCGACAATCATTCCATCATGCACTTCAGAGAATTTGCCGTCGAGGTTTATCGAGCGGCCGATGACCTCGACATGGCTCTCCATTTTGCTCGAGGCAGTTTGAATCTGGAAGAAGATCTGAACGTCGGTCGACGTGTGGCAAGTGCCGACGATGTCGCTTCGATGCTTGCGCTTCAGGGCCGATTGGAAGAGGCTGCAGATGCCGTGATGGAAGGATGGCAGTATGTGGCCGAGTTTCACAATCCGTATAATGCGGAAACAATGTACTCGGCGATGGCCCGCAGCATTCTGAATCTTGCCGGTCGCAGTGACCTGCTCGCCAGCTTCCCTGCGGTCGATTCGATTCAGGCAGATTCACCCAACTGCGGCCGCGTGCTCGAATACCCCGGCATCGACGAAGGTCCGCGATACACGTATGTTCGCGACCGCGCGATTGCGGTGGAAGATTGCTGTCATGAGCGATTTGAAGAAGCCATTCGCCGTATGACGCCATGGGACAAACGTCTCATGGATCTCGGACTGCTGGATGCCTGGTTCTCCGTTCGGCTGTTGCTGATTTCCGCATTTCGGATGAGCGGAAAAACCAATCGGCTTGAAGCCCTGGCTGCTCCACTGCGAGAAAAAGCGTCGAAAGCCGATGACTGGCTCACACTGCATCGGCTGGAGAGACTGCTGGATCCGTCCGTTCGCCCGACGCCTGGGGCCTTGTGTGGCGATGTATCGACGGGACCATTCGCCAGTATCGCAAAACGAGCCGACCGGCTCGATCTGGACAAGCTCCATGCAGACCTTGCATCGGCCGCACAGGCAGATGCGACCGGGGAGACATCGGAAGAAGGTCCGGTGACTGATTCGAATGATAACAATGTCGAGGCGATGGCTGACGGTGCGGAGCAAGGTCAGGCCGCGGGAGGAGAGCAGGATCAGTCGGTCTCTTCCTCTCCTCGAATGTTGAAGATCGTTGAGAAGATCATGGAGGCGGATGGTGACGTTGACAAAATGGGCGACGTGATCGATGCCGTTCTCGCACTGCCAGCCGCCAGCTTGACCGCTGCCGAGGCAGACGAAGCATTTCGTATGCTGCGCTATGCCCTGCAGGCCATTGCTGACTGGAAGTCTGTCTGGCGATGGGCCGAGGCAGTGGCTTCGGAGCATCGGCAGCACGCCGACGTCGTTTCGCTTCTGGGATCGCTTGGCGCCGACCTGCGATTTATGATCCTGAATGCGCTTGAGCCGAACGGCATGCAGGATTCGGGCGAAACGGAGGATCAGGATCCTGAAGCTGCTGCATTGAGAGCGTCAATGAAGGAAGAGCTGGATCAGATTCTTCCCCCTGCCCGAATGGAGTCACTGTTTTCAGAAGCGATGGATCTTGCTCCCAATCATGCGCCAGGTTTTGGTCGAGCGGGGCTTTATTATCTGGAACAGGAGAAGATGGGAGAAGCGGAGCGTTTCCTGGCTCGCAGCTTCCGGCTGGATCGAACTCAGAGGATGGTGGCTTATCACCTTTCGGATCTGTATGCACGGACGGATCGACGGATTGATTCCCTGGCAGTGCTTGATCTCGCCATACGCGAAGGCTGTCACGATCCCGGACTGACATGGCAGGCAGCCCTCTGTGCGTATTCACTGGAGCGTTACCCGGTGATGCTCACGTACCTCAACCACTTTGAATTGCTCGCGCCAAACCAGACCGAAACCAATCACTATCGAGCGTGCGCGCTTCTGGAACTGAGGCGTCCCGCAGAAGCACTCAAGGCCATCGAGGCAGAACGGGCAATCAATGCTGACATGAGTTTTGCGTGTGACCTCCAGGAAGCGACCGCGTGGGGATTGATGCTGGAAACGGAGAAATTCGAAGAGCGATTGAAGCAGATTCTGGACACGAAACTCAGTACCGTCGAAGGATTGACCACCGCTGGCATTTCACGGCTGATGAACATGGTCTGGAGTGCCTCTCCGCTTGATCCATCAGAACCTCTGCAACAGCAATTTGATCAACGGATGATGGAATGTGCGTTTGCCGGGGATGAACTGCTCACGCGATATCGACAGGAACAGACCTCCCCGGAGAAAGTTGAATTGTTCCATTGTTTTGTTCGTCAGCCACTTAGCGAGGCATGGGCCAAAAGCAACGCGTGCCTTCCGGGCGAGCAGGAATGGTCTGCCTATGTTCGACTCTGGGGAATCCTTGCGTCTGATGCCGATGCAGCTGCTGAAACGGCTCTGCGATGGCAGAAACGATGCTGGCCTGAACCTGCAGAAGTCCAGGAAGTGTCTGCTACTGGTGAGTCGTATACCGACAAGCCGGGAGTTGTCTTTATCGGTCGCAGAATTCCTGGCTGAGAATCACTCGCTGTAGAAGGTCACTCACTGGCTCGCGTCATCATATCGACAACAGTTGAGATCATCATGACAAGGCGACTCTCGCGAGTCGCCTTGTTCTGTTGTGGGCAAGATTTTCTGTAAGTCTATTGCTTGGCGCGATTTAGGGAATTCCTGGAAGAATCATTCAAGTCGTGGCACGCGGCTCGCAATTGCTGTCTGAGCATCAAGCAATCTCGGAAGGATCCGAGTAACCATAGTGGTTGAAAACAGCCCGGCAACGATTCGATTCATTGGTGAAGCCAGTCACGGAGCAAATGTCTGGAATCTTCACGCTGAAGAATGCCAGTGAGGCAGAAGCGACCGGGTCTCCTATTCCCCTACTCCGATCATTACGAAGGAGAACGGCTATGAAACGGCTTTTGATGTGCATGGTGTTGATGGGCGGCTTGCTGGCAACGATGTCCTCCGAGGCGAAAGCGGATCATCGCCGGGGGCGGTCCAACTTCGGAATCTCGATCAGTTACGGTAACGGCTTCAACGGAGTCAGTGCGTCGTACGGTCGAGGATATGGCTTTGGCAATCCCTACGGCGGTTATGGCTACGGGGTTCCGGTCTACAACGCCTATCCGACATACTCCGTACCCGTCTATCGTTCCTCACTTTACTCCGTACCAGTCTACGGCGGAGGCTTTGGTGGATACGGTTACGGTGGGTTCGGCCACGGCCGACGACACTGCCACTAGCAGAATCGCAAATCACGAGGGCTCCCGCTCCGATTTCGGAGCGGAAACCCTTTTTCGTCATTCGATGCAATCAGGTGCTGCAATCAGGTGCCAGCCACCTTGACACCAGAATCCAGTCTTTTTATTGTTCTTTTCTCATCGTCACCACCACCATCCGGAGCCTTCAGCATGCCACGAGTCAACCGCCGGGAAATCGTCGCCGACAGTGAGATCCAGGTCTTCCACGCCATCAACCGCTGCGTCCGCAGGACGCATCTGTGCGGCA
>CAZIGZ010000232.1:0-7150 GCA_964538835.1 uncultured Chitinophaga sp. | reverse complement strand
TTGATGGCGATGTTGGCAAGATGGCAGGTCGTTGCACTGCGATGCTGGCTCTCGACGTCTGAGATTGGCTTGCTGCCGATTTCGATGCAGTCGAAGAAGTTGCCCATGTGATTGATAATGGCATCCAGCTTACCGGATCGCTCGGGTCTCGACAGGTTGTCATGGCTATAGACCGAGAACTGTTCCCGAGGCAGCGGCATAGTCTGGAGAGCATCCACGGGCTGCCCCGTGATCGATCCTCGATTCACAAAGATCCTGCCCGATGTTCCTGAGAACAGGATTCCGTTACGTCCCGTGTCACTGATTGTCATCGAGACACCGTTTGCGTAACGGACGACCGCGCTGAAGTCGATTGGAACGTTGTATCCATCGGCGACATTTGGAAACGTGCCCTTGCCGCTGACTTCCACCGGAAGCGAATCAATGGCCCACTGAGCAATGTCAATATGGTGAGCGCCCCAGTCGGTCATCTGTCCGCCGGAGTATTCATCCCACCAGCGAAACGTGTAATGAGATCGTTCGGCGATGTACGGCACGTCCGGAGTCTGCCCCTGCCACAGGTTCCAGTTGAAGTGTTTCGGGACGGGAGTCCTTTCAAAGGGACCACCCACTTCGTTCTTTCCCAGAACCACTTCAACGGTCTGGAGCTGACCGATCCGCCCGCTGCGAACCATCTCGACGGCCAGTCGAAAACGGTGATCGCTTCGCTGCCATGAACCGACCTGAATGGTTCCCTTTGCCGCCTGAGTCGCCATGCGGACGGCTTTGCCTTCATCGATCGTCAGCGTCAGCGGCTTTTCGCAGTAGACGTGCTTTCCCGCGTTGCACGAGTCGATCACCATCTTCGAATGCCAGTGATCCGGAGTTCCGATGAGTACCACGTCGACATCCGGCAGCATCAGAAGTTCTCGATAGTCTTCAAAGATCTTCGGAGTACTCCCGAACGATGCTCGAGCCTGTTCGCGAACGTGGCGATCCACGTCGCACAGAGCCACGATGTCGCCATGAACCCTCGCTTTTTCTGTAATGACCGTTCCCTGGTAGCGAAGCCCGATTGCTGCGATCCGTGGACGCTCGAGGGGCGATCGTGATCGAACCGTGGCCGGCTGACCGAACGTCACGGGCGGAATGAAGCAACTGGCCGCACCGGCCGCGAGCGCTGAAACGGCAATCCTGCGTGAATGGACTGAGCTTCGTCGTGGGGACACGGGCCTGCTCCTTGATGATCTGAGGTCAGGAAGAATCTGGGGCAAAGGGAATGGCGGGCGCTGCAGGTTATCCTTCTTCCTGTGTCGACGCGACTGGAACGGCCCTGAGAATCACGTACACTTCGGCCCTCGGTCTCGAACGGAGATCGCTGAGTTACCGGGTCAGTGCGATCATACTGGCTGGTGAGTTTCTCTGCAGGCTGTTCCGATCACTGGATTACTCCATGCCCATCGTCCTTCACATGCACAACGTGACTCGCACCTTTGAGACGGCAGCGGGCCCGGTCGCGATTCTTCGTGATGTGAATATTCGGCTGATGTCCGGCACTGCCGTGGCCATTCGAGGCCCGTCGGGGTGTGGCAAGAGTACTCTGCTTTATCTGGCCGGGACGTTGGACAAACCCACATCCGGGCTGATCGAGATTCTTGGCGAAAACCCCTGGAGGCTGGGAAGCAGCCGACTTGCATCCTTTAGGAACCAGCATATTGGCTTCGTTTTTCAGGATCACCAGCTGCTTCCTCAATGCAGCGTGCTGGAAAACGTGATGCTTCCGACGCTGGCCGGATTTGGATCACCAGGCAATGTGCGGGAACGAGCCGTTCAGTTGCTGGATCGCGTTGGGCTTTCGCACCGAATCAACCAACGGCCCGGAAAACTCTCCGGCGGCGAACGACAGCGAGTCGCCGTGTGCCGAGCACTGGTTCATCAGCCGTCACTGTTGCTGGCCGACGAGCCAACAGGGAATCTTGACCCGGAAACGGCCGCGGGAATTGGAACGCTGCTGCTGGAAGTTGCCGCGGAAAATCAGACCGCACTGATGTGTGTGACTCATAGTGACGAACTGGCCTCTCGCTTTGCTCACACGATGACGCTCAGCCAGGGAGCCGTGCGCTTTGATGATCAGGCCGCCTGATCGGATCACTGGCAAAGTCGTGGCTGCGGACTTCCGACGGATTCGTTCTCGGAAAAGGACGTCGGGGAATTTCGTGTTTACCCGCATGTGCGACTGCGTCATTCGCGCCGGGGAGAATGACCGATTCGCATTCTCCGCAGAGTTCGCGAATTCGCCAGGCTGTTCTGGTCACAAAGGGCTCGATCGATTACCCTTCTCGGTCCGCTGCGCGCAGGTCGAAATGGCTGGTGGGACAGGAGGTCGCTGGTCCGGCAACCGTTCGAAACGCTGCGTGGGGGACAAAGTGGCCCGGTTGCGGGCCCGCTTAGCCGCATGATGCGGAATTACCTGAACCCAAATCAAAGACTCTCAACGACAGTCCCCGACCGCCATTTTTCGGCGATCAGGGCGGCTTTGGACAGTCTTTGTCAGACCAGACCACCTGATCGAATATGACACTTGCGGAGTTATTGCAGACACGTTTTCGGGCTGACCTGCGGCACCGTGGTGCTGCTTATATTGAAGCCGAACGAATCTCACTGATTCGAGTCACCCCCGAGAATGTGTTTGGAGTTGTCCAGGACGGTTCCGAATACCAGACGCAGCTGCGCTACACGCCGGAAGATATCGGCCTGTTTTGCACCTGTGAGCAATACGCCAAGAGCAAAGTCTGCAAGCACTTGTGGGCCACTGTTCTTGCCACAGACAGTGCCGGCTATGTCAGCCCGACATTGCGACCGGGCCGCATCACGCCCTTTGTGGCGCCGATGGCGTATCAGCCAATCGCGGTGGATGACCTGGAACCAGGCGGGAACGATCCGGAAGGTGATTCGCGCATTCCTCGCAGTCGCCCGAAGGCGAAGACTCAGCCGGTTCAGCGGACACTGCGTCCCTGGGAAGCTCGTCTGGCAGAACTCCGCGACAACATGGATGACTCACCGGATGGTCGGAAGAAGTCCGATCCGGAAGAACGTCAAATCTTCTATGAAGTCGACCTCGAAGCCAGCAAAGAAGCGGGCAAGCTGGTCATTCAGGCGTCTCAGCGTCAGCGTCGTGCTGGCGGGCAATGGGGCAAAATCAAGCCTCTCAAGGTCCGACCAGGCGAACTCGATCATATTGAACACGAAGACGACCGAACCTTTCTGTCGTACCTGGCCGGAGCGATTCCGGAACGAAACAACTGGTCGACTCAGCAGGCCGAACTGCGAACATCCGCGCACCGATTTTACGTTCCGTTCGAACTGGGGCAGCTGGTTCTGCCGGACATGTGTCGCAGCCGGCGGCTTCGTATTCTGGGCAGTGATGAAGCGGGTGAGCAGCTGCTGGAATGGGACGAATCGGATCCCTGGGAGCTGACAATCCGTGTCCGCCGAGATACGGAAGTGGAAGGCTGGAAGGTAGCGGGCTTGCTGGTTCGTAACGAAGAAACACTGGAGCTGGCGGATGTGCCGCTGGTGGTTCCAGGTGGTTTCGTCATCACGAATGATTCGATTTCGCTGCTGCGAGACTTTGGCGCGCCGGAATGGATGAAGATGCTGGCCGCCGGTGGGTCACTGCATATCCCGGAAACGGATCAGCACGATTTCGTGGATCGACTTCTGGACATCCCGTCACTGCCTCGACTGGATCTTCCGAAAGAGCTTCAGCTGGAGGAAGTTCGCACAACGCCGGCTCCGGTCCTGCGAATTTCTGCCCCGCCGATGAATCGCTGGCGCAATGATTCTCTGAATGCGGAAGTGATCTTCGAATACCTGGGCACGCCGGTTTCCGGCAGCAGTGCTCGCTGGGCCGTTGTGCAGCGAGAAAGTAACCGCTGCATTATCCGTGACCGCTCATTCGAAGGCGGTTGTTGGGAGAAACTGCGACAGGTGGGCTTCCGCCGTCGACTGGGAGACCTGAAGCAAACTGTCAACGTCGAAATTGCTCGCCGGGACCTTGGCCGTGCCGTTCGTGAGCTTGTGGACGCCGGATGGAACGTGTTTGCTGACGGCAGCAAAGTTCGTCAGGCGGGCGGACTTCGGTTCCGAGTCAGTTCGGATGTGGACTGGTTCGACGTTCATACCGATGTCGACTTTGAAGGACGATCGGTCTCGTTCCCGGAACTGCTTCGAGCGTTGGAGCGTGGTGATTCCACGGTTCGACTGGATGACGGCTCACTGGGTATTCTTCCGGAAGAGTGGCTTGAGCAGATCGGCATGATTTCCGGGCTGGGAACCGCCACGGAAGAGGGACTGCGTTTTTCCACGTCCCAGGCAGCGCTGCTGGATGCACTCCTGGCAACTCAGGAAAACGTGGATCTCGACGCTGGATTCGAAGCCATGCGGGAACGATTCCGCAACTTTGCCGGCCTTGAAGATGTTCCCGTTCCGACTTCCTTCAAGGGCGAGCTTCGAGGGTATCAGCGACAGGGCTTGTCCTGGCTCAAGTTCCTCAGCGACTTCAATTTCGGCGGCTGTCTGGCGGACGACATGGGTCTGGGGAAGACCGTTCAATTCGTTGCGATGCTGCTGAAGCGGCTGGACGACGTGAAGAATCCTCCGCCGTCGCTGGTCGTTGTTCCACGATCGCTGATGTTCAACTGGGCCAGCGAATGTGCTCGATTCGCACCGAGTCTGCGGGTGATGGAATACACGGGGCTGGAGCGTGCCAACCTTCGTCAGGAGTTTGGAAAGCACCATTTGATTCTGACGACTTATGGCACAATTCGGCGTGATATTGCCGTTCTGAAGGATATCGACTTCGACTACGTCGTTCTGGACGAAGCGCAGACGATCAAGAACCCGTCATCGCAGATTGCACGTGCTTCAAGATTGCTGAAAGCCAACTTCCGCCTTGCTCTTTCGGGAACTCCGATTGAAAACAATGCGGGCGACCTGTGGTCGATCTTTGAGTTTCTGAATCCGGGGATGCTGGGACGCAGCACCGCATTCCGAACTCACATCGCCGATCCGGACAGTCGCGAATCGCGAGAACTGGTCGCCAAGGGTCTACGGCCATTTATTCTTCGACGAACGAAGAAACAGGTTGCCGCCGAGCTGCCTGATCGTCTGGAAGAGACCATCGTCTGCGATATGGACGAAGAACAGCGTCGACTGTACGACGAGCTTCGACTGCACTACCGCGATTCTCTTCTGGGCCTTGTCCAGGAACAGGGAATTGCCAGAACCCGCATGCATGTTCTGGAAGCGCTTCTGCGACTTCGCCAAGCCGCCTGTCACCCCGCTTTGCTGAAGCGGGGCGACGAATCAGAACCGTATGCGAAGCTGGACGTGCTGATTCCACATCTGCAGGAACTGGTCGCCGAAGGTCACAAAGCACTGGTGTTTTCGCAGTTTACGAGCATGCTCAGTATCGTTCGGGACCACCTGGACAAACAGGGCGTCACGTACGAGTACCTGGACGGAAAGACTCGGGACCGAAAGGCGCGAGTCACCAGATTCCAGGAAGACGAAAGCTGCCAGGTGTTCCTGATCAGCTTGAAAGCCGGGGGGCTTGGGCTGAATTTGACGGCAGCCGACTACGTCTTCCTGCTTGACCCGTGGTGGAATCCCGCGGTTGAGGCTCAGGCGATCGATCGTGCTCACCGCGTCGGTCAGACGAAGACAGTTTTTGCCTACCGTTTGATTTGTCGGGACACGGTGGAAGAGAAAATTGCTGAGCTTCAGAAGCAAAAACGCGAACTTGCGGACGCGATTCTGGAGGGTGACGACACCAGCAATATCCTGAAAGACCTGTCCGTGGAGGATTTGGAATTGCTGTTTTCCTGAGAGAATTGCCGGCGGACTGCATAATTCGTGGCAATCGCAGGAATCCGGGCGGTGAAAACGTGTCAAGAGCATTGATTGTCGGAAATCAACTCACTAGACTGCTCGACTTCTTTCCGCCCGACGCCGATAAAGGCTGGACACATTTGCGGTTCTGGGCGTGAATTTGGCTGACTTGTGTTTCTGAACTTTTGAACAGATCCACTGGGACTTCAGTGGGCAAGGGATGAGATTTCCATGCTGGCGATTGGCAAAACATGGATGGCAAAGAAGGAAGAAGTCGACAACCGCGATTGGTTCATTGTCGATGCAGACAGCCAGGTCGTAGGACGACTGGCGACTCAGATTGCCACCGTGCTGATGGGTAAGCACAAGGCTGGATACACGCCGCATGTTGACACTGGCGACTACGTCATTGTCACAAACTGTGATCGCGTCCGATTCACCGGAAATGCAATGCAGCACACCAGGGTTCCTTACCTGACCACAAAGATGGCCAAGAAGGAATACGATCGATACACCGGATTCCCAGGAGGTCGACGAGTTCGTACGGCTGTGGAAACCTGGGAACGCCGACCTGAAATGCTGATTAAGGAAGCTGTTCGCCGCATGCTTCCCAAGAACAAGCTGGGTCGCCACATGCTGAAGAAGCTTCGAATCTTCCGAGGAACCGAGCATCCTCATCAGGCACAGAAGCCACAGCCATTCCCGGCTCATCTGATGCCAAAGGCCAAAGTGAAGGCCTGATCTGAATCATTAGACTGTTTCTGCGAGCATGTGCTTGCAGCCCCGGATTCCTGTTTTACTAGTTCGTTGAGTCGCTATGAGCACGGACCCTTCTATTGCCACGGATGCTGCGTCCCCTGAAGTTCCATCTTCGCAGCTTCCAGAACTTTCTCTTGGAAGCTCAGCCGGAACCGCGGTTGCCGATCCAAATTACCAGCCGACGATCCGCGGAAAAGTGGACCGATTCGGTGTCGCGATGGGAACCGGCCGACGCAAGACTTCTGTTGCTCGAGTTCGAGTGAAGGAAGGTTCTGGCGCATTTGTGGTCAACGGCCGACCGCTGGAAGACTACCTGCGAGTTGAGCGTGACCGTGACAGCGTCATGGTTCCTCTGAAGGTCGTTGGCAAGGTTGGTCAGGTGGATATCTCCGTTCGCGTTCAAGGCGGCGGTATCACTGGCCAGACTGGAGCGATCGTTCTGGGTGTTGCTCGTGCCCTTCAGGGCCTGAACCCAAACTGGCATCATGATCTGGCAAACGCTGGCCTGCTGACTCGAGAC
>CAZIGZ010000231.1:0-7164 GCA_964538835.1 uncultured Chitinophaga sp. | reverse complement strand
TGACTCGTGGCATGCTGAAGGCTCCGAATGGTGGTGATGGATAAGTGAAATGAAGCGTAAAAAGACTGAATTCCTGTGTCAAGGTGGCTGGCACCTAAATGATTGAATTTGGTTTTCCTGGCGACTATATTTGACTGCCCAATATTCTTCTCTGTTATGAATGGTTGTCATGTCTCGGATTCAGCAGCTGGATGCTCATGTTGTCAATCGCATTGCCGCGGGCGAAGTGATTGAGCGGCCGGGCAGTGTTGTGAAGGAGTTGCTGGAGAACAGTGTTGACGCCCTGTCGACTCGGATTGAGATCGATGTGGTGAATGGCGGAATGGATCTGATCCGCATTTCGGACAATGGCGAGGGGATTCATCCGGATGACATGATCCTGGCGGTGACGAGTCATGCGACGAGCAAGATTCGTTCGGATGCGGATCTGGATCATGTGAGTACTCTGGGGTTTCGTGGGGAGGCGCTGGCTTCAATTGCGTCGGTGGCTCGATTTCGTATTCGCACCCGCCCGGAGGGCTGTGTGGTTGGCCGGGAACTGGAAAGTCACGGTGGGCAAATCGTTGTCAATCGCGATTGCGGCTGTCCGGCCGGGACGGTGATGGAGGTCCACAATCTGTTCTTCAACACTCCTGCTCGACGCAGGTTTCTGAAGAAGGCCTCAACAGAATTTGGTCACATCGCCGAGCAGTTCTCCCGGATCGCGCTCGCAAATCCTCGCTTGCATCTCGTGCTGCGTCACAATGACAAGCTGGTTTACGAATTGCCTGCCAGTCACGATCCTCTCGAACGCATTCGTCGGTTCTTTGGAAACGAAGTGGGTGATCAGCTGATTCCTGTTTCGTCGGAAAGTCAGCTGACCACAGGTGAAACGATTCGGCTTTGGGGGTACGTCGGAGCACCGTCGCTGAATCGTTCAACCCGGAAAGACCAGTTTCTCTTCCTGAACGGGCGATGGATTCAGGATCGCAGTCTGCAGCATGCCTTGTCAGAAGCGTATCGAGGCCTGTTGATGGTTGGCCGGCACCCGGTGAGCTTTCTGTTTTTGGAGGTACCGCCGGCGCTGGTGGATGTGAATGTGCATCCGACCAAGAGTGAAGTGCGGTTCCAGGACAGCCAGACGCTCTATCGTCAGCTTCTGAAGACGCTGCGTGACAAGTTTCTGTCGCTGGAGTTTCGGGCCAACATTGAAGTTCCCGGAGCGAACGCAGCGGCAACTGGTCAGCTCCAGTTTGACAAGCCTCTCGTGTCGTCGAAGCCACAGAAGGAGCTGGACTTGTGGGCGTCTCATGCCACGGTCCAGCATCCTCCTCGGGTCGGCGAGTTCGCTCGATCCAGCGCGAATGATCGAGCCGTGTTCACGAATCCTGGAGTAATCGCTGCTCTCTCCGTGGCTCCACACGAACGCCGGGGAGCAGACCCGTTGATTGCCGTCGGAAGCGACGGATCGCCGTCGTCCTGGGCTGCATCCAATGATGTGCAAGCAGAGAGGTTTGCCGGCCAAATCGAGCCTGTCGAGGAAACTTCTCTGCAGGATCCGCCGCCTGACACGGCTGTCACAGCGAGCGCTGTCGCTGACTTTGTTGCAACCATGGCATCGGCAGGTGCCGGTGTTTCGAATTCCATTTCCGTGACCATTACCGGCGCCGGAATGCCTGGGTCAGCCGATGAGTTCCGGGCGTTTCAGATCCACGACTGCTACATCGTTGTTGCCAGTGATGCCGGACTGGAAGTGATCGACCAGCATGCTCTGCATGAGAGAATTCTGTACGAGCACCTGCGGCACAGAATCCTGGATGGCGGTGTCGAGCGTCAGAAGCTGCTTATTCCGGAGACGGTCGAATGTAGTGCCACGGAGAGTGTCGCTCTGCTGGAGAACGAAGACCTTCTGCGCGAGATCGGTTTTGAGATTCAGGATTTTGGCGGCACAACGATTCTGCTGATGTCGTATCCCGCCCTGATTCCACGAGGAAGCCTCAGTCGAATCGTCAAGGACTTCGGTGAACAGCTTGTTCAGACCGACGGCAAGACAACTCGGCGCGACCTTTTGGACCACATGCTGCATACCATGGCTTGCAGGGCTGCGATCAAGTCAGGACAACGACTGACCCTGGAGGAAATGCAGGAGCTTCTTCGCCAGCGGCATCTGGTCGCCGATTCGCACCATTGTCCCCATGGCAGACCAACGTCATTGACTCTCAGCCGAAATACACTGGATCAGCAGTTTGGTCGACTGGGGTGAAGAGGGTTCTTCGTTCTTTGTGCTGGGTTCTTCGTTGAGGGCCGCGCGATGAGTGGTGAGCAGAAATGGTGACGCAAGGCACACAACAATAGCAGCAGCGTCCCGACTTACTCGTGTCGCAGGGCTTCGATGGGGTCAAGTCGAGCGGCGGAACGGGCGGGATAGAGTCCGAACATGACTCCGATACCCACTGAAATTCCAAATGCGAGCGGCAGGCTGGACGGGACGACCTGAGGATACAGGTTCGTGAACATCTGACTGAATTCCGACCCGCCGCCACCGGTCTCAAAGAACTGTTCAGCAACTCGCTTGAGTCCGGAGAAAGCCACAGGCGTCAGAAGTCCGAGGATAACTCCGATCAGACCGCCGCTGCCAGCCAGCACAACGGTCTCAGTCAGGAACTGCATCGTAATGTCGTGCTGCTTTGCCCCCAGAGCGCGGCGAATACCAATCTCACGAGTTCGCTCTGTGACTGTGGCCAGCATAATGTTCATGATGCCGATACCGCCCACGATCAGGCTGATGGCTGCGATCGAACCGAGTACCACGTTAAAGATCGTTCGGATCTGAGCGGCCTGCTTCAGCAGTTCCTGAGGGACAACCACCGAATAGTCATTCTCAGTCTTGTGATTCTGCTTGAGACTCTCACGGATCACACTGGCCGTCTGAACCACGGAATCCACATCAGAAATTCTCAGCGTGATCTGATTCAATTCGACTTCTTCCGCGCTGAAAGATCCCTGGCGACGATCGATGTCCAGGTCACCCATTCGCACTCGCATCGTTTCGAGCGGGATGTAGATGTCGTTGTTGTAATCCTGGCCGGACATGCTGCCGCCGATGGCCGCACTGGCTTCGCGTGCTCGCGTGATCCCGACAACGGTGTAGCGGCGGTCTGCAATCTTGACCGATTCGCCCAGCGGGTTTGCAAACTGAAACAGCTGTTCGGCGGTTCCAGCGGCAAGCACACAGACGTTCGTTTTTTCACGTCGGTCTTTATCAGAAATGAATCGTCCCTGAGCCATGTCGAGATGATTCATGTCGACATATTCGGGAGTGCAGCCGACGATTCGGCAATTCATTTCGCGATGCAGATATCGGCATGCCTTCGTGAGTTCACGAATTGGCACAGCCTGCTGGACAGTAGGAATGGTCTTGGAGAGCAAGTCATAGTCCGATCGCTTCAGGCCATATCGCAGAACGAAGTTATTCTGATTCTGCTGACTGGCATTTTCGCGAGGCGGTTTCACGCTGCGAATAATGATGTTGGTTGCGCCGAGCTGAAGAACCTGTTGCTGAGCCTGCTGGCTGGCACCTTCACCGATGGCCAGCATCGCGATCACGGAGAACACCCCGAACACGATCCCGAGCATGGTCAAGCCTGAGCGCAGTTTGTGCAGCATCAGACTTTTGAGGGCCAGCTGTGCTGTTCGCAGTAGGTTTGCCATGGGATTGGTCGATCGTCGTCAGGAAGAATCAATCGTTTTGAATGTCGGGAAGCCGTTCCCTGTTGTCAGCCCGGGAAAACTCCTTCGCCCGCGATAACTCCGTCTTTCATATAGATCTGGCGTTTGGCCAGTTTGGCGACGCCTGGTTCATGAGTCACCATGATGATTGTGCGGCCTTCCCGATTCAGGTTCAGCAGCATCTCCATGATTTCCTCTTCTGTTTTTGAGTCCAGGTTTCCGGTGGGTTCGTCCGCCAGAATGATCTCCGGATTGTTGACCAGCGCGCGGGCGATGGCCACACGCTGCTGCTGACCTCCGGACAGCTGAAACGGACGGTGATCCATTCGCTCACCGAGGCCCACCATCGTCGCGAGGTCGTGGATTCGCTTGTGTTCCTTTGCACCGATCGTGGGATAGCCCGTTCGGTAGTGCAGAGGAACTTCGATGTTTTCGAGGACAGTGTACTGCGGAATCAGGTTGTACGACTGAAAGATGAACCCGATCTTCTCATTGCGAATCGTTGAAAGATCATCATCGGACATCGTTGAAACGTCTTTTCCGCCGACGATGTATTTACCGCGAGTCGGACGGTCGAGCGCACCGAGAAGGTTCAGCAGCGTACTTTTTCCGCTTCCAGACGACCCCATGATGGCCACAAAGTCTCCTCGCGGAAACTGTATAGTGACTCCGCGAAGAGCCCTCACGAGGACAGTGCCCAGAAGATAATCCTTCTGGAGATCGACAACTTCAGCAGCCAGTGTCATGAGCGACCTGAATTTCGGGAACGAGTGAGAGTCGGGGAAATCAACCGGCCCCTGGCGCTCGCTGTCGCATGCGCTGCATGGCTTCCTGCATTTCCTCGAGCGTCAGCTTACCGTCGCTGTTGGAGTCCGTGCGATCAAAAAACTCGGGTCGTGGGTGTTCTTCTTTGGTGACCACGCCATCTTTGTTGGCGTCCATCGAGTCAAACATGGCTTTGGGATCCATGCGAGCACCCGCACTAGGTCCGCCCGCTCCCGGGCCACCCGCACCAGGTCCGCCAAGAGCGCCTGCTCCGGGTCCGCCTGCTCCAGCACCAGTTCCAGGACCGCCTTTGCGTTCCGGAGTATCGAGCTTTTCTCGCTTGGCTTCTTTCTCGGCGGATTTTTCGGCTTCGAGTTCTGACAGTTCTTTTGCAAAGTGAGTTCGTGGGCTCATTACCACGGTTTCACCTTCCTTCACCCCATCCAGAATCTCAATGTACTCGTCGTTGGAGTCACCAACCTTCAGTTCACGGCGTTCGACCTTTTCTTTTCCGGCGACGAAGGTGTAGAAGTAGCCGGAGAAGGAAACGACGGCCTGAACCGGAATCTGCAGCACAGGGTCTTTTCGATCATCAACAACGATTCGAATCTGAGCTGTCATGCCAGGCTTGAGTCGTTTAACTCGAGCAGCATCGTCCTTGATTTCGATTGTGGCTTCGTATTCCTTCAAGTCAGTATTTGGCCAGCTTCCGGGAATTGGCACGGACGAAATGCCCTGCAACTGTCCTCGGTAAGGGTCACCGGGGATCGCGTCGATCTCGATTTCCACCGGCTGACCGATGATGATACGGCTGATGCGGGATTCGTGGATGCGTGCATCAATCTTCATCCGCTCAAGGTCAGGGAGATTAATGACCGCCTGTCTTTCGCGAACGGCAGCGCCTTCTTCAATGACAACAGGTTCACTTCCTCGACTGTTTTTCTGTGATGCGTACACCACTTCGCCGGCCTGAGTTGCGACGAGTCGGCAGGCCTTAATCTGGCGTTCGAAGAGATCAAGCTTTTCTTCTTCCACCGCAAGAGTCAGTGAAGCCGCATCATAAGCCGCCTTCATCTGAGTCATCAGAGCTTCGCCTTCAAGGCGAGCACGCTGAGTTTCGCGCTTGGTGTCTTCAGCCGTCTGGGAGAGCTCTTTTTCCTTCTTGGGCTTGGTGTACTTTTCGAGGACTTCGAGTTTGCCCATGTTGACGCTGAGCAGGATCTGAGACTGAGTGACCTTCAGTCGAGCGCTTTCCAGCTGGTTGACGTTCGAATAGCCGAGGCGAGCCTGATCGCGGACTCGTTCGTACTCTTCCTTGTTAATGGAGAGTTCTTCTTCCGTCTTCTTGATATCGCCCTTCAGTGTTTCCAGTTCCTGCTGATACTCGCCGCCGGATGCCGTGTAGCTGATCAGACTGAGCTGAGCGAGGTCTTCGGCGAGCTTGGCCTTTGCGACGTTGCTTTCGTTGGTTGTCTCCTGAATTTCAATATCTTTGCCGGCCTTTTCGAGGTTCGCTCGGGCGGTCGTCACTTTGATTTTCTGCTCCTTTTCCTTTTCGACGAGTGTCGAAGAGTCGAGTTCGCAGCAGACGTCGCCGGCGAGGAAGTCACCCTTGCGAACTTTCTGACGGTCCGTGACCAGCAATTCGGTGAATTCACCAAAGACCAGCTCGTAGACTTTTTCTTTGCCGTCTTCCGCGACAAGCTTGACTGTACGAGCAGATTCTGAAGCAGTGTCCATGAACTGCACAACGCCATCGAATTCTGCGACGAAAGGAGCGTTGACCTTGCTGCCTTCCTGGACCAGCGAAATGATGGTTGTGGAGCCTTCGACGCTGTTGCTGAGAGTCGAGTTCTTGAGGCTGTCGACCGTGCCGTTTTCCGTGATCACAATCCGGAACGGACGTTTTTCAGCCCGAGTCAGAATGTAGGCGGACGAGATCCCATCCTTCTTATTCCCGAACATCGCCTGAATCTTCTCACGCGATTGAGGAATCATCCAGGCGGCGATGGCTCCGCCGACAAGGAGCAGCAGGACTATGATCAATCCGGCCTTGCCGGAACGGCGGGACGGATCGACCGAATTGCTGTTCCAACGGGCCTTGAAATGCCAGGAAAAACCCACGATGAGGATGCTGAGACCGAGTCCTCCCCAGGCAAGCACATCACCTTCCATCAAGCGGTCAATGAGGTTACTCAAACTACGTCGAGCCAGCATTGCGATGGGTTCCATGCTGCTTGCATTATCGATAGAAAAACTGCGCATCCTCAGTAACCCTGGTAGTTAGTTCTGGGGTTCCGGGGCAGGTTCCTGCTGGGCCGGATTAGGAAGGACGACATCGGGAGTTTCAGGCGGGGTTACCCCTTCAGCGACCATTGGCTGGTCAATTTGCAGGTAGAAGGGATCGGTCCAGACTCCGCGAGGATCAATGTCCATGATACCCATGTCGCGAAAGATGTTAAGCCGATTTGTCTCATAAGTGACCCAATCCGCCACAAGAGAGTTTTGGGCCGAAAGGACTGAGTTCAAGGCCTGCGTCAGGTTCAGAGCGTTCGTCTGCTGGGCTCCTGTCGCCTGCAAGGACGCACTGTCGTACTGGAGAGCGGCATTTCGAACGGTCGTCCGGTCCACTTCGATTCGATATTCCTGCACCTGAATCTGACGCCAGCTGAGTCGAATCGACTGTTTGAC
>CAZIGZ010000230.1:0-7199 GCA_964538835.1 uncultured Chitinophaga sp. | reverse complement strand
GCACCTAAAGGTAGGCACCTAAAGGTAGGCACCTAAAGGTAGGCACCTAAAGGTAGGCACCTAAAGGTATCGTGCAACTACCAAACGAACGTGGTACGTGTGCTTTCGCGACCGTGGCGGTCGACGGCGGTGACAACGACGCGGCGAACGTCGGCGGGCAGTTTGTAATGGCGTTGCGATGAGGGGATGACGGTAAACGCCCATTCTTTGCCGTTCCAGTTCCAGATGGCAAAGACCTTCAGAGACTCGTCGTTGCCAGGTTGGATCGTGATTGCGTCGCTCGTGGCCTGAGATCGTTCGACAATGGGAGCGGCGGGAGGCTCACCGTTGGCATTGGGATCTGGCGGAACGAGGGCCGGGGAGGCGTACAGAGTTTTTTCCAGCTCGTCGGCGAGGTCTTCGCGATTTTGCATGAGAGCCTTCATGCTGAAATGAATGTGGCCTGTCCCGGCACCAGGGCTTCGGACCACTTCAATCTGAAGCAGGATTTCTTTCGGGGGAAACGGGCGATTCATGTCACCGGTTCGGCTTGTGAAAAGACCAGGCCAGATGGGAACTCCGTGAGTACTCTCCCGTCGCCAATAGTCGTACAGCACAGGAAAACTCTGAGCTTTCTGAACAATCGGCCAGTACAACTGCGGAGCAAAGTAGTCACACCAGCCTTCTTTCAACCATAAGGTCGCATCGGCGTAAAGCTTCTCGTACTGATCGAATCCCGTGATGCCTGGCGCGGCGCCGGGGCGACCGATGCCGAACGGCGAGATCCCAAAACGCACCCAGGGTTTTGCCTGTCGAGTCTGTTGGTGAATCTGACGGACAAGTCGATTCACATTGTCCCGCCTCCAGTCGGCTCGCCCAAGATGCCCGCCCGACGACTGATACTTTGCCCACGACGCGTCATCGGGAAAATCCACTTCCTTTCCATCCTCAGTGATCGGGTAAGGATAGAAATAATCGTCCATGTGGACTCCATCGATGTCATAGCGATTCACGACATCCGCGAAGACGGCCAGCGAATGAGCGGCAGCATCGGGCTCTCCGGGATCCAGCCACAGGTATCGCCCATACGTCTTCACCAGGTCCGGTCGAGTCCTGGAAATATGCGAGTCAGCGACTTCGTTCGTCCCGAATCTCGCACGATAGGGATTCAGCCACGCATGAATCTCTATGCCTCGCCGATGAGCTTCCTCAATCCACATTGTCAGCGGATCATAGAATGGATCAGGGGCCTTGCCGGATTCTCCCGTCAAATAATAGCTCCACGGTTCGAGCTTTGAGTCATACAGAGCATCCGCAGTGGTCCTCACCTGCAGCACAAGGCAATTGAGCTTCAACTGAGCCGCTTTGTCCAGGATTCGAATCAGCTCAGCCTGCTGCTCTGCCGTCGAAAGTCCGCGACGCGACGGCCAGTCAATGTTGTCCACCGTTGCCACCCAGGCAGCCCTAAACTCACGAGGACCTGGAGGAGGCTCCGGGATGGGATCCTGAGCCGCAATCATTCGACAGGAGGCCGCAACAAACGCAAGGAACACGACAAGACGCACGTCCATGGTTCAAATCCGACGGGAAGCCGATTACTGAAGAACACCGCGGCCAGCTTAACGCATCCGAAGGCGAACTGGCAGGCCGCGCATTCCGCAAAATCAAGCTCAGGCTCGCTCCGGATGCCAGTTGGTTCTTCGTGCCCAGTCTTCAGCGGCAAGATAGATCAGGTCGACGGCCGGATCTTTGACTTCAGGATACTGCTTCGGATCAGCCAGTGAAACCGCCAGTCGGCGCTTAAGCTCCGCGTACGCTTCCGCTGTCGCTGGATGAGCTCGCAGATAGTCACGAAACAGGAGAGGGTAACGCTGGTTGGCCATCCCCTGCTGACGCACGTGGATATTGCATCGCCGATCGCCGGGACGTTCCAGAAAAAGCAGCTTGCTCCACTGTTTCGCATCGTCCGACATTCCCGGCGGAACATGATCCTGCCCGACTCGAACATGCTGTACAAAGCCTGCTTCAATAAGTCGCGCGATCACTTCCGGAGACAACGTATCCACTGTAACTTGAATATCGATGACGTCCTTCGCTGCCAGACCGGGCACAGACGTGGAACCGATATGGTCAACCCTGAACGCCAGCGTCCCCAGAGCGGACTTCAGTGCATTCGCCTGTTGTGAAAACTCATCTGCCCACGAAGGACGATAGTCATGAATTTCAATCATCTCATCATCTCCGCGGTGGGCGAAATCTCTTGAGATTCCGACTCAAAAGACCGGTCCCAACCAGCGACCATGCTTCAAGGCTTTGCGGCGAGCGGCTTTTTTGCTCCAGCCCGAATTCCAATCGACAGATGATTGGCCTTTGGCGGAAGCGGACAGAGCGTATGAATATTGTACGCGCAGGGAGGGTTATAGGCCTGGTTGAAATCAAGGATGACCTGACCATCGGTCGACTTCTTTGCATTCAGGAATCGGCCCGCGCCATAAGTTTCTTTGCCGCTTGTCGCATCGCGGAACACGATGAAAAGTTCATCTGGACCTTCCTGCTGGCACTCCAGACGGACAGCCGTACCACTGAACTGAAACTCCACAGCACCGACCAGATGGTCTTCGTACGTCGCCCCCCTCACATTGGTGATCTGAACGGGGCGAGGCGGATCGTACGGCAAGAACCTGGCCGTCACTCGATATTCTGCGTCCACAGGATACCAGTCTTCTCCGGGAAAATTGCGGATCAACGGGCTCTTTGCGTCTCGCAGTCGGATGGCCAGGCGACCACTGCGCCGAATCAGATGAATGGACGTATGTCCGATCTGAAGTTTGTCGGGCGAATCCGCTTCGGGCTTCGCCGGATCAATCTGCAGAATTCCGCCATGAGTCGGCTCGCCGTTGAATACAGCATCCACGCCTTCATTGATCTTAAACGACACAATGCCATCGCGAAGACTCAAGCGTCCTGCCAATGCGGGACTGGATTCTTCTGACAGACGGATCTGGCTGCGGTCGGAAGCACCGACGAGAAACTCAGTCTGGTTAATTGGCTCATCAAGCCAGATCAGGCCGGACACAGACAGCCAGCCTTCGGGCGACTTCAGCCGCTCGAGTCGTTTCTGTCGCCAGTCCAACATCTGCTGTTCGTAGGACTGAGGTGGCTCATCAACTGCCATAACTCGACTCGATGCAACGCAGCAGAGCAGCGCGGTCACCAGACCAAAAGAAATGACTATTCGTCGCAGCGGTGTGGCGCACAGAGAACCTCGAACCATCGTTTTGCCCTTGGATCAGTACGAAATCGAGTTCCGTATCTTAACCAAAGCCACATGACGATGCATTGCCGCGGGGCCCGATTGATGAGCCTTTCACATCCGCCAGCTTGAGTGCAGGACATCTGCACTGACAAACCAGGCGCGCTGGTTCCGGCTCGCACTGTCTGGGCTTGTTTGGAGCAGGCAAACAACGTGAGCGGCGACCCGACAACGAACCGACCGGCTCCAAAGAATCAAAACGCACACCTGTATTCTGGTGTGTCAGGCCATCGCCGGAACAGCCGCGGAGCGTGCTCGTTCCTGAATCTGCGGACCATCATTCGGGGCGATCAGAGTATCAACGATAAACTGATTACGACCGCCCTTCTTGGCTCGGTACATGGCGGCATCAGCCACCGCAAACAGTTGTTCGCAGAATTCCGCTTCGGTTCCGAAGATCTGACCCTCAACAAGCCCGATGCTGGCAGTAACCGGGATCTTCTTGCCTTCGAAGACAACTTCAGTCTTCGCGATGTTGGCGCGGATACGTTCGCCCACGATCGCAAGTCCTTCCGAATTGGCATCTTCCAGAATGGCAACGAATTCTTCGCCGCCGTAACGCCCCACGAGGTCATCATCTCGCAGCGACTTGCGAACCGTCTCCGCGACGACTCGCAAAGCCCGGTCGCCGGCCTGATGACCGTACGTGTCATTAATCTTCTTGAAGTGATCGATATCAATAACCGCGAGACCGATCGACAGGCCGCGAACTCGATGTAGCGCCGTTCTTTCTGACAATTGCTGCAGCAGATATCCTCGATTGGCAAGGCCCGTCAGAGCATCAAGGCGAGCGACCTGCAGCAGGTCGGCAACACGACGTTTCAGCTGACGATTTTCGTCCAGCAATTCGACCGGAACGTGAGCCGTCGTCGGGCTTTCTTCGGCGGCCGTCGCAATGCGGGACAACTGATCGAGAGCTTCCTGAAGCAGGTCTCCGGCAGGCGGAAGTTTTGGAGGATCAAAATCAAACAGCTGCGAAGAGCATTCAAGACGATCTCGAACCTGATCAATCAGGCTTTCGATCGTCAGAGAATCAGGCATCTTCACCGCGCCAATGGCTTCCTGAAGCTGCACGATCGACAGCGCGGCCGTGTCATCGCAGATCAAGCCTGCAACGGCATCCGCGATGCGTGTGACTTCCAGCAAGGGCTCATGAGTATTACCGGTCGAAACGGGACCATCAATACCTCGGATTGCCAGGTGGCAGCGTTCCGGAAGTCCCATCTGCTGCAGCAGAATGGACGACAGCTTGTTATGGGTGAAACCGAACGTTTCCTGTTCAATACGGCTCAGCGGCGCGCCCTGAGCCTGAGCGGACTTCAGACATTCGAGGTACTTCTCAGGTTCCGCACGAAGGAAAGCGAGTTTGCCGAGACCTGCCAGCAGACTTGTCGTGTAACACTCGCCGCGAAAAGCGATCGAGCCAAAGTGAGTTCCGCAGATTTCCGCTGCGGTGGCCTGGACGAACGATCGCTGCCAGAACTTGCGATAGTATTCAAGGTGATCCGAGTTCTCCATGGACTGCTTGGCCAGCGAGAAGCTCAGGACCAGCGGGGCAGCCTGTGCTCGGCCCATCAGCATCACGGCGCGATTCAGGTCTGTAACTTCACCGCGAGCGTTGTAGCGCGCGGAGTTGGCGGCCTTCAGCAGCTTGCTGACGATAGCCGGGTCTTTTCGAATTACTGACACCAGTTGATCATTCGAGCTGTTGCAGTCATGAAACAGTTTCAAGGCTTCGATGGCGACGGTTGGCAGCGAAGGAAGCCGTGAAAACTTTGAGAAGTCAATCGACATTGAATCGGGTCCGTACTTTGAATTCGTCAACAGGTGGAGAACAGTCGATGTGAGTACGAGTCATCCATGAGCTGTGGGACAGCATGCGCAGAAACAGAGTGCGTGGGAGATTCAGCCTCTCTGACAGCATAGGTCGCAACCGACGACAAGGCGCGGCGGATGCGGGTTTGATCATCGGGGGTATTCCCACCGACTTGCTAACGCTTGTCCTATTTCCTCGGCGGACAGTTCCTGGTAGGGTGTCGGTCAAATTGGTCGTACCGGCTATACGTTCAGCGGTTATCGGGTTCACCCTTCACCCTGGGAATTCTCCCCGCAGCATCTTCCCGAACTCCTGCAGTGTTGCGTGTTTCCCCTCATGCTGCCAGGGGAAATCACTGAACAGCCACTGATCTGGTAATCCTGGAAAGCTTTGCCGGATGTTCTGATTTCAGAGACGAGGGCCACTTTGCCGATGCGGCCGATATGCAGTCTCTCAATCCACAATTCGATTTGCTCGGTCGGCTGATCAACGCAGCGGAAACGCGCCATCGCGTGATCAGCAACAACATCGCCAACGTCAACACCCCGAATTACCGGCGGCTGGACGTGTCGTTCGAGGAGCAGCTGGCCGAGGAGATGGCCGGAGGCACCTCGATGCAGGCCCAGCCGGAAATCGTCCAGACGCAGGGCCTGGTCGCTCGTGCCGACGGAAACAACGTAGACATTGACCGGGAAATCGGACAGCTCAACAAGAACGCCATGCTCCAGCAGACATGGATTCAGCTGCTGGCGTCGGAAATGGAACAGATGCGTCTGGCCATCTCCGGGTCCTGACGCTCATCGTCCTGAAAAGAGAAATGAGGTCTGAAATGTCCATGCAACGCATTCTGTCGGGAACCGAAATCAGTGCCTCCGGGCTGACCGGAGAACGCATGCGCATGGAGGTTGCCGCGAACAACATCGCCAATATGAATTCCACCCGAACACCACAGGGTGGCCCCTATCAGCGACAGCAGGTGACGTTCTCGGCCGCGATGGACCAGTGGATGAATCCGGAACAAAACTCGGTCGATGGACTTCGCGGGGTCGACGTGGTCGCAGTGTCCTCGGACACCACACCAGGGCCTGTGATTTACGACCCGGGACACCCAGATGCCGACGCCACCGGTCACGTTCGTCTTCCCAACGTCAACATGTCCCGGGAAATGGTGGACCTTGTCAGTGCCAGCCGGGCATACGAAGCGAATCTGAAGTCTCTTGAAACATTCCGACAGATGGCCGAACAGGCTCTGTCCCTTCTGCGAGGTCTGCGTTGATGTCACTGCAGTCACTTCAGGGACAGACTCCCTTCATTCAGATCGAACAGGCATCTTCGCCGGGGCTGTCAACGAAAGCCAGTGAAGCGAAGAGTGACCTGCCGTTTGCGGATCTTGTTAAAAGCATGGTCCAGCAGACCAATGCTCAGCAGGTCTCCGCAAAGGACTCCGTGGAGCAACTGATCACCGGCGAAACAGACAGCATTCACGATGTCGTTCTGACGGCGTCGCGAGCAGACCTGGCGTTTCGGCTGATGATGGAGATTCGAAACCGCCTGATTGCCTCCTACCAGGAAGTCATGCGAATGCAGGTTTGATCGGGTTCCCTTCTCCTTAGTTCATTTCAAGCCCTTGTTTGTCTGAGTCACATCCATGTCGTTCTGGCAAAACCTTCGCGATCAGTTGCTGAATCTGTGGAATCGCTGGACGCTCTCGCAGCGGATCGGTTTTTCCGCGGCCACCGTGGCGTGCATTGCTGCTGTCGTGGGAACGATGGTCTGGGCGACTCAACCGGAATACGTCGTCATCGCGCGAAACCGTGAACCTGAGCAGATCTTTGAGATCGCCGGCATACTGGACACGGAGAAGATCCCCTATGAAATCAACGTCTCCAGCACGGCGATCTCGGTCCCCACGACACAGGTCAATGATGCTCATTTTGCACTGAAGGACATGCTGCATCCGGAAGAAGTCTCACAGGCCAAATCGTCCGGCTTCCCGATGTTCCAGTCGCCTCGCGCGGAAGAAGACCAGCGCCTGCGAGATTCGGAAGCTCGCGTGCGGCAGACCATCAAGAATATCACGGGCATCGAAAA
>CAZIGZ010000229.1:0-7212 GCA_964538835.1 uncultured Chitinophaga sp. | reverse complement strand
TCGGAGCCATCGCGGCGTTGCCATCAGGCGCAGATCCTTCCGCTTGTGCAGGCGGATTGTCGCGGCCTTTTCGCCAGTCATCGCGCTGACGACGAGGACCGTCGTGTCGTCCACGTGGCTGACCGTCAGAGTTTTGTCGGGAGTCAGATCGGCTGGAATGACTCCGTCGCGAGTGGCCTCGGTGGCCGCCTTCACGGTCTTCCGAAGCACCGGATTGCTCCGAGCCCGGCGGTGTCAGTGGCTGCACTTCAAGCTGGTCGCCATTCTCTCGAAACTCGAACTTCTGGATGTCTTCTGACAGCTTTCTGCGCTGGGGAAACTGTGGAGGGCGAACGGGGAGCTGCGGGATGAACGGAACATAGTTCTCTTCCGAAATCTCCTCTTCCGGCTCTTCCACATCCGCGGGATCCGCAGGCGACTGAAATGCGGTGGTATCTGGAATCGGAGTCTTTGGACGATCTACCGCTGTCATGAATCGAGGCGGATCGGAGCAGGTGCACAGCTGAGAGGTCGTGCTGCCCGGCATCGGCACTTCGCGGCCACACGCTGAACATCGGAAGACTCGCAGTACTCGCAAGTCGTAGACTAATGTCGGGCCCTTCATTGTGCTTCTTCTAATTTCGAAACTCGGCGTGGCAGCGAGTGCAGGACTGATTCAAAAGTTCCAGATGCCTGCTGGCGAGAGTTCCGGCCTTTTTCTGGAGGGCCTCACGCAGCTGTCCGGCGGTCGTCACGGATTGTGACAGAAGTTCCACCATTTTTGCATCTGCTCCGGCCTTGCTCTGCCGAAGACTTTCCTTCAAACCTTCTTCCACCAGAATTGCCTCTGCGGCAGAATCGAGATCCGGATGTTCTTTCGGAGCCTTCCAGTCCGACTTCGCAAGCAGCTTTACCTGCTCAAAATGACGATCCAGTTTTGCCATGGCTGCCGCAAGTGATTCGACTTCGGCACTCTCTTTCAGCTCGGGCAGCTTCTCATCTTTTGAAGGCGGCTGGAATGCATCGACATCGCGCCAGAGACCGACGTAGTCCTTTCCCGTCCCAGCGCGTTTCATCAGTTCAACGGCCTCTGGTTTGGAAATTGTTCCGGCGGCCAGACAGATAATGGCCGCCGCCGCCGGGCCTCGGTGCTTTCCATGATGACAATGCACATAAGTCAGGCCCTGGGCTTCTTTGGCCACTCTCACCATTGCCAATGCCGGTTCTTTTTCGATCCCGTCGTAACCAATGGGAATGTGAACGTACCGAATTCCGTACTTTCGAGCGAGTTCCAGGTCTGGCTTGGCTCCATCCACGCTCACGATCGTCTTAACGCCCAGTTCCTTCAGCTTTTGAAAGGCGACTTCCCCTTCCGGTTCACTTCCAACGAGAACCGACTCTGTCGCTTTATTGACATTATGAAGCCCGGGATAATCATCAGCGCCGAGGACATCCGAGAAGGTGCCAGCCTGGATCATGACGGCGATTGTGCATACAAATGCTGAGAATTGAACAGGATGATGCAGCGTTCTCATGACGACTTCTCTGGAGAATCCTGGGAACTTCGGTCAAATGAAGGGGCTTTCAGGATCAGAGACACCTCGCACCCAGTTTTGTCTGGACGTTCCCAGGATTCAGGACACTCGAGGGATGACTATTTCGAGCGCTTCCAGGTCCATTCCTTCGATCTTTGCTCGGAGTTGTTCGCCTTCTTTCCAATAGGTGATCTTCGTCGGAAAGTCGTTCATCGGGTTTTCGAAGAGCACTTTATCTGTCGATACGCTGGTCGCTTTGAATGGAGTCGCTGGCTGGCCTGACGGACTGGCAAAGAATGTCAATGCACCATTCTTCTCTTCGATCCTCATGTATTCAAAATTCCGGCGTCCTGAAGTCTTGACGGTTCGACCCAGCCCGAGCATCAGGCCGCCGCGAGGTGCCATCCAGTGTTCTTCCACGACCTCTGCATCGGATTCAGAAATCCATCCGCCGGCAAGCCACGCAAGTGTTTCGATGGACTGCTTTTCTTTTGACTCGTCCTGGCAAATCGCCGCTGCGTTGCATGCTGCTGACGCCAGCATCAGAAACACGGGGGCAAGAATCGCCATTGCTCGAATGAAATGTGGTGCCGTTTTCATAGTTCGTCGTCCTGGGGCTAAGCCAGTTTATCGCATCTGTTCGGCAAGGAGAAACGCGATCTCCATGGCCTGTTCGTAATTCAACCGCGGATCCACGGTACTTCGGTAATCACGCGTCAGGTCCGATTCGGTCAAATTGCCGGGACCACCGATGCACTCGGTCACGTCTTCACCTGTCAGTTCCAGATGGATTCCCGACAAGCACGTTCCGACTTCTTTGTGGACTCGAAACGCACTGATGATTTCTGACATGACGTCATCAAAAGAACGAGTCTTGATACCGGTACGTGTCGTCTGCGTATTCCCGTGCATCGGGTCACAGCTCCACAGCACCTGAGACCCGGACCTTTTGACTGCTTCCGCCAGAGCCGGCAGTTTGCTGCGAATGCGATCGGCCCCAAAACGATGAATCAAAGTCAGCCGACCCGGTTCATTGTCAGGGTTCAGAATACGAATCACGTCCAGCAGCTCATCGGCACTCATCGAATTGCCGACCTTGATCCCGATCGGATTTCGAATCCCACGGCAGTACTCCAGATGAGCCCCGTCGACTGCTCTGGTTCGGTCTCCGATCCAGGCCATGTGAGTTCCCAGATTGTACCATCCTCGATTGCGTTCAACCCGAGTCAGCGCCTGTTCGAAGAGCAGCAAAAGTGCTTCATGGGACGTGAAGAAGTCTACTCGCGTCAGTTGAGTCAGTTCGCCAGGTGACACGACTTCCATGAATCGAATGGACTCGCTGAGAGATTCCAGCAGCTGCTGGTATCGTCGTGAACCGGGTGTGTTGCGGACAAACTCCAGATCCCAGTTTTCCGGATGATGCAGGTCTGCAAATCCGCCTTCGCTCAAAGCTCGGATGTAATTGATCGTCATCGCCGATCGCTCGTAAGCTCGCAGCATGAGCTTTGGATCCGGACGGCGCTCCTCGGCGGTGAATCCCGGACGGTTGATAATGTCACCGCGATAGCTTGGGTATTCGGCATCGCCGCGTTTTTCGACATCAGAAGAGCGGGGTTTAGCATACTGCCCCGCGATACGACCGACTCGGATGATGCGTTTGCGTGATCCGCAGATCAGCACAAGACTCATCTGGATCAAGACCTTCAGCTTTCGCAGAATGGAACCCGAGTTGCAGTCGTCGAAATTCTCTGAGCAATCGCCTCCCTGAAGAACAAACGCCTTCCCGTCCGCTGCGGCGGCCAGCTGAGTTCGCAGGCGATCAACTTCCCATGCTGTGACAAGCGGTGGAAACTGAGCCAGAGCCTTCAAAGACTCTGTCAGTTCTTCAGGGTTATCGTATACAGGCTGTTGAAGTGCCGTTCGTGTCTGCCACGAATCCGGCGTCCATGAATGAGACATTCGGGTACTTTGCGGGTATCTATGGGACTGTCGTCAGGAATCGGACCTGAAATGACTTTGATCGATGATCAACTACGTGAAGCCTGGGACAGAGTTTTGCTGCCGCCATCGGACGTTGGCCGGAAACCGGATCACCAGGGAACGTGACAGTGTACCGTCTGGATTGCCATGAGTCTGCCGTGAGGGCCGTAGAACTTTCGCCGGAAAAACGCCGAAAATCTGGTAGTTCTTTGACGGTTACGGCCAAATCACCGGACGGCGATCACTCAGGTTACCCGACTTTGGGTCTTAATCTGCAACGCCTTCCGAGCGGTTTTTGCGATCGTACCGCTGTTTTGCAACTTCATGGGCTTCACGAACAAGTTTTCTGAACGTGTCTTCGTTCGCCTCAGAAGGATTCAGAATGCAGATAAAGTACTGTTTGGCGTAATCCGGATGAGGAAGAAACGTATTCAGGATCGTGAAGTCATAGGTCACGTCGCCGCCTTCAGGGTTGTTCGGAAACAACTCAGCAAAAGTCTCTTTGCGAATCCCCAGATTGACTCGAAACACGCCTTCGCGATTCAGGTTCGACACCTTGTCATATTCGTTGTCTGAATTGGCAATCGTCAGAAAGGGCATGCGGTGATCATCTGAGTAGAAGTAGAACAGATAACCGTATGCTTCTGACTTCTGCACATTCTCCAGAGATGCCACGAAGTTCTCGACGTCTTGCTGATTCATTCGAATTTCTTTCAGACAATAAGGAACCGGAATCAACGCACTATCGTTTCCGTGGCGTCCGAATTCCAGCGTTGCTGCGCAGGCAGCCACCTGAACCATTTCCAGGGGAGAGCCCGCAGATTGGATTTCGATTTCCAGCACTCTGATTTCAGACACTCTGGCAGACCGGGATCCTGCTTCGGAATTCGAGCCAAACCGGCGAAACAGCACGATTGCGTCCACTTACCGGGCAATGCCAGGTAGTTTCCACCCGCGCGTCGTGGGGGCATTGCCCATTCCGATTGCCATAGTTGTGACGTAGTTTGGGGTTGTTGCTGGAAAGCCACAGATTTGTCCTCAAATGTTCACCCACAGCAGTGCTGCACACCCGCACCGCACACTTTCAGACTAGGGTTAAAACGTTCAACTTACCCAACACGAAAGCGGTGCAACTATCCGGAATCTCAAATCCTTTAGCTCACTTCAATCCCCCATTCAGTTCCTGTTGCTGACGGTCGCCCTCATTTTTGTGGCGGAAGTCGCGGTCATGTACGCGCTGCCACTCGTGATTCCAGAAACGGCCGGCCACACTGTTGAAGCCCTGAGTGATGCCGCTTTTTTGTCGATCCTGGTGAGTCCATTGCTTTGGATTTTTTCAATCCTTCCCCTGAGCCGTCTGGCCAAAGAACAGAGGGAATGGCATACGGCAACACTTGCCATGGCTCGTGACGCGATCCTGACAGTGGATCTCGCAGGAAACATTGCCACATGTAACAAAGCCGCAGAAATGCTGGCGATCGAAGTAGAGCAGTCCGCAGACCCGTGTCTCCAAAACGCACCAATCAACCAGTTTCTTTTCGGCAAACGTCAGGAAATTATGGGACGACTGAAGAACGCGGCCGCAGGCGGTCATGCATGGATCAAGGAACATGTCCTGACCAACATCGGCCGACGCATTTCGGTCGAAGTTTCTGTCAGCAGAATCCCGGTCGCCGGTCAGACTCATCTGTTGCTGATTGTTCGCGATACGACAGCGCGTGACGACGCTGAACGACATATGGAAGAAGCCAATCAGATGCTGATTGACGCAGCTCATCTGGCAGGGAAAGCAGAAATCGCGACATCTGTTCTGCACAACGTTGGCAACGTTCTGACCAGTATAAGCGTCTTGTCAACAACGCTGCAGGAACGAGTCTCTTCGAACCATGTCCCCAGCCTCCGCAAAGTCGTTGGACTTCTTGATTCGCAACAGTCGAGGCTTGGGGACTTCTTCGATAACGATCCACGAGGAAGACAGCTTCCCGTGTATCTCAGGTCGCTTTCGGAAACTCTGGAGTCGGAGCAGGATGCTCTGATGCAGGAACTTCAGACACTCGACATGAACGTGGATCATGCCAAAAGAATCGTCGCGGCGCAGCAAAATCTGGCTCGAGGCTACTGTTTCGAAGAGGAAACCGACCTCAGCGAGATCCTCGAAAACGCTCTTGCCGTTGTCCGTGCTTCTTTTGATCGCCACCATGTCGCGGTGAAGCTGGATCTTTCAGAAACGTCGTCGCTGGTCACCGATCGACACAAGCTGATTCAGATTCTGGTGAACCTCCTGACCAATGCAAAAGATGCCATCCTTCACCTTCCGGTCTCCGAGCGTCAGATTGATGTTCGAGTGACCCCATGTGACGGCGATTCGCTGCGAATTGATGTCCGGGACAACGGAATCGGTATCGCCCGTGATCATCTGACGCGGATCTTCTCCCAGGGCTTCACGACGAAACCAACCGGCCACGGCTTCGGACTTCATTATTGCGGGCTTGCTGCCAGTTCACTGGGCGGTTCACTGACTGTGTTTAGTGATGGCCCTGGCATGGGCGCCACGTTCTCACTTCAGATCCCACTTCTTCGAACTGCACCGGAGACTTGCGCATGATTGCTGAAACTGACCTGTCACTGGATCCACATTCCGACGCGGTCTTCTCACCGGAAATGGCAGACTTGTCGACTGAGGACACATTGTCCAGGGTGCGTCGACTCCTGCTGATTGATGACCAGCCCTCGATTCATGATGCGTTTCGTTCGATACTGCAGCCAGCCATCAATGCGATGCCCGATCTTGACGACATGGAGATGGCATTGTTTGGTGAACCAACGGTCAGCGTGCGCGGGCGGGCATTTGAAGAACACACTGTCTTTCACATTGACTCGGCATTCCAGGGTGAGGAAGGACTCCGCATCCTGAGCCGTGCATTGATTGACCGCGAACACTTCGATGCGGCTGTTGTCGATATGTGTATGCCACCTGGCTGGGATGGAATTGAAACGATTCGACAGCTCTGGAGTATTCATCCGGAACTGAAGATCATCGTCTGCACCGCGCACTCGGCCTATTCCTGGCCCGATGTCATCGCGATCCTGGGTCGTTCCGACCAGCTGGCGTTGCTGCCCAAGCCGTTTTCCAAAGCCGATGCGATTGCTGTGATTAAATCCGTTACAGACCGATGATCCTGTCACGTTCGAAGACGCACGAGTCCGCACGCTAAGTGTGAAGCTGCTGCAGTTCTTTGGGAAGTGCGAAGTGAACGTGCTCTTCCCGCAGCGTCTCCTCCGAGACCGTGGCGCCGAATCGGGTTCTCAGGAAGTCGATACACTCCTGAACGACAACTTCCGGAGCACTGGCGCCGGCGGTGACAACAATGGTCTGAGCCGATTCGAACCACTCCGGATGCAGCTCGTGTGCCCCGTCGACCAGGTAGGATGGGATTCCACGACTGGCTCCGATCTCCATCAGACGACGACTGTTCGAACTGTTCTGGCTGCCAAGCACGATCAGCACGTCTGCTGATTCAACAAGTGCCTTAACGGCATCCTGTCGATTGGTCGTCGCATAGCAGATGTCTTCTTTCTTCGGCGATTCAATGTGCGGATACCTGGCCTTCAGAGCCTGAATGACCGCGTTGGCTTCGTCCACACTGAGTGTTGTCTGAGTGAGGTAGGCTAGTTTGTCCGCGGCTGTGAACGGAAGCTTTTGCACGTCTTCCGGAGT
>CAZIGZ010000228.1:0-7471 GCA_964538835.1 uncultured Chitinophaga sp. | reverse complement strand
GGTCTCAGCTGGCTGCACTTTCTGAATGAGTTTCAGCTGGGTGGCTGCCTGGCAGATGACATGGGACTTGGAAAAACCGTTCAGGTTCTCGCACTTCTGGAAGGTCGCAGAACGCGTCGGCTGAAGGCGGATGAAGTTCACCGTCCGTCGCTCGTCGTGGTCCCCAAGAGTCTCATCTTTAACTGGATGAACGAAGCTGCACGTTTCGCTCCCAAGCTGAAGGTCATCAACCACACTGGCCTGCTGCGGCACGACAACGAACTGGAAGCGGCCGATGTCGTTGTGACGACGTATGGCACGTTGAGGATGGATATCGTCAACATCGAAAAACTGCACTTCGATTACATCATTCTGGATGAGGCTCAGGCGATCAAGAATTCTGCCTCGCAGGCTGCCAAGGTCTGTCGCCTTCTGAAGTCCGACCATCGACTGGCAATGACCGGAACGCCCGTGGAGAATCATCTGGGTGAACTCTGGTCTCTCTTCGAGTTTCTGAACCCGGGCATGCTGGGTGCCAGCTCCGCTTTCCAGAAACTGTCCACGTCGAAGAATGAACAGGAACGAGCAGCCTCGCTGGAGATGCTTTCCCGAGCCCTGCGTCCATTTCTCCTTCGCCGCACCAAGGCTCAGGTCCTGAAGGACCTGCCCGGCAAGACTGAACAGATTCTGTACTGCGAAATGACGGGCAAGCAAAAGCGAAAGTATGATGAATTGAAGGCCTATTATCAGTCCAAGCTCAAGTCGACGATCGATCAGGTCGGAATCAAGCGTGCCAAGATCCACGTTCTGGAAGCTCTGCTTCGTCTTCGCCAGGCGGCCTGCCATCTTGGGCTTATCGATCCCAGTCGAGTCCGTGAGGATAGCGGTAAGCTCGATGCGATCATCGAACAGCTATCGCAGGTCACGGCAGACGGCCATAAGGCCCTGGTCTTTTCGCAGTTCACCAGCTTCCTCGACATCGTTCGGAAGAAGCTTGACAGGGAAAAGCTCCGCTATGCCTATCTCGACGGCAGCACAAACAACCGTCAGGCCGTTGTCCAGCAGTTTCAGAACGATGATACCTGCCCGCTGTTTCTGATCAGTCTCAAGGCAGGTGGCCACGGTCTGAATCTGACGTCGGCGGATTATGTCTTTATCCTGGATCCGTGGTGGAATCCCGCCGTGGAAGCTCAGGCCGTCGACCGTGCTCATCGTATCGGACAGGATCGCCATGTGTTCGCATATCGGCTGATTTCAAAAGACACGGTGGAAGAACGCATTCTGGAACTGCAAAAGGAAAAGCGAAGTCTCGCCGATGCCATCATTTCAGCCGACGCCAGCCTGATCCGATCGCTGACAGCCGAAGATTTGACATTGCTGCTAAGTTGACATGAGCCTGCTGCGCATCACTCTGCGATTTGCGATTATCCGCGTCCATTCGCGTGAATTCGCGGTTTGAAAACTGTTTCGGACTGGAACCGCGGTGAGTTCTCGTGTCGGAGACACGCGCTACGTTGTGCTGGCATTGCCCCCGAACCCCCGTAGACGCTGTTTGTGACCTTGAGCTAAACTGTCTGCATGATCCACGGACAGGATCACGGTGAACAGGAGGTTCAGGGCATGTCGCAATTCCGCAGGCGTTTCTTTTCATCGCGCCGCTCAATGACAATGGTCGGGCTGGTGTTTGCGCTGCTGACGATTGCGACTATCCTGCCACAGGGTCGCCAGCTGCTGACACTGACAATCGATTCAAGGGCTTCAAGCACCTGGAAACCGGCCGATCGAGGTATCATCGTTTTCGCGGTTCTTTCACCACACTGTCCGATCAGTAACGCGAGCCTTCCGGAGCTGAACCGCATCGCTCAGGACTTCGGCTTGAACCGTGACAGCATGATTGCAGTCGTTCCAGGATCAATGGCAACGCGCGAAGAAGCGGATTCACTCGGTGGCAAATTCCAGTTGGCGTTTCCCGTTGAATACGACCAGGAGAATCGGCTGACGGATTCCCTTGCGGCGACTCACACTCCTCAGGTGTTCGTGCAGGTCGATGGCCGTCTTGTCTATTCTGGACGCATTGATGATCGATTCACGGATCTTGGCCAGCGTCGCGACCATGCACGTTCACAGGACCTCCGTGATGTCCTGTCTGCTCTTCAATCCGGCCGGACTCCGGAGCTGCGATCCACGGAACCAGTCGGTTGCGTAATTGAACGTCGGCCGACCGGGCTCTCGTCATCCCGTTCGAACACATCGTCATGGACGTTCAATCGCGACGTTGCTCCCATCGTCTTTGAACATTGCAGCCGCTGTCATCGAACGGGCGAAGTCGCTCCGTTTCCTTTGCTGACGTTTGAAGATATCCAGAAGCACGGGGACCAGATTGTCGTGGTCCTCGAACGAGGACTGATGCCACCGTGGAAACCGGAACCTGGCTACGCATCATTCCGCAACGAACACCGTCTCAGCGACGATGAACGAACAGTTCTGCTGGAATGGCTGAACTCGAACCGTCTGGAAGGTGAGCCTGCTGACCTGCCGTCTCCTCCACAGTTCGTCAGCGGATGGCAGCTTGGCAAACCGGACCTGATCGTGGAGATGCCCGAAGCCTTTGAAGTTCCGGCAGACGGTCCGGACATTTATCAGCACTTCGTTCTTCCCACCGAACTGACTCAAAACCGTCTCGTGAACGCTGTTGAGTTCCGTCCTGGCGCGCCGGAAGTCGTGCATCACAGCATCATGTATTTCGACACGACTGGCCAGGGTCGAAAACTCGACGCGAAAGATCCTCAACCGGGTTATGCACGGCTCGGAAGTCCCGGCTTCGCAGTCTCAGGATCGCTCGGCGGCTGGGGACCAGGTGGTCAGCCTCAACCGCTGCCTTTTGCCATGGGCCGTCCGCTGGAGAAAAACTCAGACCTCGTCGTGCAGATTCACTACCATCCGATCGGACGCAAGGTTCGTGATCGTTCGCGCATCGGACTGTACTTCGCTCCCGAATCGGCAATTCATCCGGTGACGGAGATCATGGTAGCCAGCGTGGACCTGGCGATCCCGCCGAATGAAGCGCGGCATGTTCATCGAGCGGAATACACTCTGCCGGTGGACACGGTCATCTTTGATGTGACGCCTCATATGCATGTGCTTGGCAGAGAAATCCGAGCCCGAGCGTTGCTGCCGGACGGGTCCGTCGTGCCACTGATCTGGATCAGAAATTGGGACTTTTACTGGCAGGACAAGTACGTCTACGAATCACCGCTCGAACTGCCCAAAGGAACTCGCATCGAGCTGGAATGCTGGTTCGATAACTCCACAGGCAATCCGCTGAATCCGAACTCACCGCCAAAGCCTGTCTACTGGGGCGATTTTAGCACCGACGAAATGGGCATCTGCTATTTCCAGGCCACCACTCGCACCGTCGAGGAATATCGGACACTCAACAAACACGCGACCGACTACTTCAAACAACTTTGGGACCGCGACCAGCAGAACCGGAAAGCCAGAGAATCACAGAAGTGAACCGCGAATGGACGCGAATTCACGCGAATCAGGCACAGAAGAAATCACCTGAGATTCTGGTGACATCACCGACAACAGCCTCCAGCTAAATCCCCCTTGCGATTATTCGCGCTCATTCGCGTAAATTCGCGGTTCCACTCCCTGCGATTAATGACGGTGATACAGTATTCTCATCGAACTCAATTCCCTCTACTCTCCAAGATTTCACACCATGACAAGCATCCTGTTTCGGGAAGAAACCTATCGTATCGTCGGCTGCGCCATGGAAGTTTTGAATTTCATCGGCCATGGATTCCACGAGAAGATCTATGAGAATGCTCTTGTGGTTGAGTTTGAGCTGAGAGCGATTTCGTGCGAGCAGCAGAGACGTTTTGACATTGTCTACAAGGACAAGGTCGTCGGTATCTACGTGCCTGATTTGATTTGCTTCGGTCAGATCATCGTCGACGCAAAGACGATCGATTCGATCACGGATGTCGAACGTGGCAAGATGATCAACTACCTCAAGGTGAGTGGCAGGCAACTTGGTCTCATTATCAACTTCAAGCATCGAAACATCGAATGGGAGCGTGTTGTGCTGACATGAGGATCGAACCGCGAATTCACGCGAATCAAGCACAGAAGAAAAATCACCCGAGACAACGCGCAGCATCACAGTTGACAGTCGGCTTCTGAATCCCCCTGCGATTATTCGCGCCCATTCGCGCAAATTCGCGGTTCCTTTCCCTGCGATTACGAATCCACACCACGTTTTCCGCGGCTACTCCTTCACCACGCGAAAGCCATTCGTCGTACTCGCTTCGGTGGGAACACCGTCGTGGCGGCCTGAGGAGCGGAGACTCACCGGGGCGTTGTACCAGCTGCCGCCGCGAACAACGTGCCAGGCGTTGGGCGGAACGTCCGCCGTTGCCGGTCCGACAGGGTTGGTCTCTTCCGAACGAACATAATGCTCCGCATCAAACCAGTCCGAGCACCATTCGCCGACGTTGCCGTGCATGTCGTACAGCCCAAAACCATTGGGAGTCAACTTACCAACCGGTGCCGTAAACGCATGACCGTCATTCCAGTTCGCCAAGTTGGATTCAAACTGAGGAAACTTCGCAGCAAGAGCGCGGTCGCCGCAGTTGGCAATGCCTTCCAGCGATTCCGGAGCATCTCCTGATGAATAGCGAGTCCTCGTGCCGGCTCGACAGCAGTATTCCCATTCTGCTTCCGTCGGAAGTCTCACCACAGCCTTCATTTCCAGACTCAGCCATTCGCAATATCGTTCCGCATCGCGGTGGCTGACACAAACAACCGGATGATCGTCCGACTGCTCAAACCCCGGAGCAAGCCACGTCCTGGTCGCCAGCTTTTCCACTTCGCCCGTTGTCGAATTCAGTCCATTACAACCCTGCCCTGTTTCTTCCGCCTCCGTCACGTAACCCGTCGCATCCACGAACCGACGAAACTCCCCGACCGTGATCTCACAGCGACTCATCTGAAACGGCCGAGTCAAACGAACTCGGTGCTGAGGCCCCTCCGGCGCGCTGTAGGTTCCAAACTCCGCCGGGTCCTCTGCCCCCATCAGGAACTCGCCGGGCGGAATCTCCACAAAGACGAGGGTACTTTGCTGTTTCGGATCTGTGGACTGGTCGCAGCCGGTTGAGTAAATCCACAACAGGCTCCACAACATCCAGAATGCCGCTTGTTTGTGTCCGGGATTTCGCATCATCGATTGGCGCCTGAAGACGTTTCGAAATGTCTTCCCCATCATCGCACAATCGGCCGTCTCTGTGAACGACATGTGGACACCAACAAAAAACCCCACCGAAGTACGGTGGGGCCGAGGAATTGCAGTTCCCAAAGAATCTTGGCCCTTCGACCAGGATGCTGCAAATCTTCAGGAGCGGGGATGATAGTGGCTTCAGAAAAAGCTCAAGCGAGACTTCCATGAGTTCCCGTTAATGTGAAAGTCCGACCGCCTCAGAGAGTCAACACGTCGCCAGACAGCCCGTCAGTTCTTCCGCGGCGGCTTCTTGTCCCAGCTTTGCTGATTAGCTTCGACATCGCGGCCGGGGTCTTCGGGGATCGGCACATTCGCAGCCTTCATGATGTCTTCCAGACAGCGAATGGTCGCAGCGTCAGGCCGGAAATTTCCTTCGCGATAACCGTGAGCAATAATCAGCGGCGTCCAGCCCCAGCGATTGGGTGTGTTCCAGACATCCACACGGGCTCCCTTCGCAACAAGAAAACGAATCAGCTCCGGCCAGTTCTGATAGGCGGCTCCGTGAACCACAGTTTCGCCGTTCTCATCCGCGATGTTGATGTCCAGACCCTGATCAAGCAACAGCTGGATCACTTCAATCGCTTCGGCTTCGGTTCCTGCCGCTTCCAGTCCGCTCCCGAGATCACCGACACCCGCGGCGGCCAGCATCGCAGTCGAACCATCGGCGTTGGGAATGTTCGGGTCGGCACCCAGTTCCAGCAGAAGCTTTAGCAGAGGAAGATCGCCGGTCTGTGAGGCCAGTACGAAGGCCGTGGCTCCCGTGGTCGTGAAGTCCGCAAAGCCCTTCTGCCCTTTCTCCAGACGAAGATTGACGTTGCCTCCTCGTTCGATCAGCCGCCGAACAAACTCGAGTGAGCCAATCTTTCCGGAACCCACTGGCGGCGGATCACCGTCGCCCCGTACCGGCCTGCGAACACTGACAATCGCATGAAGAGCCCCCTGCCCCATCGGCTGTGCATTCGCGTCAGCCCCGGCTTCCAGCAACGCCAGAGCCGTTTCAAAGTGACCGTTCTGAACGGCCAGCAACAGCGGATTCGGTCCCTGCTTGCGCTTTGAACCGGTCATCGCGGCATTCACATCCAGCCCCTGCTGGACAAAAAAACGAACCGTGTCTGTCCGCCCTTCTCGCACGGCAAAGAACAACGGTGTCCAGCCCGATGGCAATGCGGCACGCATGTCGGCCCCAGCGTCCATCAATAGCCGAACGACATCTGTGTGCCCTTCGGCAGCAGCCCACATGATGGCCGTCTGCTGGTGCTGTTCACGAGCATTCACGTCCGCTCCAGCGTGGGTCAACAGTCGTATGACTTCGACATTTCCGGTGCGAGCCGCCGTCATCAGAACCGTTTCGCCACCTGCCCGTTGCGCCGTCGGATCTGCTTTCTTTTCCAGCAGCATTCGCACAACGTCCGCCGCCCCGTTCTCGCAGGCCAGCGAAAGTGGTCGAACGCCATACATGTTTGCCGCATCGACGTTCGCTCCTGATTCCAGTAGCAACTTTGTCATCGCGACATCACTTCGCTGAACGGCCCAGTGAAGTGCCGTCATGCCGTCCAGCGGAGCCGCGTTGACGTCCGCACCGGAGGCCAACAAGCGCTGCACTTGAACCACATCGTTCGCTTCAGCCGCAGCAGCCACAGAAGCAGTCTCTTCCCCGTCTGAAGCTCTTGCCATCGCGCCGTCGGAGTTGTGCGACAGGATCACAATCGCAACACCAAGTGACACCCAAAAAATAGCGGCACGGCGAAAGCCGTCCGGTGTCAATCGAAAATAGCGGAAGGGCGCGAGCCCTCCGGTGTCGTCATCACCGGACGGCTCGCGCCCTTCCGCTAATTGGGGAGAAGCAACAATCATCGGTCTGGTTCCTTCCCTTATCAAAGCGAAACGGGTTGAAAAAGACCGTCCATGCGGCCGTCGCTGTCGGCGAACTGGTCGAGCGAAATGCCGACTCGATCAAGCAGCGTCAGATGCAGATTCGCAAGAGGCGTCGGCCGGTCGAATGTCACATGTCGTCCTCCTCGAAGTGTTCCCGCCGCGCCGCCGGCAAGGACAATTGGCAGGTTCGTATGATCATGCAGATTCGGATTCCCCATCCCGCTTCCGTACAGATACAGCACATGATCCAACAAGGTGCCACCCGCTTCCGGAGTGTGTTTCAGCTCCTGCAGGAACTCCGCAAAGAGCGACACATGAAACTCGTTGATCTTC
>CAZIGZ010000227.1:0-7505 GCA_964538835.1 uncultured Chitinophaga sp. | reverse complement strand
CGAACCTGTTCGGTGAGAGCAATCTCCGTGGGCAGTCGCTCCATGGAACTTGCGCCGTAGAAGCCGTCAATCTGCGGCAGCTTTCGTAGCACATAGTCCGCATCGGACGGCATCGCGATGGGGCCGCCGTGGCACAGGACCAGGACGTCAGATCGAACCGAGCGAGCAGCCGCGGTCATTTCGGCAATGCGAGTCACACATTCGTCCAGCGTCAGTGCCGTTTGAGCACCAATGGTTCCGGACGTTGTCAGGCCCATGTGAGCCACGATGATGTCAGCTCCGGCCTTCGTCAGCTTTTCTGCCTGCTCACAGTCAAACGCATAGGGCGTTGTCAAAAGATCGAGCTCATGGGCTTCGGCAACGAGATCGATTTCGAGCCCAAAGCCCATGCCGGTTTCCTCGAGGTTTGCTCGAAAGACCCCGTCAATCAGCCCGACGGTGGGGAAGTTCTGGATGCCCGCGAACCCTAGTTCCTTCAGCTCGTTCAGGAAATGGCGTCGAATCATGAACGGGTCCGTTCCGCAGACTCCCGCCAGCACCGGGGTCTTTTCAACCGCCGTCAGAACTTCGAACGCCATTTCGCGGACGATCTGATTGGCGTTCCCATAGGGCATCAGACCCGCGAGCGAACCGCGTCCCGCCATCCGATAGCGGCCGGAGTTGTAAATCACGATCAGATCGATCCCACCGGCCTCTTCGCACTTTGCACTAATCCCGGACCCTGCCCCGCCGCCAATAATGGGCAAACCCTGAGCCACCTTGGCACGAAGCGACGCCAAAATCTGCTGTCGAGAACTCACGGTCATGACCTCTCCAAACTGTAGAGCGACGGTCCTCAGTCGCTGCCTGCCATCGTAGAGCGACTGTCCTCAGTCGCTTACAGCCCCAAGGGACCAAAGCGGAAGCATGAAACCAGTGCCCGGAATGAGCAAAGCTGAGGAACCGAAATCCTGAACTTTCCAGATCTTGCTCCGATCCGCAGCCCACGCTACATTTCGTCTCAGCCAATCGAACCGAACCGTCCAGGTTCGTGTCACCCGATTGCCCGCCGCCGTAGCTCAGTTGGCAGAGCGACGCTTTCGTAAAGCGTAGGTCGCTGGTTCGACTCCAGTCGGCGGCTTTGAACAGCAGAAAACAGGGAATTCGGTGAGTGCCGGATTCCCTGTTCGCATTTTCGGGGTCTCCTCTTCGACGGGCGGAGCGCGTTGTGGTCGGTTTCACTGATCAGGATCTGGATCCGTCCCGATTTCCGCCGATTCGTCTGCGGAAAACCACAAAGGACGACCTGCCAGAACTGTTTGAGATGCAGCTCGATCCTGAATCCAATGCGATGGCTGTGACGAATCCTCGTTCAGCCGAGGCTTTTGCGGCACATTGGGACAAGGTGTTTCAGGATTCATCCACGGCGCCGATGGTGATCCTCCTTTCAGACCGGATTGTGGGGCTCGTCGCCTGCTTTCGTTCGGAGCACTGTCATTCCATTGGCTATTGGATCCATCGCGATTTCTGGGGCCAGGGAATCGCAACTCTGGCGCTGCAGCAGTTGTTGCGCGATGTACCAGAACGTCCTCTTCACGCGCAGGCTGCGACCAGCAATAAGGCCTCTCTCCGTGTGCTGGAGAAATGCGGCTTTGAAATCGAGGAAGTCTGCGTTGAGCCAGCCAGTGAACGCTATCCGGAATGCGAAGTCGCAAAATTGGTCCTGCGAAAACAGCCTGTTGACTGACTCCCAACCCGCTGCGTGAGCGAAGGATCATTGTCTACATTCACGCAGATTTTGTCCCTCACTGACGTGTCGGGTTAGGAAAACTCGGTCATTCAACAGATTGCGCTATTCCTCGCCAATAAAAAACCCTGTCTCTCAGGGCGCGGCGTCTTCGGTCATCAGTGTGACACGCGTCACCTCAAGTCCCGGATTGGAATACTCCAGATGCACATACACTGACTCGATCACAAACCGATCCCATGCGCCCTGCGGGCCCAGAAGGCTGTCAACGCTCGCCTTACCACTGCTTTCAGGTTTGCCCAGCAGTCGTCGCGTCGCAACTCTGGTGGCACCGCGTTCAATGCCATAGGGCAGCGAGCCGGGAAATGGCGAAAATCCCTCGTCCTGTTCAACATACAGGAAAATGCAGGCCACGCGATCGTCGCTGCTCAGTACTTGATACCCAGCTTTCTTACCGCTGTAGTAAGCGATCCCGGGCTCGCCGCTGGCCGTCCCCCGCTCACGCTGCACTTTGAGCTGATCTGCTTTCAACAGCCCCTGAAAGGCAACCCCCGTCGTTTTCTTGCCCAGTATCGACAGCAGTTTTGCAGCCGTTGCCATTCTTAGTGTTCCTTGTCTGACTGATGATCCGTTGATGGACGACAACATCCCGGGGGCCGAGCGATTCGGAGAGAACTCTGCAAAACGGAACGCTGAGCCACAAAAATCTCACCCTCTGAGATGCCTTGCGACCGACTCCGTCGATGGATTTCGGACGACACCCTTTTCAGTAATCAGTGCGTGAATGAGACTGGCAGGCGTAACGTCGAAAGCCGGGTTGTACACGCTGACGCCTCGAGGCACCGTGCGCTTTCCAAAGGACTCGGCGATCTCTTCGTCTTTTCTCTGTTCGATCGGAATGCCTTGTCCGTCAGCCAGTGAGAGGTCGAACGTGCTGGAAGGTGCAGCGATGTAGAACGGAATATTGTGGTGCTTTGCCAGCACAGCAACTCCGTACGTTCCAATCTTGTTCGCCGCATCACCATTCGCAGCGATGCGGTCAGCTCCGGTGACCACGCAGTCGATGCGACCTTCTTTCATCACCTGAGCGGCCATGTTGTCGCAAATCACCGTCACAGGAATGTCGCGTTTCATCAGTTCCCAGGCCGTGAGTCGCGCCCCCTGAAGAAGCGGTCTGGTTTCATCGGCGAAGACATGGATCTTCTTGCCAGCTCGAACGGCCGCAAAGATCACGGCGAGCGCTGTGCCGTCTCCGGCGGTCGCGAGTCCTCCGGCGTTGCAGTGAGTCAGCACGGTCATTCCATCTTCAAGCAACTGGCTGCCATGTTCTCCGATGGAATGGCACATGGCCTTGTCTTCGTTGTCGATCGCTCGAGCTTCTTCCAGGAGTCGATCATGAAGCTCCGCCGAAGACAGCGACGTCGGCTGACGTTCGGCAAAGCGAGTCATGCGATCCAGCGCCCAGAACAGGTTTACTGCGGTCGGCCGACTTGTCGCGAGATATTCGGCAACACTGCGAACGGCCTGGAGCAACTCGGCAACGGAAGCTGATCGAGCCTGCTGAGTCCCAGTGACGATTCCGTAGGCCGCTGAAACTCCGATCGCCGGAGCTCCCCGAACGCGCAGGGAACGAATCGCTTCGAACAGGTGATCCACGGACCGGCAGCAGATCTTCTCGTACTGCTCGGGAAGCAATGTCTGATCGATCAGCCACAGAGAACCTTCCGCAGCGTTGCCTTGCCACTGAAGCGTGAAATAGGGCTCAGTCATCTCATCATCCTGAAGTGGCCATCGCCGAGAGTTCGTCCGCTGCGCTTACAGCCGATTGTAGGGCAGACGAAACAGTTCGTCGCAGGCCTCAAAATCGCCGCTGGTGAAGCCTTTTTTGAACCAGTGGGCTCGCTGCTTTGACGTGCCGTGTGTGTAGCGTTCAGGAACAACATAACCCTGAGCTTCTCGCTGCAGAGTATCATCGCCAATCTGATTGGCCGCGTTGATCCCTTCTTCAATGTCGCCTTCATCCAGGATGCTGTAGTTCTTCTGAGCATGATGAGCCCAGACGCCGGCGAGATAGTCTGCCTGAAGTTCCAGACGAACGGACATCTCATTCTCCTGGCGCTCATCGCCGCTTTTTCGAGCCTGCTGAACGGGCTGATTCATTCCCGTCAGGTTCTGAACATGGTGAGCCACCTCGTGTGCGATCACGTAGGCCTGTGCAAAATCGCCCGGAGCCTTATGTCGCTCTGCAAGCTCCCGAAAGAACTCCGGATCGATGTAGATTTGCTCGTCGGCCGGACAGTAGAACGGCCCCATCTCTGCCTGAGCCACTCCGCAGCCGGAGCGATCCGTTCCTGAGAAGAGAATCAGTTTGGGTTCGGAATATCCGCCGCCCTGAACATGGTCCCGGAACTGTTTGCTCCAGACTTCTTCCGTGCTGCGAAGAACCTTCGAAATGAAGTCCTTCGCATCGTCATCAATCCCAGGCCCCGGTTCAGAAGCCGCATTCTGCCCTGCCTGATTCTGGATGGCCTGAACCAGTGGCCCAGCCATGTTCTGCACAGCCGGTGGAGCGTTGAAGAACTTCAGAGCCAGAATAATGATGATCACCAGAATGCTGCCACCACCGCCAGCCATCAATGGAGCCTTGCGACCTCGACGATCTTCCACGTTGCTGCTTCGGTCCATTCCATCCAAACGCATGAGTTCCGCTCCACGGGAGGCAAAGGTCTGCTTTGACATTGACGACCGGAAGAGTACCGCGCGGCTGATCCTGAATCGAGGTGCCTGCAGAGATTTTGTGTTTTCCCTGACCCTGGACTCGATTCGTTCACCATCTTCGCGTCTTGTGATTCGACTGTGTACCACGGTACTCTTCCAGATGTCCAAAGAATGCACGCGGCGCACAAAACAGTGCGAAAAATGGACGATGGGAGCTTGATGATGAACCTGGCCAGCACGCATCATTCACGACACAACATGTTTCACTCGCAGTTTTCTGGTGGCCGACGCCACAACAGTATGCGTCTCACTTTGCCGATGGCGTTGTTGATTGTGATCGGGTGCTTTTCCGCTGCAGTGGCTCAGGAAACCGGAAAAGCCGAACCGCTGGACTTTAATCGAGATGTCAGGCCGATCCTGGCGGACAAGTGTTTTTCCTGTCACGGCCCTGACCAGAAACATCGAGAGGCAGAGCTGCGACTTGATGCTGATGATCCGAAACGCCCTGAAGGGATCATTGTGGCGGGAGATGCCGACCACAGTCGGCTCATGGAACGCATCCTGACCTCCGATCCCGAAACTCAGATGCCGCCCGCGAAAACCGGCAAGACACTTTCAAAGAATGAGGTGGACCTCCTTCGACGATGGATTAATTCCGGAGCTGCGTTTGCTCCGCATTGGGCCTACATCGTTCCTGCCGCGCGGTCAGCTCCTGATGCTCCGCAGGCGACAAACTTCATCGATGAGTTCGTGATGAAGAAGCAGGCGGATCGGGGCTTTGCCATGTCTCCTCGCGCCGATCAGCGAACGCTGGTTCGCCGATTGTCCTTTGACCTTGTCGGACTTCCAGCGACGCCACTGGACATGGCGACGTTTGGTCAGGGCAATGCCGCCTCGCAGGAAAAGTCACTGAACGACTACGTGGTAAGACTGCTGAGCAGCGATCACTTCGGTGAACGGATGGCGGTCTTCTGGCTGGATCTTGTGCGCTATGCGGACACAGTGGGATATCACGGCGATCAGGATCATCAGTCATCCCCGTATCGTGATTATGTGATCGACGCGTTCAATCGCAACATTCCGTTCGATCAGTTCACACGCGAACAACTTGCGGGTGATCTACTGGAAGAATCCGGCGACGATCAGAAGGCCGCGTCGTGCTACAACCGGTTGCTTCAGACTTCGCATGAAGGCGGTGTTCAGGCCAAAGAGTATCTGGCGATTTACCACGCAGATCGAGTCCGCAATGTTTCGGCAGTCTGGCTGGGAGCCACCATGGGATGTGCTCAGTGTCACGATCACAAGTTCGATCCCTACACCATGAAGGACTTCTATTCGCTCGCGGCATTCTTTGCAGACGTTGATGAAGAACGCCATCTGCGAGGCGAAGGCGGAGATACTCTGCCAACCAGACGCGCTCCGGAAGTTCCCGTCCAAACATGGCGAGAACGTGAACGCATCGCGGGCTTGCAGGCTGAGATCCTGAAACTGGAAAATGTGGCGACGGGCGATGTCAACATTCAGCGTCTTAAGGATCTAAGGGAACAGGTGGAGTCGATCCGGAAGAACCGCCGCCCAGTCATGGTGACTCAGGCCCTGAAGGAACCTCGGACCATTCGGGTGCTGCCACGTGGAAACTGGCTGGATGACAGTGGCGAGATTGTTGCACCGGCGATCCCACAGTTTCTCGGAACACTCCCAGGTCCACAGCGAGCATCGCGACTGGACCTCGCAAACTGGCTCACAGATCCAGTCCACGGAGCCGGTGGCCTCACGGCTCGCGTGTTCGTCAATCGTGTCTGGGCTCTGTTCTTCGGCGCGGGACTCTGTCGATCGCTCGATGATTTCGGCGGCCAGGGAGAATCGCCCGATCATCCGGAACTCCTGGACGCTCTGGCTCTGGACTTTATTGCGAGCGGCTGGGATGTGAAGCATCTTGTTCGGACGATTGTGCAGAGTCGAACCTATCAGCAATCATCCATCGAAACACCGGAACTGCTGGAACGCGATCCTGACAATCGCATGCTGACACGACAGGCTCACTGGAGACTGCCGGCGGAGTTTGTGCGAGACACGGCGTTGTCCGTCTCCGGTCTGTTGAACAACGACATCGGCGGCCCGAGCGTTCGACCGTATCAGCCCGAGGGATACTATCGCCATCTGAATTTCCCGAAGCGTGACTATGCTTCGGACAAGGATGCGAGACAGTGGCGACGAGGCGTCTATGTACACTGGCAGCGACAGTTTATTCATCCCATGATGAAGGCCTTCGATGCTCCCAGTCGTGAAGAATGTACAGCGCAGCGGCCTCGATCGAATACGCCCCTGGCGGCACTCGTCCTGCTGAATGATCCAACCTTCCTGGAATGTGCACGAGGTCTGGCTGACCGGCTCCTGGCAACGGAGGCTGCGACAGACGCCGATCGACTGAGCCATGCGTTCCAGCTGGTCCTGGGTCGTGAACCGGATCAATTCGAACAGTCAACTCTGCTGGAGCTTCTGGCGGAAGAACGTCGCGAGTTTACGGACAGCCCTGCCAATGCCAGGTCCATGCTCAGCACTGGAATTGCTCCGCTGCATGCGAAAGATGAGGTCGAAGCTGCGGCATGGATGTCGGTGGCACGTGCGATCCTGAATCTGAGCGAAACTTTCCTGCGAGACTAATCATGACTGTCGACACTCCAAATTCGCTGAATCGCCGGACGTTTCTGTCATCGCAGGGGCTGGGCCTGGGCGCCGTCGCTCTGCATTCGCTGTTTCAAAGGGACGCTGCGGCCAGCATGCGAAATTCCGGGGCGGGCGAATCCACTTCTGATCGATGGGCGGGGCTGTCTGACATCAGGCACCACGTCGCAAAAGCCAAACGCGTCATTTATCTGTATATGTCGGGCGGCCCCAGCCATCTCGAGACATTTGACTACAAGCCTCGACTGGATCAACTGGACGGGCAGCAGATGCCCGAGTCGTTCACGAAGGGTCAGCCGATCGCTCAGCTGCAGGGACAGCAGTTGAAGGTTCAGGGTCACATGACTCGATTCCGTCAGTATGGTCAAAGCGGTCA
>CAZIGZ010000226.1:0-7584 GCA_964538835.1 uncultured Chitinophaga sp. | reverse complement strand
TATGTGGGCCATTGGATTTTGTCGAATGCCTGCTGCAGTCGCTGGCCGCGATTTGGGTTAACGGATTCGATGAACTGGATGCGGCCACGAAGGTGAGCCCGGAAGTTGGCGTGGCCATCGGTGTTTTGGGACTCCGGGCCATGCTGAACGCAGTTGTGCAGAATGGCTTTCAGATTCTCATACTCGCGCCGTGGCGTGTTGGCTCGTTGATTGATGACGAGACCCAGCACGCGCTGAGATTGCCCCTGAGTCATGATCTTCGTCTTGCGAAAATTGGGCGTGAGGCCTTCTTCGAACAGGACCGTTCCTGCGAAGGGAAGGAAAGATGCTGGCGTCACGGTCGATCGATCGGGCCATGAAAAGATCAGGTCGTCCGCGTAACGGGTGTATCGTCCCTGCGACGTCTGCGCCAGTGCCAGCAGACGCGTGTCTAATCGCCATGCACACAGGTTCGCCGCGCACGGCGATGTGGGGGCTCCCTGTGGGAAATGATTCCGTTGATACAAAAGACGTTGGGCGTACTTTTGTGCGTTACCCGTGGCGGGACACTGATCCAGTACGTCGCGGGGTACCGTGTTGCTGCAGATCGCGGTCAGGACTTCCGCAACTCGCTCCGCATAGCCGCAGCGTCTCAGCAGAGACCACAGCCGCCAGGGTTCTATCGACGGAAAAAAGTCCTGCACATCCAGCTTCAGGATGATTGCCGCGCCGACATGGGGATCGACACAACTGACGATCGAGTGTTGTCGGCGAAAGCCATGCGCTGCGGAATGAACCGGGAGATGCTGGAACACGGCTCGAAGCAACCGCCGCTGGATGTCTCGCAGCCGCGGCTTCGGAGCTTCCAAAAGTCGATATCGACCGTCCGATTTTGGAATCCAGCGATAATGATAGTTGCGAGAACGACTGATCTGTCGCTTTGCTTCCAGCTGCCGGCGATCGGCGAACCAGTCGAGTTCCCGGAGGCTGATTCCAAGCCATTCCGCGACATCTCGAACCGTATCAAACGGCATCGCCGAGGTCACCAGCTGGGCGGTTTCTGAAAATCGCTCTGCGCGGCAAGAGGGGTGAACACCGACGGTGTCCTTTTTCAGCTGTCGCTTCAGGGCCTGGTCACTTGCCAGGAAACCCACGAGACTGGCAAGTCGTGGCCTCGCCGGACCATATTCTCCTGCCACACGACTGGCCAGTTTGATCATCCAGAGTGGCGGAGTGGTCTGGCTTCGTGATGCAGTGTCTTCGATGAGTTCCTGAAGAGCCTGGACGATCGAGGATTCCGTGAGATCGCCGCAGAGCATCGCTCGCGCAAGACTTGTGATCTCTGTCTTCCATTCCGTCATGCTGATGCCAGATAGAAATCCCTGGGCGGACCAATCAGCGAAGCCAGAGTCGCGCGAAGAAATGTACGCCGGGCGTACCGTCCATCGCGCTCGCATCGAAGGAGTCATGAAATTCCTCGGGGTAACCCCGAAGAGACCTTTGCCTTGAAAGACACAGGTCAGCCTGAAAGTCGTCCGCTCAGGGAGTTTTAGTAGACCCTTCCCCCACGGCAGTGTCAACGTACGCCCCTCATTTTGGTGTCAGGTCGTGTAAGTTGGTCCGGGAGGATCGGAAGGACTGAGGACGCTAGACTCCGCGGGGCCTTCTTACCACGTCGTCACTGGAGACTCTGGCATATCGAATGGTCGCTGGTCGCGGCGGGGCCGCGAAGTGCCGCCCGGCAGGCGGCACCTACTGTAGGTCTCGCTTGCCGAGCGAGACTTTCGCCGAAAGGCGAACCTCGTTCTTGCTTCCACGTGATGCCAATGCCACTGTGCCCAAGCGAACAAACACGGCGATACTGCGATTCCACGTCTGCCTGCGATCCTGTGGAAACTCGTCCGGTCGCTGGTCGCGGCAAGCCGCGAAGTGCCGCCCGGCAGGCGGCACCTACACTGGGGGAGCAAGGGCCCAGAAGTCGGGTGGGGGCGTGGTGCGGAATTGCATCCATTCGCGGAGGATCGGGTGGAAGAAACCGAGCGAAGCGGCGTGAAGGGCGTGGCGGGCTTCGGTGGGTTCGTCGCCGTCGAAACGGGGCGATTTTCGGATGCTGCCTCGGGGGCCGTAGTATTCGTCGCCCAGAATCGGATACCCGAGATGAGCCAGGTGGACTCGGATCTGGTGGTTCCGGCCGGTGAACAGAACACATTCGACTTCGGCATACCCCTCGAATCGCCGCGTGACGGTGGCTCGAGTTTTGGCCGGGCGAGGATCTTTGGCGTCGGCCTGCGCGGACATCAGCACGCTGTTTCCTCCGGGACGCTGGCCGATCGGGAGCTGGATCATGCGTGTGTCGAAATCCGGTGACCCTTCTACCAGCGCGACGTAGGATTTCGAGAGTTTCCCCTGCTGGAAATCGATCGACAGCAGCCGGTGAGTCAGATGCTCCTTCGCGGTGACGATCAGGCCGCTGGTCATTCGGTCGAGCCGATGGACGACTCCCGGACGAAGCAGGCCTTTGACGGCGGTCTGGCGGTCCAGATGATGCTGCAGCACATTCGACAGAGTCCCGTCCTGAAAATCTCCGACCGGATGGGCTACAAGACCTGCTGGCTTGTCTACCACGATCAGCCAGGGGTCTTCGTAGACGATGGTGACGTCGGCCGGTTCCGGATCCAGCAGCTTGTCCGGTGGTTCGACGAGCCTGATGGAGACTCGCTGGCCCCGGAAGACTCGATCGATTCCTTCCGCCGGCTGCTCATCAATCTTTGCGTAACCACAGCACACCATTCGGTGCAAACGCCAGGACGTGTAATTCCGCAGGTGCTTGGTCAGGAAGCTGTCGATGCGCGACCCGGACAGGTACGGTTCGACGATGAATTCCACGATTGGCGGATATGTCACCATGTCGTCGACGAGCTCTTGTGTTCGCGGGATCGTTGGATCGTCTATTCCGCTGGTTCCACCGGTTCCGGCGGCCACCAGTCCTGAATTTCCAGCAGTCCCAGCATTCGTCGACGCAGCTCCGTCATCAGCGGATCCTCGCCGCGCGGCTTGCGGCCGGTTTCGACTTCGATCGCTTCGCCGATGCGGAAGTGGACTCGCCATTCGGGTCGTACGGTCACTTTGTCCGTGAGGTCTTCTTCCAGCCGGTGCACGGTTTCGACGATTCGCTCCGGCGTGACGGATCCGCGATCGCCGTCATCGAGGTAATCTTCGGGATACATCGACAATGCCTGGGCGTAGTAGCAGTCCGTCAGAACGCGCCAGCGTTCGGCCCGTTCGTGTTCCTGAAGTTTCCCGCTCAGCAGTTCCGGTACGATTGCCGCTCGCAGATCTTTCACACGGCCTACGACGTCGCCCTTTTTGGCGCGACCGAGCCACCTGCGTTCATACGGTTGCAGCAGTTCATTCAGCAGGCGGAATATTCGCGGCCGGATCGCTCCCTGCTGCGAGTCACCCAGGATCTCCACCTCGCGACTTGCAAGAACCGCCAGAGCCAGTCGTCGGATGCGTTTCTGGATGGGTTCATGCTCGTGCGCTTTGTAGAACGTGCGTTTTTCCAATGCCGTCAGAATCGGCTTCACGCTCGTTTCGACGTCACCGACCAGTTGATAACGCAGGGCCATCGGGTGGACCACGACTTTGGCCGCCGGGTCCTTTTCTGCTCGCTTTTTCGCCGCGACTCTCGCGATGAACGACACGCCATCCATCAGCGACCCAAGACGGTCATTGGCTCGAGTAATCACGCCTTCCGGGAAGATAATCAGGGGCCGTTCCGCGGTGGTCACGATCTGCACGGCGGCGTCCAGCGCCTGTCGGTCGAGACCTTCGCGGTAAATGCTGAATCCGCCCAGGCGACGGATGACGAAGCTCTCGATCGGGTCCTGTTTGAACAGGTGCCAGCTGGCCAGCGAAAAAACGTGAGTCGGCACTTTGCGGCACAACATCCCCATCAGCATCGGATCGGAGTCCCGGCTGTGGTTGGGACACAGCAGGATCCCGTGTCCGGCCGCGATGCTGTTCCGAAGGTGTTCGATGCCTTCAAACGAGCATCCGACGATGCCATAGCTTTTTCGCAGCCATGGCTTTAGCCACAATCGAAACAGCCATGACAGCCACTTTCCGCGGTAGGGCGGAACGAACTGATAGGGTTCATCCACCACTACTCTGTGCATGAGCTGACCGTTCCGGCTTTCGATGTGGAATACAAAAACCGCTCAGAGGATTTCTGAGCGGTTCGTGATCAATATGGAAGACTGACGACGGCCTACAGCTGCTGAATGCGACGGCAGATCGCTTCGGCCATCTGCTGAGTTCCCACTGCGGTTGGGTCGTTTCGGTCGGCCTTCATGTCGTAAGTCACGTCTTTGCCTTCGGCGATCACATCGGCAACCGCCTGTTCCAGCTTCGCTGCGGCCTTGGCTTCGCCGAGATGTTCCAGCATCAGTTTTGCGGACAGGATCAGCGCGGTCGGATTGACCTTGTTCTGACCCTTGTACTTCGGTGCGCTTCCGTGAGTCGCTTCGAAGATGGCTCCGTCAACACCGATGTTTGCACCCGGTGCTACGCCCAGGCCTCCGACCAGTCCGGCACACAGGTCGCTGAGAATATCGCCGTAGAGATTGGACATCACCAGAACGTCGTACTGTTCCGGCTTCTGAACCAGCTGCATGCACATGTTGTCGATCAGACGCTCCATGTAGACCACGCTGCTGCCATCCTGCTTGCCGGCGTTGGCCGCGGCGGAAGGAGCAACGTTCTTCGCCAGTTCTGCCCATTCGTGCTTGGCGTTGTAAGCATTTGCCACTGCACGAGTTACGTCGTACCACAGACCGTCGGTGAACTTCATGATGTTCGCTTTGGAGATCGAAGTCACTGACTTTCGCTTGTTGTCGACCGCGTACTTGAACGCGTAGTCGGCGATGCGAGTTGTGCCTTCGACGGAGATCGGCTTAATGCTGACGCCGGTCGTCTTGCTGCCAGTGGAGATCTTCTTGCCGGCGGACGCTTCGTTGATCTGTCCGATCAGCTTTTCGGTGACCGCTTCGCCCGCTTTGAACTCGACACCCGCATAGAGGTCTTCGGTGTTCTCGCGAACGATCACGAGGTCTACGTTGCAGGCTTCGAAAAATGTTCGTACGCCCTTGTAGGTCTTGCAGGGACGAACGCACGCGTACAGACCCAGTTCCTGGCGAAGGAACACGTTGACGCTGCGGAAGCCTTTTCCGATCGGTGTCGTGATCGGTGCCTTCAGAGCGACGCCGTTGGCTCGAATCGATTCGAGAACGCTCTTGGGAACTTCGCCCTTGGCTTCAATGACTTCGATCCCGCATTCCTGCACGTCCCACTGGATCTTTACGCCGGTCGCTTCGACGCACTTCTTTGTCGCTTCGGCGATTTCCGGACCAACACCATCACCTGGGAGGAGAGTAACCTTGTGCATTGTTCTTCTTTGCGAAAGTGGGACCCTGTAAACGAATGACGCCCGCCGGCTTTCCGCTGCCTCTGATCATGTTCTGTTCTGCAGCGTTTTTTGTCGTTTTCTTCACTGCTTGTCTGCATCCTGGCGATTACCGTCCCGGATGCTTCGGCACGGACTTTCCAGCGTTTTTCGGCGTTCCTGGCAGTTCGGGAAAGTATCACAACCCCCTTTTGCCTTCAACTTGGGTTCCGCCTTGCTGCGGAAATCTCTTTCGTGAGTCTTTTTACGTCTGGCCTGCTACAGACGCTGAGACACTGGTGAGCCCCTCTGTCGGTGCGGTACGATTCCGACTGTTTCCAGAGTGTTTCCATCCCTCTTACTGGTCGCCTTCCTCGCGGACCATTGACGTTTCCTGCTCATTGACCAGCGTTTGTCCCTGCCTGAACTTTGTTCCTTTCGGAGCTCTTTCGCCCATGCGAGCTACGTTTTTTACGGGTTTTTTTGCTCTTTTCCTTCTTGCCGGCTGTAGCAGCAAACCAGCGGTTCCCGTCGTTCCTGAAGCGGAAGTCGCCGCCGCCAGGGCTCTCGCTGACGCTGGGGCGGTTTTGAAGAAAGATGATACTGGGCGAGTCATTGACGCTGATTTGCGTAAGTGTGAAGTCACCGCTGATCTGCTGAAGTTGCTCACTCCGCTCACGTCTTTGCGGGCGCTGAACCTGAGCGGTACAAAATTCTCTGATGAGTTCTGCACTGCCACGGGCGACGCTAAGCCTGCAAGCGACGGGATTCCTGCTGACATCGTCAACCTGGATCTTCGAGACTGCAAGTTGTCCGATGTGGCCACACCTGCGTTTGCACGCTTTACGAAACTGCGTGCAATTCGCTTCTCCGGCAAGAATGGGAACACCACGATCACCGACGCCGGCCTTGCTCCCTTGAATTCACTGAAGTCTCTCAAAGTCCTTGCTCTCGATGATCTCTGGATCACCACGGAAGGCATCGCCTCCATCGCCGATTTGACTCAACTGGAAGAACTCTACCTGGCGGCGACTGTGGTGGACGATCCGTCGATCGCCCTGATCGCTAAGTACCCTTCCCTCAAGAAGTTACGTCTTTCCAAGACATCCGTCGGTGATGCTTCGCTGGAAAGTCTCAAAGCCTGCAAGTTGCTGGAAGAGCTGGACCTCAGTGAAAACTCGATCGTCACCGATGCCGGCCTTCAGCATCTGGGAGCGATTACCACCCTGAAGAAGCTCAATCTCTGGCGTGTTCAGATTACCGACACTGGAGCTTTAGCTTTGTCTTCGCTTGTGAATCTGGAATGGCTCAACCTGGACAACACAAAGCTTTCTGATGCCGGTCTTCCGTGCCTGAAGGGTATGAACAAACTGACCTTCCTTCACATCGGATCCACACAGGTCACGGAAGCCGGTGCCCCTGCGCTTCTCCACTTGAAGACCCTGAAGGATCTCAAGATCACTCGTACCGCCTTAGGAGCTTCTGAAGCGGCGGTCGCTGAATTGAAAAAGAACCTGCCAGCCACCGCGATTCAGGTTGAGTATGAAGGTCAGTAGACCGACAGCGGCTTGCCGGCGAGTGTTGACTGAGTGTTGATAACTCGTTGACGTCACTTGCCAGGCTTTGAAGGAGCGTTGACGATTTCGCCCGGCTGCCGGTCACTTCTTCAACAGTCCTTGCTCGTTCACCCGTCTGTTTCCAACACTTTCACCACCTTTTTTGCCCACTTATCAACACTCGTTGATTGACGTAAGTTCTTTAAAAAAATGACCTTACGTCTTTTTCTTGGTGAGTTATCAACACCTCGTGTCGGTCATATTACTAGCACTTCTACCTTTTAATTCTTTTTTGTTTTTGAACTGCAAAACAACAAAAAACCTCGATGAGAGTTCTCATCGAGGTTCCGAGATGAATCGCTGAAGCGATGACTTGGCTGTGAGCCAACTCGCAGCACCAATCAGTCTTCAGTTCTTATCAGGCCACTTCCCAGCCTTTGCGGTATTCTTTGTTGATCAGCTTCGCCGCTTCCGGAGCATTGGTCGCCGTCAGGTTCTCTGCATCCCAATCCAGAGCTTTTCCAAGCCGGTAAGCGACATTGCCCAGCAGGACGGTTTCCGTCAGAGCACCTGAATAATCAAAGTTGCAGGTGGTTGGTGAACCGT
>CAZIGZ010000225.1:0-7626 GCA_964538835.1 uncultured Chitinophaga sp. | reverse complement strand
AAAACGGAGAGAGAGGGATTCGAACCCTCGGACCCCATTTCTGGAGTCACATCATTAGCAATGATGCGCATTCGGCCACTCTGCCATCTCTCCTTGAGCCGAGGCGAGGCCATTGGCGTCACCTTTGACACACTATAATCGATTTGAGTTCAGAGACAAGTTCACCACGAAATTGCATTTTGTCCTCATTTTCTGCAATCTGCGTGACTCACGTCCACTCCACGGCGTCTCGGATCGCTGCTTTCGCGCTGGTCTTCGACGCCGTCTTCGCCGCCCCACCCTCAGAAAGCAGTCATGTTCATGTCAACGTTCACTGTTCGCAGATTCTTCCTTCTGGCCGCCGCCCTGCTGCTGCCGGGCACGGCATGCCCCGCTCAGGCTCAGGAAAAGCTGGCTGTGCTGATTGTCGATGGGCAAAACAACCACGGCGTCTGGCCAACAACCACAAAAATGATGAAAGCATGGCTTGAAGAGACCGGTCTCTTCAAAGTCGACGTCGCCACGGCGGCTCCTCAGGGCACTGACCCGAACTTCAAACCGGAGTTTTCAAAGTACTCGGTCGTCCTGAGCAACTTCGGACACGGCGCGGCTCCCTGGCCAAAGGAAACTCAGGATGCCTTCGAGGCCTTCGTAAGCAACGGCGGTGGCTTCGTTGTGATTCACGCGGCTGATAACTCGTTCCCCGAGTGGCCGGCGTACAACGAAATGATCGGGCTGGGCGGCTGGGGCGGACGAACGGAAAAGGATGGTCCGTATGTCTATCTCGACAAGGACGGAAAGGTCGTTCGCGATATGTCGCCAGGCAACGGTGGCAATCATGGTCCGCAGCTTGAGTTTCCCATCGTGATTCGTGACCGTGAACATCCCATCGTCAAGGGGATGCCACTGGAATGGATGCACGCAAAAGACGAGCTGTATGACAAGCTGCGAGGCCCCGCAAAGAACATGCAGATTCTGGCGACAGCAGAATCACAAATCACCGGCCGCGCTGAACCGATGCTGATGACGATCACCTATGGCAAAGGCCGAGTCTTCCATACGCCAATGGGCCACGCTGAATATTCACAGCAGTGCGTTGGTTTCATCACGACTCTGCAGCGAGGCACTGAGTGGGCAGCAACTGGAAAAGTCACACTTCCTGTTCCGGCGGACTTCCCAACAGCCGACAAAGCCAGCAGCCGACCTTCACCACTGAAATAGAACCAAACGCTGTCGCCTGTGGCTTCGACCGTCTCCCATCAAGCTTTGGAATCATCCGATGAATGTTCGTTCGTTGTCTTTGTTTGTGCTGGTCACAGCTCTGTTCGCTGGGTGTTCGACAGAGCCTTCCGGAGCCGGCAATGCCGGAAGGGAAGGAGGCTCTGGCGACAAGCCGGCTTCAACGACACAAAAACCCAGAATCGCCTTGATCATGAAGTCGCTGGCGAATGAGTTCTTCGCCACGATGGCCAAAGGCGCTGAAACTCATGCCGCTGCGAATGGCGACAAGTATGAACTGGTCGTCAACGGCATTCCGGATGAAACAGATCTCGCCGGACAGGTCACTCTGGTCGAACAAATGGTCGGCCAGGGTGTCTCGGCCATTGTCATTGCTCCCGCAGATTCCAAGGCACTGATCCCCGCTCTGCTGCGAGCCAAAGAAGCGGGCATCATTGTTGTGAACATCGACAACAAACTCGACCAGACGATTCTTGCAGAATCGAAGGCGAGCATTCCGTTTGTCGGCCCTGACAATAGAGCGGGCGCGGCGAAAGTTGCGGCCCACATGGCGGCTCAGCTGAAGGAAGGCGACGGCGTTGTCATTCTGGAAGGGCTCGAAACATCCTTCAATGGCCAGCAGCGAAAGTTGGGATTTGAAGAGGCTCTCAAGCAGGCAAAAATTGAAATTCTCGATTCGCAGTCGGCCCAATGGGAAATGTCGGTTGCGAACCAGACTGCTTCTGCCATGCTGACGGCTCATCCGGAACTCAAGGCCATCCTGGCCTGCAACGACAGCATGGCCCTGGGGGCACTCGCCGCAGTCAAGGCGTCCGGACGCAATGATGTCAAGATCGCTGGCTTCGACAATATTTCGGCTGTCCAGCAGGCGATCCGTGAAGGTCAGATTCTGGCAACAGCCGATCAGCATGGGGATCAGTTAGCCGTGTTCGGGATCGAGTATGCTCTGCAGATGCTGCAGGACAAGTCACAGGCCCCGGCCGACAGAGAGACTCCGGTAGACCTTGTCACCGCTGCCGAACTTAGCAAGTAACATAGAGACCCATGGGGCGACCCTTGATCGATACCGCGTGTCTACATGGACCAACAAAAAGGGCTCCCGGGTGATTTCCGGGAGCCCTTTTCTTTGATGCCATCCGCTTCAGCTGCGTTGCTGCCGCTGCCAGTCATCGCGCTTTTGATGTGAGCACTATTCACAGTAATGAAGTGCAATCAGGCAATACGCCGTCACGAGATTCGGATCACCTTCGCTCCACCGATCAGCCTCGTTAACCCAGCTTCCGTTTGGCTTCTGAAGACTAGCGAGCTTGCTGACAAGTTCCTTTTTCCAGTCATGAGTCGTGCCGGTGGCGTCCTTAAATTCAGGAGCACCAAGGACTGCCATGGTCTTGGCAAACGTCTGGTAGTAGTAGAACAGTCCCTGCTTGGCCATGCCGGGATTTTCTTCCAGCGTGTAGTTCTTTCGAATCCACTCGGTGGCCGCTTTGACGCGGATATCATCGGCCTTCAGCCCTGCATATACCATGCTCTTCAGGCCAGCATAAGTGATGCTGCCATAGGATTTGTGACCGCCGTTCTCGGTCGTCCCGGACTTCGATTCACCGCCTTTGGCTGGTGTGTAAATGAAGCCTCCGTCATTCACCTTGCCGGCGTAAGGAAGAGGATTTGCCGGAGATTCCAGATTCTGTGCGCGTGAAACGAACGTCAGCGCCTTTTGCATGGCCGGATCATCTGCCGCAACTCCGGAAACCTTCAGTGCTTCGATGAAGAACTGAGTGTTCGACATGTCAGGACGCTGCTTGCTGTCATAACCCGCACCGCCGTATGCTCCGTCGGATGATTCGATGCCTTCACCTTCATCCCACTGCAGTCCGCGAAGAAAGTTCTCTGCCTTCTTCAGCACTTCGTCGTATTTGCTGTCCTTATTTGCTTCCACAAGAGCCAGCATCGCAATACAGGTTTCATAATTCTGATGGCGACTTGTTGGTGCATGAATCCCGCCAGTCGGCTGCTGCTGTGCCACCAGAAAGGCCAGTGCCTTGCTGACCATCGGATCATCCGGCTTCTTGCCGCTCTGAAGAAGTGATGTGGCCACCAGACCGGTGATTCCCACAGCGTCGGGCTTTGTCCACGATCCGCCGGGATCCTGAGTCACTTCCAGAAACTGAATCGCCTTTTGTCGCATCGCTGCAATATCCTGAGCCACAGCGCTGCAGGAGAATGCTGCGAGAACTGTCAAAGTGACCATGGGCCTGAACACGCGGAGCATTTCAAAGTCATCCTGTTGATGCGTGAAAGTGTTGAGACTGCCACAGAAAAGAACAAACCTGTCAGGGAAAGAAGATGGCGTCAGAGGATCGGATGTTCAATACCACACCTGACCAATGGCACACTTTCCATCAAAACTCACCCAGAACCTCGCCACCACCGCGCGTTCCCAGCGCCCTCCAGACTCGAAGATCAATGTTGGAACTGAAGGATCGTACCGAGCCATCGCACAAGCCAGATTGCACAATTCCCGTGTGATAGCTTCGGGAATTCATGCAGGAATAGCTGACAGACGTCAGATGGCTTCCTTCCTGGCGAGATGCATAATCTGTGTTGCGGTACGTCACACCGTTATCCACAAACACCACGTCCGTATTCGGTGTGAGCGTGGTTGTGAATCCGCTGTGATGAGAATGTCCGTTGGCCCATTCCGTGTGGCCGGTTCCATCTTTCGACGCGGACAGGATTCGATCTTTCAGGCCGGAAGCTGCGTAGGTCGCGACTGTGGCTGCATCATTCGGCACCGCCGTCGATGGCGGACCACCGTTGCGAGTATACGCCGTCCACGCGTGGACTTCGGAGACCATTAGAGTATTGCTCGTTCCATCAGTGATATCAGCCACGCGGATTCGCGAATTCGGAAAACAAATGCCATCACCTCCGGCATTCGTTGCAGGGTCGTATACAAGCCAGGTCCCAAAATTGAATCCATAACATGTCGGAAGCAAAAATATGCCATTTGTCCCCGTATCACGAGCCCGGTCTGACTTTGGATCAGACGGACAGGCGTAGACCGGAACCCGAAAGTTACTGATCACAGGGAAGTTGCCCCATGCCCGACTCAGATCGATCTGGTTGTAGAGGTTCGTCTGCTCCATGAACGGTAGTAGTCGTCCGTGAATCGACCATGACGCATTGGTGGTGATCCTCGGATTGACGGCCATACTCGGTGGAAAAACCGAGTTAGTCGATTCGTAGTTGTGCATTCCCAGCGCAATCTGCTTGAGGTTGTTCTTGCACTGGGTTCGACGGGCCGCCTCACGAGCCTGCTGCACGGCTGGCAACAGCAACGCAACGAGGATGGCGATGATCGCAATGACTACCAGAAGTTCAATGAGGGTGAAACCCAATCGCTGTCTCTGAATTCTCATCTTGGTTCCGTTGTTCAGTTCGCTGTCCCGAAGATCAGTCCGCGATACAGTGAAGCTTCCGGCACGCTCACTCAACTTGTTAGTCAGTGCCGGTGGTGGGACGTTGTAATGGCCACACTGCATCTCAGATTTGCAGTGAGCAAGGCAAACTGTGTGCCAGTGGGAGGAATGGTCGCGTGAGGCGAATTCTCGGCAGTTTTACAGGCGTTTTCGACGACTTCGCTCGGCCATGACGCTGCATCCGCCATCGTGGCGAAAAATCCGCCATTCGATAACTTGCCGCGGAAGGCAGCCCCGGTCCGGTCTCACCAACCATTTGAAGGGTCAAATACTGCAAGCGTGAGTTTATGGCCGCCTGGCTGCGAGGTCCGAGTTACTTCTCGTTCAGAAGTTCTTCAAAGGTTTGATTCCCGATGCGATACCTCTTCCAGTCCTGGAAGTCGAAGTGCCACCATTCAAATTCGTACACCTCGAACCCGACAGCTTCCATCTCTCGCCGAAGCAATTCACGGTACCAGCGCTGCCGGGATGTCCCGCCTGGATACAAAGGAAATGAACGCTGAGAGAACTCATCGTATCCTGACACCATCTCAATCGCTTCACCAGTCCTCAGGTCACAAAGAGTCAGGTCGACCGCACAACCTCGATTGTGCCGGGATCCTCGCTGCGGATTGGCGACAAAGTCCCGCATCGATTCAGGCGTCGCTTCCCAGAACATCTTCGTGACATGCCATGGGCGATACGCATCATGGATCAACAGACCAAGTCCTCGGGATGTCAGATTCCGATGAACTTTGACAACAGCCTCTGCTGCTGGTCGCTGCAGAAACGCGCGAGGCTGACGATAGAAGACCTCGCCCATGAAGTTGTTGGTCGTCGCATATCGGATATCGAGGCGAATGGCAGGATCGAGTACTGCTGGTTCGACAAGTTCGGTCGTCAGGAAATCAGTGTTTTCGACAGGTGGAGTGGCCTTCAACGCTTCTTCACGCAGCTGATTGACGGGACGAAGCGGTTGAATTCGAAACGTCTCTCCATGCAGTGTCCCAACCTTGCGTCGAGAAAACAGAACCTCGGCAGCAGTCACCGAGGACGCATTACCGCCAGGCTCTCGAACAAATCTGAGTCGCTCGCCGTGATACAATCCGTAGTCTGGAAACGCAAACTCGTCCTCTGCGATCTGCGTCAGCGGATAGTGAGAAAACCACTCAATCAGAACACATAGCTGACCTCGGTCTTCATAAACGTAAAGGATATTGTGGTCAGGACCGTATTCGCCAATCAGTCCCTTCCAGGACTCTGGACAATCCGGTGGCGGGACGTCTTTCTCACGAAGATACGCGCGATCGCCAATTCGAACTCGCTGATCATCGACAGAGACCACTTCCTTTCCAAAGCTGCTGACGTCGTCCACCACAATTGTGCCATTGGAAGCCAAACGCAGTTCATTCCTGTACGTACCACTTCGCAGATAGCAACGACCGGCAAGCTCTATGATCTCTGCGTGGAAATCACCGGAGAAATAATGGCCCGCCAGTTCCTTCGCGCGATCGCGAGGAATCGGGGACGTTCGAGACCATTCCGGCAGGGGTGCTTTCGAGCCAGCTGCAAGCATCAGCCGTAGTGCAAAATCCCCCAGTCGATTCACGATGCCGTTACTTCCATCCAGTGATGAAACAACGACGACCGCCAGCCCGTCGTCTGGAAGGATGGCCAGTTGTGTTGAACAGCCATAGATCGCGCCGTCGTGTCCAATCCTGCGATGCCCTTCAAGAGAACTCACCGCGAACCCGATTCCAAACGGCAGAGCTTTTCCGGATTCATCACTCTGGGGAGTTGTCATCAGTTCCAGAGTTTCCGGCCGAATCAATGCTTCGCCATTCGGAAGTCGACCGTCGTTCAGGATGCAGATGGCAAACTTCGCAAGATCGGTAACACTGGAGTACAGATTGCCGGCTGGTGCCATGCCAAGCTCAAAGTTCGGCGCCACAAAACGCCGACCATCCAAAGTCCACATCCACGGTGTGCAATAGTGCTTCCGGACTGAGTCGGAGAACTCGAAATCGCTCTGTCCCATTTGAAGAGGTGACAGGATGGCGTCACGGATGCACTCCCCAAATCCATTTGCTTTCTTCTTCGCAAGCACTTGTCCAACCACCGCAATACCGGCATTCGAATATTTGGTACGACGGTTCGCTGGATACGTCAGCGTCGTCCGATTCAGACTCAACACGGTGGCATCAAGTCCCGTTCCGTCAGCATCGAAGTAATTGCCCGCCGGCGGCTCACGTACAAGCCCGGATCGATGCGACATCAGCATCCGCAGCGTGATGGGAATATCGTCGTCAGCCTGTCCTGGCTGAAAATCCGGCAGCACATCCGTGACTGGTGCATCGAGCGACAACTCACCTTGCTCCACAAGCTGCATCACCGCAACATCAGTAAAGAGCTTCGAAACGGATCCCACACGATAAACGCTGTGTTCAGTGGCCGGCTTCGTCTGACGCTCATCACTGAATCCAAATCCTCGCGTCCAGACGATCTTGTTCTCATGCACAATCGCAATTGACAATGCAGGCAGATTCTTCGCGGCAATTTCATGTTCGATCGTCGCCTGGAGCAAAGCGACGCCGCTCGCGATCGCCTCATCACTCAAAGCTCCATTCGTAGTTGCACGCTCTAAACCCGCGACTTGTTGTTGCTGAGCAACCAGCATCCTCTCAGCAGGCACAAACTCAATAGCCCCGAAAACCAATAGCCATACCGACAGCAGCCGAACGGTCCGCGGGATCATGCTGTGATTTGTCGCACGCGGTCGAATCATCATGGCCTCAATCTTCCTCCGAAGGTTACACCGATAGCCCCTGCACAGCTTAATGGCTCACTGTCAACTTGTCGTTCAAGCCACATGGATCAATCCGGTGCCATCAATCTGGTGCCAGCCACCTGTGTTGATTCCATCAATGAAAACACTGCATTTATTCACTGT
>CAZIGZ010000224.1:0-7658 GCA_964538835.1 uncultured Chitinophaga sp. | reverse complement strand
TCGACAGCGCGTGAGCCAGCCGTAGTCGCAGGCGGGGCGGCAGTTCCTGATCTCCTGAGACGAAGCCGAGACTTCCGAGGCGAACGTCAGTTCCGTCGACTCTACGAGCCTCAACCCCACCGCCGGGAACAGACTTCACATCGTGAAGAACGACCGACGCATGGTCACCGGACAGACAACCGTCGTGGCCCGGCCATTGCGTGACGAAGTTCACGACAGCCTGTGAGAAGGGATGTGTGGATGTTCCGGCCAGAGCCGCACTCAACAGCAGCACGTCCGGAGTATGCTGTTCGTCCAGAACACACAGATGTTTCACCTGTGGACTTCCCGTCGTCAGCGTCCCGGTTTTGTCAAAGCACAGAGCCTTCACGTTCGCCAGACGTTCAATGGATTCACCGCTGCGGAACAGCACCTGATGTTTTGCAGCAGTGCTGAGCGAAGTCCAGACCGCAAGCGGGGTCGCCAGGCCAAGGGCACACGGGCACGCGATCAGCAGAACACTCAGGCTGGCCTGAATGGCCACTCCCGCACCGGAAGGCCAATGCCAGGCCAGTGTCAGAATGGCGATGACGGCGACCACAGGAAGAAAGATCGCGGAAACTCGATCCGCCAGCCGCTGATAGTGTCCTCGAGAAAGGCGAGCCTGCTGGAGAAGATTCAGCAGGCGCCCAAACGAACCGCCTCGAAACGGGGCCACTGCGAAAACCGTCACCTGGCCGTCAAGATTGACCGTTCCGGCCAGGACCTGATCGCCAGCGATTCGGCCGACCGGTGTGCTTTCTCCCGTAAAGACCTGTTCGTCGACGGTCGTCTGACCAAGTTCGATGACTGCATCCGTTGGAAATCGCTCCCCGGGTCGAATAATCAGACGATCGCCCGTTTGAATTTCGATTGAAGGAACATCGACAATTCCATCAGCCGTCTGCCGGCGAGACATGGACGGAAGCAGTGCTGACAACTGGTCCAGCGCCTCTGTGGCCTTCTGCTTTCCTGTAGCTTCAAACCATCGGCCCAGCGTCACCATGACCAGCACGGTGGCACCGACTTCAAAATAGACTTTCTCCGCACCCTGCAGCACGTTGTAAACCGAGATCACATAAGCCGCTACGACACCGGTTGCGATCAGCAGGTCGGTGGAGAAGATCCTCTGTCGCCAGCTCTGAACAGCATTTTGCAGAAGCGGCACGCCCAGCAGCAGAAGCACAGGCAGGCTCAGAATCATGCTGAGCCATCGGAACAGTTCGAAAAGCTGCGTCTGAAAGGCATCACGATGTACGTCATAAACGTCCAGCGACCACATAGTCATTGTGAAGGCCATCAGGTTCATCGAAAAGAAAATGGCCAGCCCCAGCCGAACGACTGTCCATCGCACGGCACCGGGCTGGCCTTTTTCCTGTGTAATCGAGTGAGCCAATCGGCATCCGAAGCAGCAGTAAACCTCTTCGGAATCGTGACTGTGCTCTTTCGAAGATGTCGTGTCGTCCGACTTCGATGTCGCAGATCCGGACGACGTAAGGACTGCTCCTGCAACGGGAAGTCCGCACCAGGTACAGCAGGCTGAATGATCTTCATCAGCTGCTTTGGAGACCGGAGCTTCCGCATTGAAGAGAGCAGTGGTCATGGAGGCAGAACCAGTTCCACCTGCATCGCAGGGAAAAAGTACTTGATGATGTAGACGACGGTGAAGATCCAGAAACCGAGCCAGATGGCTCGCACATACCACGGAATTTCGTTGCCGCGATAGTAGTGATAAACGTGTTCCTGTTCCGGCGTCGTTTGGTCGGGAACGGAAGGCTGAGACTTATCAGGCATTGGCATCCAGCTCCTTTTCTGTTTCCAGCATGACAAACTTCGGATGCTCAAGATCTTTGAACATACCATTGAACGCGCCCCACATCAGCAGGAAGAAAAATCCCGCGCTGGCCAGCAGGTAATTCACGATGGGAGTGATGGCGAACTGTCCGCTGCCTGTCCCTTCAGCCACCGAAATGAACTCGGTGAACTTCATCAGAAAGCCGATCAGGCTTGGGATCAGAATCAGGACACCAAAGAAGACGGTGATCGTCCATGCCGTGGACCGATTCTTCTCCGGAGAAACAAGTGGCTGACGATTCGGTGTCGCACCGGTTGGTGCTTGAGAGCTTGAAGCTGGCTGGCTCATTGAGGCGCCTCCTCAGAAGGGGCTGGAGTGGATTCTGCCGCAGGAGCGGCTGGCTCTGGTGTCGCCGGTGCAGCGTCAGCAGGCTTTTCTTCTGCTGGTGCGGCCTCGGCTGGTTTTTCTTCGACAGGGGCTGCGTCGGCCGGAGCTGCTGCGTTGGCATCAGGAGTTGCCGCGGCATCCGCCGGAGCAGCCGCTGCGTCAGGATTGGCAGCTTCACCTTCCGCAGCGTCACCTTCCGCTGGTTCTGGTTTGATCAGAGCCGATGGAACATAGGCTTCGTAGTACGGGTAACTTTCTTTCCAGGATCCGAGCCACTGGATGTACGTCAGGATTGCGAGACCTTCTTTGTTCGGCTTGTCAGGCGAGCCCTCGAAGAACCAGGGATAATTCGGCATCGGAGAGTTTTCGGACACACTGGTCGGCTTGTAGAAATGGACCGCGTGCCAGTCGTTGGAACGTCGTCCGCCTTCGCGGATCAGGTCCGGGCCTACTCGACGAGTTCCGAAGAGCACGGGTCGCTGCAGCACGTTCTGGTATTCCTCGGAATGTGAGACATCGCCCCAGCGGCTTTCTTCATTCGAGACCGGACGAACGAACTGGCTGTGACAATGCCAGCATCCTTCTCCGACGTAGATCTTGCGACCATACTCCAGAGCTTCGGCGCACTTGGCGTTCCACCATTCGTCGTGTTCCGCTTCGCCACCCGGGATCTCTCCGTAGACGGCCGTGAACGAATCCGGATAGCGGCGAGCCAGGTCTTCGAACTGGTATCGCAGGTTCGAATTCACCAGCTCCGCGACTGTCTTTTCAGGAATGTGGTCGTACATCAGCCAGGGGACCAGTGCATTGGACACGAAGGCCAGTGCAAAGAACCCGAGGCCGGCGACGTAGAAGATTCCAGACTTACTCTCAAACATGGCTCAGCTTCTTTTGAAGATGAAGAAGAATCTGTTGCTCGTGTAAACAGTCCACATCCGGCTCATCAGGTTTGCCGGTCCCGTTCAGTGTCATTCAGGAAACAGGCTGCTCGCTGAACTACGCCTTCGCCAGCGCTGGTGCTGCGGATGTCGAAGGAGCGGGTGCTCGCAGCGTCAGCCAGATGTTCAGCAGGAAGGCCAGAAGTCCGCCGAACATGGAAATCCCTGCGATGATTCGCAGGACCCAGAACGGATAGGAGAATTCCACCGAAGCATCCCATGGTTCCAGTGCAGCCCATGACCATCCCTGGAACAGTCCCAGCAGAATCAAGTCAGAGGCCATCACGAAAATCCCGACCGTCGACAGCCAGTAGTGGTATTCGCACAGGCGATAGCTGGCCCAGTCTCGTCCGATGATGCGAGGGAACAGGTAGGTCATCATTCCCATGATCCACATCGTGAACACGCCGAACATCACAAGGTGAGCATGTCCGACGACCCAGTCGCTGAAGTGAATGATCTTCTGGAACGTCAGTGTCACCTGAAAGGCACACTGCAGACAGGTCAGGAAGTAGTGAACCATTCCGGTGTAGAACCAGCGGACCGGGAGATTGGTTCGTACGATGCCGGCGTTGCCCCAGATCGAGCCGAAGAAGTTGATCACAACGGTCGCGACAACCAGTTCCACTGCGATCGTGGAGACAACGGCTCCGTACTGCAGGAACATTGGAATCGGCGTGTACAGGAAGTGGTGAATCCCCTGCAGCGGATAGAAGAAGGCCAGACCCCAGAAACCAACCAGCGAAAGTCCGTGACTCCAGATCGGCTTCTTTGTCAGAATCGGAACGAAGTAGTACATCAGCCCCCAGCCCAGCGGCGTCACGAACAGTCCCACAAGGTCATGGATGAACAGTCCGCCAATCGCACCGGCACTTGAGCCGGAGACAAAGTACTGAGGAAGAAAGTTGCCCATCGCGTAGACCAGCGGAGTCCAGATGAAAGCGGCCATGAAGTACCACAGAGTGACGTACATCGGGCCTTTCATCCGGGCAATCGGGGTCATGAAGTTGATTGCCACCAGGATCACTCCCAACTGGGCAAGCGGGTCAATCCAGACTGGCGTTTCACCCCACTCCAGTGCCTGAGCTTCTCCCATCAGCAGACCGACCGCAGTGGCGGCGACGACCAGCTGCCACGCAATGAAGATCAGCCAAGAAAGCGCTCGATGGAAGACTGGCTGCAGCGTCAGTCGAGGGATGGCCCAGTGAAGAGCCCCCAGGAAGCCGTTGGCGAGGAAGCCATACGCGACTGCATTCGTGTGCAGCATACGCCACCGGCCCGCTGACAACAGAGGAATCGATGGCAGTGGATTGTGGTTGATCAGCTGAAACGACATCAGCAGCCCTGCCAGCATTGACGCCGTCAGAAACAGCAGCGCCATGAAGAAGTAGAGCTTGACCAGCGTTTCGTCGACCAGCCCGGCATGGGACTTTGTCTCTTTTGATGTACTCATTTCAGCAACCGTTCCAGTGTGTCAGCGAAATGGACAAGTTGGAGGTGAATTCTGTTGGGATCTGTTGGGAGATGTATCAGTCGTGTTCACGGCAGCCGCTTCTCAGCCAGGGCGGCAGCGGTTCTCAGTCCGTTGGTCGTTTGTAAGGCGTGTAGGCACCAATTGGAGCCATCAGGGCCATCGTCCAGCCGAAGACCAGATGAGTCGCCAGGGCCACCCACCATGGCAGAATGTTGTTGTCCGTGATCCAGCGTCCGCCAAAGAGCAGCGGCTGGAGCCACGCGAGAATCAGGTAGTAGTTGACTCCCCAGACCACAACACCCAGAACGGATCCAAGGGTAAGCCGCGTGGTCAGTGACTTGCTCTCACCGTACATCGAAATGATGACGTGAAACAAAGTCCCGAGCACCATGCCGGTTCCGATATAGAGGCAGCAGCCAAGCGCGATGATCATTCCGTCGTCAATGACATATCCAGCTCCTTCGGCGGTGCCCAGCTTCAGAGCCTGCTCGCCCAGAGGGAACGTCAGATAGACTCGAATAATCTCCAGCGAGTTTCTTCCGGTGATGGTGGAACCGATCACGTTGAAGAGAAGACTGGCCATCGCCGCGACACCACCCAGAACGAATCCGGTCGTGATGTAATACGCGCTGTAGAACTTTTCAGGCTTCCAGTCTCGTGGAATTTCCTGTTCCGTAATTTCCGCTTCCAGCATCGAAACCTGATGCTTCAGGGCATTCAGGGCTTCGCGTTTTCTGTTCAGTGTTTCGTCAGCCATCGTTCCTCGCCCTGTGTATCATTCAAAGGCAACATCAACAGAAGCCACAAGTTCAATGCTCGCGACGCCTCGCGCCACTACTCACCTGCAGGTGCCGCTTCTCCGTCAGCAGCCGGAGGTGCTTCCGTGTACGGCTTGATCAGACCGGCCGGAATCGCAACTCCCTCACGACGTCGGTCCGAAACGTAAAGCACATAGCTGACAAGGTTCCAAACAGTGTCGGGTTCGGTTTCAAGTGCATTGCGGAACCCCGGCATTGGCGTCCCGTTGATTCCGTTCAGAATTCGACGGTAGATGTCGATAGGCTCCTGGCCGCCTCGCAGCATGCCGGAGGTCAGGTCGGCAGCTCGAGTTGCGTGGCCCCACGCATCTTTGCCGATGTTGTCTTTTGTGTGGCCTCGTCCGTCTTCTGCATGACACTTGCTGCAGCCCTTTGTCAGGAAGGCCTGACGCCCGAGAGCAATACGCTCCTGGGTTAACTCCGGCTGCGGGGTCAGCGGCTGGGTTGGAGGGCCTGAAGAATCCTTCCACTTGGCACCAACATCGTCGATAAACTCGCTGATGTAATCTGGATCCAGTTCCTCCGAAGCCTCCGCTTCGTTCGCCAGCTGAACTTCCAGTTCCCCTCGCTGTGCAAGCAGGATCACATAGTCAACCACGTCTTCGATGTCTTCCTTTGGCAGAAGACGGAAAGCCGGCATGGAAGTTCCCGTGACACCTCGCCGAAGAGTTGCGATCAGGTCATCACGACGAGGCTTCGAACCATAAGGAGTCGACGTGAACTTGAAGATGCCTTTCGTATAGTCACGCGGACGTGGATAAAGGCTGTTTGCAACCGGCCCCATGCCATCGCCAGAAACGCCGTGGCATTGAACGCAGCGTTTCATGTAGACAGCCTGGCCATGTTTCAGCTGAAGCTCGCGACGGACAGTCTTCGAGTTATCATCCGAAGGCTTCTCCGAGACCATTTTGGGTTTCAGAACAGAGCCAGCATTCTCGTTGACGATCTTCGTCACCTGCTGACCCAGCTCCGGGGCCAGCTTCTTCACCTGCTCACTGGAATCCCACTGAACAGGCTCGGCTCGCTGACAGCCAGCCGACATCAATGCCAGACCGAATATGGCCGGCACGACAGACAATGCACGCAGAGGCACCATGAGGGACTTCCGTCGCAAAAAACATCCAGGGAGTGTCAAGCCGCATTACGGCTCACGCAATGTGTTCGCAGTCGCTACTTCTTCTTCGCCGGGAATTTTGCAACGGCGTACTTCAGCTCAACTGCCTTTTCCGCACCGGCCTTGACTTCGACCTTGTATTCCTTTTCCAGCAGCCCGGCTCGCTCATGCCAGACGCGAAGTTCATGAGTCCCGGCCGGCAGACCTTCAATTTTGAAGTTGCCGTCTTTATCCGTCACAGCCATGAACGGATGGTCCAGAATCAGATGGTACGAAGACATCCATGCATGAATGTCGCACTTCACTTCGATCGGATCAGACTCAGGCTTGGTGTACTTCAGAGCGACACCTTTGTCTTCGCTGGCCTTGATCAGCAGATTGCTGGGGTCGTTACGCTGAGGAAACGTGTGCAGGTTATGCTGAACTGCATCACTGCTCTTCACCAGAATCGTCTGGCCAACTCGAATCGTGGCAGCGTGCGGAAGGAATACGCACCCTTTTTGATCCAGGGTCACGGTGTCTTTTACTTCCGGAGCTTTGTATCCCTTCGGAGCTCGACGGAGATAAACGAACACGTTGGCAACACCACCGTTTTCGCCGACAAGAAGCGACTCATCGGGAACATCCATCTCGCCACAAACTTCCTTGTCCTTAATGTTGGCATCACCCTTCTTGATGAGCGGAGCAAGGGCTGGAGCAGTTCCGTCGAGCACCACTTTGCCGACGACCGTTCCACCATCTGCTGGCTCCGTCGCCAGGACACTTCCACTCAGACACAAACACGCAGCAACAAATCCAACCGACTTTCGCAGCAACATCGCTTTTGATCCCGAAGGGCAGAGAGGATGCTCACTTCCACATTAGTGAACCTGTTTGTCCTTAAAGCACCGTGCGTGCCAAAAATCGGGCGACCATCTTGAACGCGGTGAGAATTCCAAAAAGCGGTGAATCATCTTGCCGTCTCTCCAGGCTTTGACCCGTGTCGCACGCGTTTTCTGCCGTTCCTGATCCAAAGGTCGGGAGTCCCCGCCGTGCTCTGGCGTTGCACAGTTCCATGCCGCACGCTTTTGTTCGTGCACACGCACACTCGCCGCGCGCTGATGTGCACACGACT
>CAZIGZ010000223.1:0-7670 GCA_964538835.1 uncultured Chitinophaga sp. | reverse complement strand
CGTGCCCTTCATGACCGATCAGAATGATGTTGTAGTCGTCATTGGCGTAGCGAATGGCTTCGAGATGAACCTTAGTGCCCAGAGGACAGGTTGCATCCACAGTCTGCAGCTTCCGCTCACGCGCAATGCGACGAATCTCCGGGCTGACACCGTGTGCACTGAAAAGCAGGATTCCGCCGAGAGGAACTTCTTCCAGTGAGTCAACAAATTTGACACCCTGACGTGTGAAGCGATCCACGACATATTTGTTATGAACAATCTCGTGATACACGTAGATGCCCGGCCCCACACGACGAATGGCCTCATCCAGACATTCGATCGCCATGTTGACACCGGCACAGAAACCACGAGGATTTGCGAGCAGTACTTTCATTGGAGATTCACAATCAGCCCTGGACTGTTCCTGGAAAACGGATTCATCGTCAATGGTGTCAGACGGGATTCAGGCATCATAGCACGACGGGCCCTATCGGCGCCGAAAGATGCTGGTGAATGCCATCAGGATCGCCCCAAAGATGAATGAAAGAAAAATCAAGCCGCCCCCCGTCAGCAGGGTAGCAGATGTGACAGAAATGACCTTGGTAAGCATGCGATCGCCGGCTTCGCGATCAAAAACTAATCGGCTGATACCGACAGCGAATATTCCGATTATGTCATGGGCAATTGGCCAGAATTGAGAAAGAGCGGTGACGACGGCCCCGGAATTCAGCATCGTCATCGCCTTCGGAATGCGGCGACAACACCAAAGACCTGTAAGCAAGACGGCCAGGATACCAATTGGCATCCCAATCACAGAACCGCCCCGCGAGCAAGCCATGCCCAACATCAGTGGGACTGGCAGATTGATCAGCACGACGGCTCCCCAGGCGGCACTTCGCCATGACAATCCCGCTGACGGCGAAACATCAATGCTCGGCTGGATCGATGCCGGTTCCACAGCGTACGGATTTTCCGAGAATTCGCTCTTGGTCATGAGCGGTTAATCCTTCCAGAGATTTGCTCTGTCTTCTTTCCGATACGGCGAAAACCCGCTATGTTAACGGGGAATCTGGTCAGAAATGGGGAATCCCGTCAACCTCAGTTCGCCACCGTCCTCAGGTACCGATCCCATGAATTCCAAACGCGCGATGGCTCAGCTGCTCCGACATCTCCAGAGCGCCGGGCTGACTCATGTGCCAAAAGTGGAACTGCCGAAGGCAAAGCCACCTGCGGCTGCAGGAAAGGTGTCTGCGCCAGAAGCGCGTTCCCGAGGACCATCCGCCGTCGCAGAATCCTCGACGCCAACAAGGCCGCGATCGCCATCATCGTCTTCGGCACCGGTCACGGAACTCAGACGTCCTCCAGGACTGCTTGGAAGCGATGAACTGCAAGCCGATGGCGTTCGACGTCCCGAGCAGTTGTCGTCGGTTCAGTCCATCCTCCAGCAGGCTCCCAAAAGCCGCTCCGACCGCGAGCAGGCCCTGTGCGCGCTGAAGGATATCGTCGCTGGCTGCAAGCGATGCACCGAACTTGCCTCACGCAGAACCCAGACTGTCTTTGGTGTCGGCAATCCGGAGGCTCGCATCATGTTCATCGGCGAAGCTCCCGGTGCCGACGAAGATGCTCAGGGAGAACCGTTCGTTGGTGCTGCCGGACAGCTTCTCAACAAGATCATTCAGGCGATGACTCTGAAGCGCGAGGAACTTTACATCTGCAACATTCTTCGCTGCAGACCGCCCGGCAATAGAAATCCTCTTCCTCAGGAAGCTGCCAACTGTCGTGAATTCCTCGATGCACAGATCAGGATCATTCAGCCTGAATACATCGTTTGCTGGGGAACCGTGGCGGCTCAAAACCTGCTGAATGAAACGGCAGCTGTCGGCAAGATGCGGCAGAAGTTCTTTGAATACGGTAACGCCAGGGTGGTCTGCACATATCATCCGTCGTACCTGCTGAGGAACCCGTCCGCGAAGAAGCTGGTCTGGGAAGACATGAAGTTTTTCATGAAAGAACTTGGCGTCGAACTTCAGTAGCCGTTCATCTTCAACAGGCCTCAAACGTTGAGCAACCGTTACGGAGCATTCAGTGTCATCAGAGTTGTCTCATCAGCGACCAGGTGCCTCCCCTTCGCCGCGATTGTTATCCATCGATGCTCTGCGGGGCTTCGATATGTTCTGGATTGCCGGGGGTGACACGCTCGCCACAGCGATCCTGAAGAACATCGATTCGGCGCAGGCAAAGTCGATGTCCGAGCAGTTTGAACATGTCGACTGGGCGGGCTTTCGATTCTACGACCTGATCTTCCCGCTGTTCATGTTTCTGGTCGGATGCGTCATCCCGTTCTCCCTGGAGAAGTACCGCAGTCAGCCGGGCGCCGTGTATTCTCGCATTATTCGTCGCACCGTTCTGTTGTTCCTTCTGGGACTGGTCTGCAACGGTCTTCTGAAGTTTGAGTTTTCTACGCTGCGTTACGCCGGCGTGTTGCAGAGAATTGCGCTCTGCTACGGCATTGCGTCGCTTCTGTTTCTGCACCTCAGCCTTCGCAAGCTTCTCATCACGCTGGCGACGATTCTGCTGGGCTATTGGGCCGTGTTCGCCTTTGTTCCAGTCCCGGGTGGAGTAGTGGGAGATTACTCAAAAGAAGGCAATCTCGGCGGTTATCTCGACCGGACATTGCTGCCAGGCAGAATTCCGGATCAATGGTACGGATACGGTGACAACGAAGGACTGCTTTCAACGATCCCGGCTGTCGCGACGGTACTGCTGGGATGTCTCGCCGGCTTGTGGCTGCGAACGAATCGCGGGGGATGGGAGAAGGCTGCCGGATTGCTGGGAGCCGGGTTGCTGTGTCTGATCACGGGCACGATCTGGGGCTGGAAGTTCCCGGTGATCAAGAACCTCTGGACAAGTTCTTTCGTGCTGGTCGCCGGTGGCTGGAGTCTTCTTCTGCTGAGCGTGTTTTATTCTGTCATCGATGTGATGGGGTATCGTCGATGGGCGTGGTTCTGGGCCGTGATCGGAGTAAACGCGATCACGATCTACATCGTTCCGCGTTTCGTCGACTTCGACAAAATGGCCGCCTTCTTTCTCCCCGGCATCGCACGACTTTCAGGAGCGTGGGGCCCCGCTGTCCTCGCCGCAGGTTCACTCTCCGCTCAATGGCTGTTTCTGTTCTGGCTCTATCGAAACAAAACGTTCCTTCGCCTGTGAAACTCGCAGGCAGGAAACAAAAAATGCCGGAGCGGTGATGGCTCCGGCATGATGTTTTTGGTGGTTGTGACAGCGACAGAGACTGCGACAAACGGGTCGTGAATCACGTGAGTCAATTGCCCGCGACAGGAAGAGCACTCAGGCCAACTCCTGAATAATAGAATCCTCGCGCCGCCATTTTCCTCCGGTCGTAGAGATTCCGACCGTCAAAGATCACCGGCGTTTTCATCTTCAGCTTGATGTAGTCAAAGTCAGGATTTCGGAACTCGTTCCATTCTGTCACGATCGCAATCGCATCGGCTCCTTCACAAGCGTCATAGTGATGCATGCAGTAAGAGACAGCATTGCCAATCTCCTTCTGGACGTTCTCCTGAGCCACCGGATCATGCACCTTCACAATCGCACCGGCATCCAGCAGGTTCCGGATCAGCACAAGTGACGGGGCTTCTCGAATGTCGTCCGTTCGAGGTTTGAAGGACAGCCCCCAGACAGCGATTGTGCGTCCTTTGAGGTTACCATCGAAGTAACTCATCAGCTTTCGAAACAGCACGTGCTTCTGTTCGTTATTGGTTTCGTCAACGGTGCGAAGGATTCTTGGTTCCACTCCGTTCGCCGCCGCCAGTGATGCCAGGGCTCGAACGTCCTTCGGGAAGCAGGATCCGCCGTAACCAACGCCGGGAAACAGGAACGAAAATCCGATGCGAGCATCATGCCCGATGCCCTTGCGAACCTCGTTGATATCAGCGCCGACCTTTTCGCAGATGTTGGCCATTTCGTTGATAAAGCTGATCTTGGTGGCCAGCATACAGTTGGCCGCGTACTTGATCATCTCGGCACTTTCAATGCCAACAGCAATGAACGGCTTTTCGGTTCGAAGGAACGGCTTGTAGAGTTCCTGCAGGACATCCGCAGCTTCTTCACTGTCCACGCCCACCACGACTCGGTCCGGTTTCGTGAAGTCATCAATCGCCGCACCTTCCTTCAGAAATTCCGGATTGGATGCGATGTAGAAGCGAGTCTGAGTTCGAGCTTTGATCCATTCCTGTACTTTCCGATTCGTGCCGACCGGAACAGTGCTCTTACAGATTACGACTGCGCCGTCCTTCAAAAACGGCGCCATGTTCTCTGCTGCTGACTGGACGTACTTCAGGTCCGCCGCGCCGGAATCATCCTGAGGAGTCCCCACGCAGATGAAGACACACTTGGCACTTTTGATGGCATCTTCATAGCTGGTCGTGAACTTCAGGCGTCCTGCCGCGGCATTACGCTTCACAAGTTCTTCAAGACCCGGTTCGTAGATCGGAATCCCGCCCTTGTTCAGCATGTCAACTTTGCGAGTATCCACGTCGAGACATGTGACATCGTTGCCGCTTTCAGCAAAGCACGTTCCGGTCACAAGCCCGACGTACCCGGTTCCGATCATCGTGATTTTCATAGCAAGACTCGTTGAATATCGTTCGGCTGATTTGATGGTTGTTGGAAAGCGTTCAGGCGCTCAGTGGTGCTGGCACTTGAAGTGACGTGTGTTACTTCGCAGAGCCTTCAAGGTGACTGCGAGACTGGTATTCGCGCTCAAGCGACTCGAGCAAGGTTTCGAGGCGATCGACATTGTCTCGAATGCCACGCAGTTCGCTCTGTTCAGGTTGCGGCGGAAGCGTAAGTCGATTCACGACTTTGTCCGCAAGATAAACCGGTCGACTGCGAACCTGATCGTAAATCCGGATCACGTATTCACCGAGAATCGAAATACCCAGTGCGTTCAGGGCTCCGAAGAACGAAGCCGTAATAATCGTGGACGCCCAGCCGGGAATCGCGAGCCCCGTAAATGTCTTATGCCAAAGGACGAACCCAACGGACGCGAGGCACACGAATCCGGACACCGCCGCGATCACGTAAAAGAACTTCAGCGGGAACGATGAGAAGGAGAAAACCGCAGTCTTGGCAAGCCTGAACAGTCCCTTCATCGAAACTCGCGGTGTGTCATCATGACGAGCTGCGCGTTCCACCTGAATTCCCGTTTGCTGAAATCCTGCCCAGCTTCGAAGCCCGGGGAAGAACCGCTCGCGTTCCGGTAGCTGCAACAGGGCATCGACAACTTTACGATCCATCAAGCCGAAGTTTCCGGCGTCAACAGGAATCGGACTGTCAGCGATGGAATTCAAAACACGATAAAAGCTGTAGAACAGAAACCGTTTGGCGGCGTTCTCTTTGCGATTGAACCGCTGAGCATAGACGACATCGAAGCCGTTCTCCCACTGTTCCAGGAAACGCGGGATCGCTGAAGGGTCATCCTGCATGTCGGAATCCATCACGATCACGACGTCGCCGGCAGCATGTTCCAGGCCCGCATGAACGGCCGGCTGATGCCCAAAGTTTCGCGAGAGATGAACAACGACAATCCGCGAATCACCATTCGCAAGAGCCTCGAGGTGCTCGCGCGATCCGTCGGAAGAGCCGTCGTTGACGTAGACAATCTCGAAAGTCAGCTTTTGAGTTTCCATCACGGAAACGATTCGACGAGTCAACTCCGAGAGAATCGCCGTCTCGTTGAAGACCGGCAAGACCACGGAGATCTCGACGTTGCGACGATCTCGTCGCTGAGATTTTGCGAGGCTCATTTCTGGAAAACTCCCGCCAGTGAAAGCCCCGTTGGAATACCGACTTTGGTCAGGCACCATCGTTCCGCAGCCGCTGCTGTCAGCAAAGCACGATTTGTGAATGACGAGACTTTCGGAAAGTCAGGCTGCGTTCGCTTTGGAAACAGCTTCTCCCATCCACGGACTGCCACGGCGGCCGGCATGGTGAAACTGTTCCAGAAGTTCATCCAGGACACTCGGAAACCCGCTTCGTTCGCGTGCTTGCGAAATTCAGAAGGCGTGTAGCGTCGGAAGTGGCCAAGCTGCTCATCCCATCGACTGTAGAGCCATGGATGTGCCGGCACAGTGGCAATCACAGCGCCACCCGGTTCCAGAGATTCCCAGGCATGTCGAAGCACATGGGCCGGATCAGCGACATGCTCAAGAACATCCAACAGAACAACGGCTCGCAGGGAATTCCTGTCGACAGGCCAGGGTTCCCCAAGATCGTGAACACGCACGTCTTCAATGCCGCGCTGCCGGACATGCTCCACTGACTCAGGCATCAGATCAAAGCCGGTGACATCGAAACCCAGCTGGTTGAATTCAACCAGATTCCGGCCGGAACCGACTCCCCCTTCGACCAGCCTTCCAGGTGGCGGACAGTGCTTCTGGAGCAACTGCAGGACCAGTTGCCGCTTGGCAACGTGCCACCAGTAACTGTCTTCCAGTTCAACGAGTTCCCGGAGATGGCTGGGGTCCATGAATTCTGCCTGTTCGCTGATTTCGAAATTCGGAACGCCCCTCGCCCGAACACACCATTCGTGCAAGAGAGAATTCTCAGAGGATCAAGACTGTTCAGTCCTTGTCAGGAAACCTAGCACACAGAAGCCCCGCGATGCTTTTTGGCAACACAAGCGACGACCGTCCGCCACTTCCATGTGGCAAGATAGACCGGTTAAATCAGTTATCCGGACTTTGACCCTCAGACTGCTCCCCGAATATTGTTCCCCCGAGTAGCTGCAGCCCAGCACGCACTTTGCAGCCATTCGGCGTTGCCGTCACTCTCCCCGTCGCCATTCCGCTACGTCAGGTGCCAGCCACCTATGCCGACTTGACCAGTGAAACCTCTGCATTTTTTCGTTGTACCTGCGCAGCTCTATCCCCGCTGATTTGCCACCCGGCAGGACCGTCGCAGGGAGCTGACTCCTGCCAGCACCTCCGGCTTGCCGGCTTCTGTGCGGAACATCTTGCGGAAGCTGCGGACCATCTCGACCCAGGTATCGACTGAACACTCCAGGCGGGACAGGATCTCCGGCAGGCCTTTGGAGATCGCTCCGGGCTTATCCTTTTTCAGTTGCCGTCCGGTCCAGTCCACCAGTTGCAGGTAACGATCCAAAGTCATCTCGAGGCAGCCCTTGTGGCTGGCTCGTCGTTTGGGTGGCTTGTCAGTATCAGACTTGCTCTTGGGTTTTAGTTCGATTGGAGCCAGCCAGCCGGCATGCTGGCCGTGTTCCAGTTGCTCCTGCTCAGCTTCGGTGCCGCGAACATCTTTGGCGGCCTGGCGGTCTTTGATGCGTTCCTGAATGCTGGTGAATTCACTGGTTTCCGGAGACTCCGCCGCACCGGCTCGCACGGGGTTTAAGTCGACGTACGCCATGCAGGCCGCAATCGCCATTTCATCCAGCAGTGGCTGAGCCTTGAAGCGGGATTCCCAGAAGTGCCCGGTGAGCTTCTCTTCCTTGTTGGCTCGCTTGGCGATCGGTTCACACAGACACTTCATGAACCACGACAGATTCGACAATCGGCGGCGTTTCTCCTGCATGCCGGTGGGGCTGTTCAGGATGTGGTTGAGTTCTTCCTGAGTCGGTTCCGCGGCGGACTGATCCTTGTTCTTTCGCTTGG
>CAZIGZ010000222.1:1517-7724 GCA_964538835.1 uncultured Chitinophaga sp. | reverse complement strand
CGTCCAGATCGAATGGTGCTCACCATGTGACAACGGCATGTTCATGAGCGGCGGACGCTTTCTTCCGAACAGCCAGGAAAACTAGGCGACGCTCGAGGCTCAGCAGAGTACCGTCTGATCGTGCTTTGCAATGCTCGACTTCCAGCGCAGGAGTTTGCTCCTGCGTTTCTTTATGCGCGGTCGATTGCTATAGAGCGGAAGGGCACGAGTCCTCCGGTTTTGCATCACTTCATAAGGGCTGAAGCCTTGAACCGGAGCAGCCGGCTCGCTTGTTGCCCCTTCCTTGCTCACGATGCTCGCCGATACCAAACAAGCGGGTACGTTGCCTGCCAGACACTAGATATAGAATTCGCACATCGCGCCCTGCGAGCTCGCGGAAACTGTCGGCCCGCAGCTCACCGTTCACCGGACGCCGCAAGCATCCATTCCGCCGGGTGCTTTAGCTTCGATTCTTCCGAAGCTGCCTGCTGGCCTGAGTCAGAATGTTGCGTTCTCGAGCTGTCAGGCTGGATTCACCATGCTGGCTGATCTTCTCGAGGATCGCGTCGACCTGTTCTTCGAGACTCGTCTCTGGCTGAGTCGACGGAGCGTATACCTTCAGCTTGCCTGGGTTCCGACGACGATTCATCACTCGGCCGGCAAACCGATCCCACCAGCGGCTCAGGTTCATGTGCCACTTGAAGTACAGGTACCCAAAGAGCACACCGCCCAGATGACAACTGCTTGCTGTCTCACTGAATCGGGCCTGTCCAGTCAGAATTGGAAGCACATCCAGTGCAATAAAGAGTGCCAGCAGCCAACGCATCTGAATGGGGATAGCCCCCATCAGCAACACCGTTTGACGTGGATAGTGCATCGCCACCAAAGTGAAGATGGCATACACCGCTCCCGAGGCCCCAACGATCGAGGGGGACATATTGATCAGCCGGTAGAACGAAAGGCCAGCAATTCCGGCAAAGACAGCGGACGTCAGATAGAACCAGAGGAATTCCTTTTCGCCGAGAAGCAGGACAAGCATTCGGCCAATGAAGAACAACGTGGCCATGTTCATCACAAGATGGAACAAGTCTCCCACGTTATGGCAAAACGCATAGGTCACCAGACGCCAGATCTGTCCCCCGAGCACTGTGGAGGAGAAATTCAACTCCAGCCAGCTCTGGACGATGGAGACGCCGTTCTTCGTCGTGAAAATCTGCGCAAGGTAGCAAATGACGGTGACCGCGATGAGCTTCTTGATGATGCCGCCGACGGCAAAACTCATGCGGGGGGATTCGTCGTAGTCGTCCCGCAGATAATCGCGATTTTCGAGACCCATAGTAGCTGACAACTTGAAGGGATTGAGAATGGCGAGCGGGAGCGACTTTTGAGCCTCCCAGACCTCAGGCCGGACTCCTTCCCGGCAATGATTGCAGTGCAATCAGCAGAATCTTAGGTCGGAATTCCAGGATCGTCGATGTGAGTCTGGAATTCGAGGCGAAGCTCGCTGGCAGAACTTGGGAGTGGTGTGGAGCCCGAGGACCGAAAAATCGGCATTCTCGAAAGTCAGCCCCGGCCCGTCCCTGACGTCGAAAGGCGGCGAGCAGATGGCAGGCAATGAACCATTCCGTGAGTCCCCAGTCTGGTTTTTCGTATTCAGGTGCCTGGCACCTGATGACACTGGGTCGCCACTTTTGCAGTCTCAGCCGTTCCGCCTTCACGGAGCCGGAAGTTGGAGGCTCGGGCGGTTTTCCACGGCAGGAATGGTTGAGAGTTCAGTGAATTCAGGGCTCTTCCTCTTTCGAAACGTCGAAAACGCCGATACCATTCCCCATCTCGAAAAACGAGTTGATGTACATGTGTGCGCGCTGATGGCGGAGTGGCGGTTGTCGAAACTCTGCTGAAATCAGCACCGTTCGCGTCCTGATGAACTCTGCAAAGAATCCTCATCAGTGCGAAATGACGCCTCGGAACTCAGTCGACACGATCCTGAGTTCATCCGTTGTTCGGCTTCGCTGGGACGACGGGACGATTGGGGTTGACCCCCGTGCAATAATGGCACGGGATGCGAGCACTGAGCATCAGGGAGGTTGCGTATTGTCGTCCTGAACAACGTGGATCTGTCAGATCTTCCAGCGTTGTGAAGGTGCCGGCGATGAACAGCGGTCTCTACTTCCGGTGCGGCCCTGCCGCGATGACTGTCCTATTTCTTTCATTTCAAGGCACATTGTTCAACCATGGACATTACCCGACTTCGCAACATCGGAATCTCGGCTCATATTGACTCGGGCAAGACCACATTGACCGAGCGAATCCTGTTCTACTGCGGTCGAATCCACAAGATTCGAGAAGTGAAGGGCGGCGACGGCGGCGCGACCATGGACCACATGGAACTGGAGCGTGAGCGTGGCATCACGATTACCTCCGCGTCGACTCGCGTGGAATGGGAAGACAAGGAACTGGGCACCAGTCACCCGATCAACATCATTGACACTCCGGGACACGTGGACTTCACCGTCGAAGTGGAGCGAAGCCTTCGAGTACTCGACGGGGCCATTCTGGTTCTGTGTGCGGTGGGTGGCGTTCAGAGCCAGTCTCTGACCGTGGACCGTCAGATGCGACGCTACGGCGTTCCTCGAATTGCGTTCATCAACAAGATGGACCGAATTGGCGCGAATCCTGGCAAGGTGATCGCGGCCATGAAGGAGAAGCTGAAGTGTAACGCTGTTCCACTCCAGCTGGCGATGGGTGCAGAATCTGCCTTCAAGGGCGTGATTGACCTGGTTCGAATGGAAGCTGTCACGTTCGAGGGCGACAAGGGCGAAGACATTATTCGCAGCCCGATTCCGGCGGAATACAAGGACGCTGCTGATAAGGCTCGCCGCGAGATGCTGGAAGAATTGTCATTGCATGATGACGACCTGATGAGCCTCCTGCTGGAAGAAGCAGAAGTGTCCATCGAGCAGGTTCGGGCCGTGATTCGAAAGGCGACAATCGCTCAGCAGATTACTCCGGTTCTGATGGGAAGTGCGTACAAGGACAAGGGTGTTCAGGAAGCTCTGGACGCTGTCGTTCGCTACCTGCCTTCTCCTCCGGAACGTGAAAAGTACGCAATCGACAACAGCAAGCCGGTTGATGAGCACGGTCAGCATCCAAAAATCCTGCTGCAGGACTCACCCGACGCTCCGCTCGTTTGCATGGCGTTCAAGACGGTTGTCGAAAGCTTCGGCCAGCTGACTTACACCCGATTGTATCAGGGCAAGATCATCAAGGGTCAGTCCTACGTGAATGCTCGTACGGGCAAGTCAGTCCGCTTCGGACGACTTGTGCGTATGCACGCGAACGACCGCGAAGACATCGATTCAGCAGAAGCAGGCGACATTATCGCTCTGGTGGGTGTGGACTGTGCGTCCGGCGACACGTTCACAGCAGAAGGCGTGAATGTCTCTCTGGAAAACATCTTCGTTGCTGATGCGGTGATCCGTCTGTCGATCGAGCCGAAGAAGCGAGACGACGCGGACAAGCTTGGCAAGGCTCTTGAGCGATTCCGTCGCGAAGACCCAACCTTCCGAGTTCAGACCGACGAAGAAACCGGTCAGACTCTGATCGCGGGAATGGGCCAGCTTCACCTGGAAATTTACGTCGAGCGTATCAAGCGCGAATACAAGTGCGAGTGCACCGTTGGTGAACCTCGTGTTGCTTACCGCGAATGCCCAACGAAGGCCGTCGAGTTCGACTACAAGCACAAGAAGCAGTCTGGTGGTTCCGGTCAGTATGCTCACGTGAAGGGCATTCTGGAACCACTTCCGGAAACTTCGGAAGTGCATTACGAGTTCGTTGACGAAGTGACCGGCGGACGAATTCCTCGCGAGTTCATTAAGCCTTGCGATGATGGCTTCGAAGAAGGCCTGAAGAAGGGTCCTCTCGGCGAATACGAAGTCGTCAACGTCAGGATGCGACTGCAGGACGGCAGTTACCACGACGTCGACTCGTCCGAAATGGCGTTCAAGATCTGTGCTCTGGGCTGTATGCGTGAAACACTGAAGAAGGCCGATGTGGCTCTTCAGGAACCATTCATGAAGCTGGAAATCGAAGTTCCGGACGAATACCAGGGACAAATCACCGGCCACCTGTCCAGCAAGCGAGGACTGGTGACTGGCTCTGAAGTCAACGGCGGCATCTGTGTGATCAATGCAGAAGCTCCGCTGGCCAGCATGTTCGACTATGCGAACGAACTTCGCTCGATGACTCAGGGTAAGGGCACCTTCACCATGGAATTCCTCGCCTACCGCCAGGTACCTCGCGGTCTGCAGGGAGAAATCCTTGAGAAGCGTCGTAAGGAAAAGGAAGCCAAGGCTGCCATGAAGTAAGCCTTAGCCGCCCAGCGGTGAAACAGAAAGAAGCTCAGCCCTTAAACCGGCTGAGCTTTTTTCATGCGTCGATCGATTTCTCACGACCAGCATTTCCCTGAACGCTTCACCAGCGATTTTGAATTTGCCTTTCGTGCTGGTCTAGAATTCCGTTAGGTTCCATCGAGCCTTCTCAATTCGCGTCCTCTCGTCAAAAGGTATGTCCTTTCATGGTCGCTCCCATTCGTGTTGCAGTCACCGGTGCTGCCGGGCAGATTGGTTATTCACTTATCTATCGCATCGCGTCCGGTGAAGTGTTTGGTTCGGATCAGCCAGTCATTCTCCATCTGGTCGAAGTTCCACCGGTCCTGAAAGCCCTGGACGGCGTGCACATGGAACTGGACGACTGTGCGTTCCCGACACTGCATGGTGTGGTTAAGGCAGACAGCGATCATCTGGAAGATGGATTCAGAAACTGCAACTGGATTCTGTGCGTCGGCAGCGTTCCTCGTAAGGCCGGTATGGAACGAGGCGACCTGATCCGCATCAACGGGCCGATCTTCACCAGCACGGGCCGAGCTATCGCAGCCGCTGCAGCTCCGGACGTTCGAGTTCTGGTCGTCGGTAATCCCTGCAACACGAACTGCCTGATCGCGATGAAGAATGCCAAGGGCGTTCCGGAAGATCGCTTCTACGCAATGACGATGCTGGATCAGAACCGAGCTGTCTCTCAGCTGGCTCAGAAGGCCGGTGTACCAATCGCCGCAGTGAAGAACGTGGGCATCTGGGGCAATCACTCCGCGACTCAGTATCCGGACTTCTATCATGCAACGATTAATGGCAAGCCGGCAACCGAAGTTATCACGGATCACGAATGGCTGAAGGGCGACTTCATTTCAACAGTCCAGAAGCGTGGCGCGGCTGTGATTGCAGCTCGAGGTGCCTCCAGCGCGGCGTCTGCGGCCAATGCCGTTCTTGATACCGTCAAGGGTGTGATTCGACCAACACCAGCCGGCACCTGCTTCAGTGCTGCTGTGTGCAGTGACGGAAGCTACGGCATCGAAGCCGGTCTGATCACCGGATTCCCTCTCGTCAGTGATGGCAAGAAGGTATCGATCGTGAAGGGGCAGAACCACAGCGAGTTTGCGAAGTCCAAGATCGACATCACGGTGAACGAGTTGAAGGACGAGCGCGAATGCGTGAAGGACCTTTTGACATAGTGAATGGTGCAGAGATCATTTGAGTGATGTCTGCAGCACTGTAAACCTCAGGCCCGAACAAATGCGTTCCGGGTGACGGTAGCCCAATTGAGATTCCTGCGAAGACCGCGGTCGGACATTCCGGCCGCGGTTTTTGCGTTTGAACGAAGCGATACGCAGAAAATACCTGTAGAGCGTCTCGATTCCTGGCACCCCTGGAAATCCGCTCGGAGCCAGCATTTGGAAGTGCGAATCGGGGGAATCTCGCGCCGCTGATGTCCCCTCTTTGTGTGGAGACACACGGAAACAAGTGAAAACACTGGATTCTGTGAACACGAGGCTCGCGGGCCCCAAAACAGAAACCCGTTCTGACAGCACATGACCACGGAAAACACAGCGTTTTCTGGCGTTGCAGTGTCCGGCAAACTGGAGTGATCATAACGGTTGTGCCGATTTGTCAGACTGTGCGGTGTTATCGGTGTCTTCGATTGCGGCACAAATTCACCCAATAACCCTTCGGGGAAGCCTGTCTCTTAAGGAATCAATCTGATGAACATCCTGAACCGCAACCGGAACCGCAGAAAGGCATCCTACAGCAGGATGTCCACCGCCGCGGATGCATGCGAAACACGTTCACTGCTTTGTGCGGCCGCTATTCCGGTCGGAGAACTGGTGACAACAGA
>CAZIGZ010000222.1:0-1417 GCA_964538835.1 uncultured Chitinophaga sp. | reverse complement strand
GAAGAGCTTTCTCGCCTTGCCGCTGGCATGTTCTCCATGTTCAGCATGATGGTGGGCGAGGACGGATCGGAACTTCCGCCGGAAGCCTTTGAAATGCAGCCGGAATTGGCGGTCTGCACGTTTGGTCCGGAGTTTTTCGATGAACATGGCGTTCCTGTTGAAGTCACCTCTGAAGTCGAATTTGATCCAGCCACTTACGATCTGACATCACTTGAAGGCTGGGATCCCTCCTGGGCGTTCCGCGGAGTTGTGGTCGATGGCGTTGACCCTTCGCTGCTTCCGCCGGAATCTCTTGACCTTGACGGCGACGGGATTCCAGATGGCTACGCGTGGGTTGCAGAGACGTTCGGTGGTCTGATTGACGAATACAATCTGCCAAAGGAGGACTACACAGGAGTCGACGTTCCTGAAGACGGCGACCCGGAAGTATCCCCCATCTACTGGTTTGGCATCAACGACTCCTCTTTCTCCGAGTTTGATGCCGACGGCAATCCGATCTACTACATGACTGGATCGCCGGATGGCGGCGAGTGGTATGAAGAGGTGACCGAAGAAGTCACCGAAGATGGTGAAGTGAAGGTGACGCTGGACGACACCTTTGATGGAGAAGTGACTGTTGTCGAAGGCAGCGGCGAGGTTATTGTCGAACCGACGACAGAAGAAGGCGAGTTCGTTCCTGTCATGTACTTCGCGATGGGTGGACCAGGCTCAACGATGGTTCAGCGAAATCTGGAAGCCGCCAGTGCAGCACCTTCACAAGATGCTCCTTCCATGCCAGAGCTGCAGAACGGACCAGCAGGTTTGCCAATCGTTCGAATTCCTGTAATGCGTCCTCAGTCTTCTGTATTCCAGCCTCAAACGAACTCCGCTTCCACAACCAGCGTTCAGACTCAGGAAACGACATCGACTCGTGCGGAAACCCCGGCGGTGCAGCAAACCCCCACAACACCAACGTCTCGAATTCGAGGCGCTTCGGTGGCACGACTGGCACGACCTGCCACAGCACCAGTTTCGGAGCTGCAGACACTGAGTCCTCTACTGGGTGAGCAGCCTGCAGAAGAAGTAAACGAAGACCCAGTGGTCCCTCAGCAGGTGGAAGAAGCACAGACTGTTGTGCCGGACGCCACCACTGAACAGGAAACCGTCTGGGTTCCGACTCGCGAACGCCGATCGATCGATATGTTCATGAGCGACTTTGCAGACGACAGCTACATCGGCTGATCCGGAAAACCAGAACCGAACCTCGAAACCCGAAAGGTGTCACAGCCTTTCGGGTTTTTCGTGCGCTGGCAATCAAGGCTTGCGTTCAGCTCACTGGCCCCATAACGTCCGCGTTCTGTCGGAGGTCCGTGCCGCGATTCGATATCGCGGAACAAGGTTCCCCGAACAGCACCGGCCAGGTGGCGAAACAGGCAGA
>CAZIGZ010000221.1:0-7765 GCA_964538835.1 uncultured Chitinophaga sp. | reverse complement strand
GTCGCTGCTCTTCCTGAGCACTCCAGTTTCCGTTGCCGGACTGGTGTGCATTGCTCGCCACAATCAGTGAATCATAAAGCTGCTCAGCCTGCATCGACTTGAGGTACATGTGGCTGAACAATGGCATCTCGCCAGCTGCCGGGTCGTCGATTTTGTTCTTATCGCCAAACTGGCTGCTGAGCCCGTAAGCCTCTGAGTTCACAATCCAGCGAACCAGATCCTTCACGTTGTACTTCGAAGCCACAAACTCACGAGCCAGTCGGTCCAGCAGTTCTGGATGGCTTGCCGGATTATGTGGTCCCATATCATCGACCGGACGAGTAAATCCGTAGCCGAAGAAGTGTGCCCATGTACGGTTTACCATCGCCTGAGCCAGCTGAGGAGGCTCATCCCCAATCGGCTGAACAATCAACTTTGCCAGCTCTGCTCGGCGATCCACGCCTGGCCCTGGATCAACTTCATGTCCCTGGAAGCGGGGAAACGCAACCTGCATCATCCCGCTTCGCTTTTCGTAATAAACAGGACCCGTGAATTCCTGCCACACAACTTCGGAGTAATCATCCACCTGACGACCAGTCTTCGGATCCAGCTTGCGATGGTCTCGCTTGTCGACCTGACGAAAGAAACTGTTGAACTCCCAGAACTGGTCCTGCTGCCACTTGTTAAACGGATGGTTGTGACACTGAGTACACTGAACCTGCAGCCCGAGAAACAGTCGCGTCGTCATCGCGGTCAGCTGAACCCCTTCATCCTGATTCTGCATTTGAGCCAGGATGTAGTTGACCGCGCCGTTTTCTTCGTAGTGACCTGACGCCGTGACGATGTCTACGACGATCTCATCCCAGGGACGATTCTTGGCGAAGGCTTCGCGATAGAACTTCTCCATGCCCGTTCGACTGACTCGCTGAGGAGTTCCGCGACCGATGGAGTTGTTTGTCCAGATGGTGGTGAAGTTGCGAACGTAGTCCTCGTTCTCCAGAAGCGATTCGATCAGCATCGCCTTCTTGCGAGGATTCTTGTCTTCCAGGAACCCCTTCACTTCCGTCAGAGTCGGAATGCGACCGCAAAGATCGAGGTAGATTCGGCGAACCCACTCTTCTTCGGTCGCGACCGGAGACGGCTGAATTTCATTGTCCGCCCAGCCCTGACGAATCTGCTGGTCAATAAACTCTGCCAGCGGAATTTCCGCTCCCGCCTCTTTCGATTCTGTCTTTGCAGTCTCATCCGCCTTCACGGCAGACGACCACGACAACCCCAGCATTCCGATTCCAGCCAGAATCAGACCGGTTCGAACAGTGCGAAGGATTGGATTTTTGAAGAGCATCGTATTCACTCCTGATTCCACGAGACTCGCATTAGCCCGTGTGTCACTCTACAACATATCCGGCAGCGGATGTTCGCTGGTTTTTCACGGATTTCCAGACATTTTCGCGAGGTTCTGTTCATTCGTCCAGACAATGAGGCAAAAACGGGTCATTTGGCTGGAAAAATCAACAGGATTTCGCACCTCCCATCTCCTTAGAGTCCCCTATGAAGATCACGTTCCTGGGCGCGGCCGGCGAAGTGACTGGCAGTCAGCACCTGATTGAAACGGATTCCGTCCGCATCCTTCTGGATTGCGGTCTGTTCCAGGGCCGGGAAGAGGACACCCTGCCAAAGAACCAACAGTTTCGCTGCCGCCCCTCAAAACTGGATGCGGTGATCCTGTCACACGCTCATATTGATCACTGCGGCAACCTTCCGGGGCTTTACAAAGCGGGTTTTCGCGGGCCAATCTTCTCCAGTCCGGCGACGGCCGACATCGCTTCCATCATGATGCGGGACAGTGCGAAGATTCAGGAAGAAGATGCTCGCTACGAGCGCCGAAAACGCTACAAGGGTGAGCAACACGAAACGAAGCCTCTCTACACCGAAGAGGATGCTCGTCACGCCGCAAAGCTGTTTGAAACCGTTCCCTTCCACGAATGGGACGAGATTCTCGACGGTGTCCGTTTGCGCCTTCATCATGCGGGGCATATTCTTGGGGCGTCCATCGTCGAGCTGGAAATTCAGGACGGCCCGGAATGGAAGCGTGTCGTTTTCTCCGGCGACCTCGGCAGACGCCATCAGCCACTCCTGATGGATCCTGAAACGATTGGACGCTGCGACGTGCTGATTTGCGAGTCAACGTACGGGGACCGAGTACATCCGGATACGTCAGACGTCAAAGCGGAACTTCAGCGCGTGATTTGCGAAGCGTCACGGCGCGGCGGGCGAGTCATCATTCCGGCGTTTAGTCTTGGACGAACGCAAATGCTCGTGTATCTGATGAATGAGCTGCGAAATGAAGATGCGATGTGCCGAGTTCCCGTGTTCATCGACAGTCCGCTTGCGATTCGTCTGACAGACGTCCATCGCGAACACACGAGGGACATGGACAGCGACGTTCAGGCCACGTTGAAGCATGACGACGATGTCTTTGACTTCGAGGGCCTGACGTACGTTCAATCTCAGGACGAAAGCATGGCACTCAACCGTCGTGAAGGCCCTATGGTGATTATCGCCGCCGGTGGCATGTGTGAGAATGGTCGAGTTGTCCATCACCTGAAGCAAGCGGTGAGTGATGATCGCAATGCCATCCTGATCATTGGATTTCAGGCAGAACATACGCTGGGGCGCCGTATTGTTGAGAAACGTCAGGAACTGAAAATCCTCGGAAAAACGCTGCCTCTGAACGCTCGCGTGGAGATTGTAAACGGACTCTCCGCTCACGCCGACGCGTCCGACTTCCGGTGGTGGTTCAACGAACTGCAAAAGCAAGGCGGCGCAGAGCAGGTCTTCATCGTCCATGGCGAGTCGAAGTCCGCCAACGCGCTTGCAAAGATTGCCGAAGACGCCTCTGATTTGCCTCCGATTATTCCCCAGTTTGGTCAGTCTTTCGACCTATAGGCGTTCTCTTTATCTACGTCGAATCAATGGGAATGACAGGGGCTTGATTTCGGGTTGGCTTGATTTCAGGTTGGCCCTCGGAGTCGGGTTCAGGGGCGAGAATCTCCGCCTGAGCGGTAATCTCCGGGTGTCATCACCTGGAATGCTCACGCCGGTCACTGAAGTCTGTTGACGGGCGGACGTAAATTCCTGAAGCTTGCAGCAGTGTGGTACCAACATTTCGCCCGATCACCGCTTCGCTGGCTTCTTCGATGAACACATTTGCATTCCGCAAATCAATCCGGACTTCCCTGCTGCTGATCCTGAGCATGATGGTTGCTTTCAGTCTTTCCGGAGCAGCCTCTGCACAACAGGTTGTGGCAAAGTCAGAGCCATTAACCGTTAAGGATTCGGTCGCTGCTGCGCCAGCGGACATGAAGCCCTACGCTGAGCCTCTGGAACACACGACCTACAAGATCGAGATGGTACCCATCGCGGGTGGAACTTTCCTGATGGGGAGTCCCGAAAGTGAAGCGGGGCGACGCGAAGACGAAGGGCCGCAGCATGAAGTGGAAATCTCACCGTTCTGGATGAGCAAGTACGAGATCACATGGAATCAGTATGAGGTCTGGGGCGACAAGGTGGATTCACTCCGACGTGCCGCATACGGAAAAAAGGCGACGCCTCGAGACAAAGTGGCGGACTCGGTCACTCGTCCCACGCCTCCGTATGTGGATATGAGCTTCGGGATGGGGCGTGAAAACAATCCAGCGATCTGCATGACCCAGCACGCGGCTCGCATGTACTGCGTCTGGCTGAGTGCCAAAACGGGGCGTTACTATCGTCTTCCGACAGAAGCCGAATGGGAGTACGCGTGCCGTGCTGGCTCAAAGTCGGTGTACTTCTTCGGCGACGACGCGAGTGCTTTAGGTGACTATGCCTGGTTTGACGCCAACAGCGAAGGAAAGTACCACCCCGTTGGCCAGAAGAAGCCCAATCCGTGGGGCCTTTATGACATCCATGGAAATGTCGCCGAATGGGTGCTCGATCAGTATGCCCCGGACTCGTATGGGAAGTTTGAGGGTCAGTCCGTCAATCCGCTCGTGATTCCGTTGACCGAATATCCACGCGTTGTTCGAGGCGGTGGCTGGGATGATCCGGCCGAAATGCTCCGCTCCGCCGTTCGCGAAGGATCCAGTGAAGAGTGGAAGCAACAGGATCCGCAGGATCCTCAAAGCATCTGGTATTTCACGGATGCACTGGGGGTCGGCTTCCGGGTCGTGCGTCCGTTTCTTGAACCTTCCGATGAAGAGCGGGCTGTGAAATGGGACAAGAGTGAGCCCATTCAGAAAGATCCGGAAGAAGGTCCTTCGCTGGAATAGCCAGTTTTCGCTATCCGAATGACCGGAAGAGTTTCTCTGTCTTGCCGTTTCCCTGCGATCCGTTCCCCTTCCTTTAATTGCGCAGGTGAGACGACTGGTGCGGGCTGCACCGTCAGACTGCGGACTGTTCAGGCAAGTGGCATTCTGCAATCTGGAATTCCGCTCATTCGCCCGCAAGGACGATCTCATAGCTACGGCAGACTCAGGCTGCGCCGGTCGTTTGCACAGGCGTTGTTGCTGAATCTGAGATCACCGGCACATTGAGGTGCAGGAACCAGCGTTTTGCGGTTGCCCCGGCGGCAGGCAAAACAGGCGAAGCAAGAACGGACGGCAGGGATGAAGTCATTCTTCGAACGACGCGACCGATGGGGAAATGGTTATTCGCTGTGGCTGATCGGGGCCGTCGTGTTCCTGCTGCCCCTCATGGTCTGGTCACTCCGGCATATCGAGCTTGAAAATGAGGTCGCTGGCTGGCTGCCCAAGGACGACCCTCAATCCCGCATCCTGAGCTGGTACCAGGATCTGTTCCCGCAGGAAGACCGCATTCTTGTTTCTTGGGACGACTGCACTCTCACCGATCCACGCATCGCGAAGTTCTGCGCTCATCTCGAAGGAATCGAAGCCGGCGGTGTTCGTGAAGGGGGCTCTCCTTACGTCATCGAAGTCACGGAGCCCGCGGATCTCATGCGGCGAATGCTGGCGGAAAAGCTGCCCCTGCCAACGGCCCTCAACCGAACACATGGTCTTCTGATTGGATCCGGCCCACTGTGCCTGGCTCTGACAGAACAATCACGCCGACACTCAACCAGCGTGGCAGAAGCTGCGGCAAAACTGGGGAAAGAGAAATATGGAATTGCGGTTGAGTCCGTTGTGCGATCCATGCCTGTCCCGACAGAGGAACATCTGAGTCTCGATGACGAAAAATCCTGGAAGCTGCATGATGCCCTTGTTGAATATGTCAAGAACCTTCGGCAGCCGGATCTGCAGCTGTCATGGCCTCGCATGCATATCGACTCCGAAGTCGCTGCAAACTTCATTGCTGACCTGAAAACAATGGTGGTGCCCGGTCTCGGAGATTCCGCATGTATCACAGATTCATGGTACGTCGAAGGGACAATGGCGGCCGTTTCAGTCAATCTGAGCGAAGCCGGTATCGAAGATCCTCGCGCGGCACTGGAAGCGATTGCGCAGGCAGCACATCGCTCCGGCATCTCTGAAGAATCCCTGCATCTGGGCGGGCGACCAGTGGCCAGTACAGCCATGAATACCGGAGTCAAGCACTCTGCGTGGAATAACACTGTGCCGGTGTGGGACATCTACCATCGTTCACCGTTGCTCATGGCCGTGCTTGTCAGTGTCGGACTGAGCTATGTGATGCTGAGAAGCTTCCGGTTGTGCATGCTGGTTCAGGGAGTATCTGTGCTGAGTGCTGTGGCTGCCTGTGCTCTGGTTCCACTGATGGGCGGCAGTATGAATATGGTGCTGGCGGTCATGCCAACGCTGCTGCTGGTGATCTCTGTCTCAGGGGCCATTCACCTGTGCAACTACTGGAAGAACTCCGGTCTCGAATCCTGCGAAGAAGCTGTTCGCCACGCGACGGCAACCGCCTGGCTCCCATGTTTTCTGGCGAGCGCTACCACTGCGATTGGTCTGGCGTCGCTTGTGGTCAGCTCTTTGGTTCCCGTGCGAGACTTCGGGATCTACGCGTCCATTGGCTGCGTCATCTCTTTCGGCTGCGTTCTGTATCTCCTGCCGGCTCTGATGCTGTACTGGCCGGAAAAACCGCCGAAGCCTGAGCAGACCGGAAGCCTCTTCTGGAACAACCTCGGTCGCTGGCTGTCACGTCACCGCAAGCTGAACATGATGGCAAACCTCGCCGCAGTCGTGGCGTGCACATGGGGTCTCGTTCATTTCAAGACAGAGACTAAGGTCATTCGCTACTTCCCGGATGACAATCGAGTCGTCAAGGACTACCAGTACCTCGAAGAGAATCTGTCGGGCATTGTTTCCGTCGATACGATTGTTCGCTTCAACACGACTCAGCAGAAGAACGTTCCGTTCCTCGAAAGAGCAAAGATGGTGCTGCAGGTTCAGGATGCCCTTCGTCAGCATCCGGAGGTTAGCGGAACCCTGTCTCTGGCGTCATTCCTGAATCTTGATGATCCTGACACCGGTGACATGACCGCCATGCAGCGACGCAAAACTCATTTGCGTGAGAATCTGATTGGTGAGCGAATTCATGAGAAGCTTCAGAAGGGCGGCAGCGATTCAGAAGTCCTGGCCAGTATGATTGCACTGCCGACACAGTCCGCCGACTGGAAGCGTGAAGGCGATCGAATGCTGCACAAGGCAGGTGACGAAGTCTGGCGGATTACCTGCCAGTCGAGCATTCTGTCGGACTACGACTACAAGCAGTTGACTGGCGAACTTTCAAAGATCGCCGATGTCGAACTCGCGAAGTTTTCGAACGGAAAGCCTGCCCACGTTGTCACCGGTCTGATCCCCATCTTTCTGCGGACTCAGCAGGCCCTGCTGGAAAGCCTGATCAACAGCTTTGCAATGGCGTTTGTTCTGATCGGACTGGTTATGGTCGTGTTGCTGCGAAACATGACCGCAGCCTTCTTTTCAATGTTGCCAAACGTGGCCCCTGTTGCGATTGTGTTCGGACTTTTGAGCTGGAGCGGAATTCGAATCGACATTGGAACCATGATCACGGCGTCGGTCGCGCTGGGCATTGCTGTTGACGGCACGCTCCACATGATGACATGGTTCCAGAAGCTGATCCGGGAAGGCGTATCTCGGCAGGAGGCGGTTGCTCGCTCACTTGAACATTGCGGTCCTGCTCTGTGGCAGACAAGCGCTGCCATCGGCATTGGCATGCTGACTCTCTACCCGGTCGAGCTACTCCTGATCAGCAGATTTGGATGGATAATGTGTGCTCTGATCTTTGCGGCTCTCTGGGGGGATGCGATCTTGTTGCCATCTCTGCTGGCGGGGCCTCTGGGCCACATTCTTGAAGATATGGAGAAAGAGAAGAAGAACCGCGACCGCGGCGATGATGGAATGCTGGAAGTTGCCACGGACGGCAGTGCAGAACTTCCCTCTGTCCGCCAGGCACCAGGTGCCGAACACCGAGCCGCCTCAACGGCCGCCCGCGGTCCCCACTATCCTCGCATCAGCTCCGTGTTTCCCCGCCCATTAACAGAACACTAAGCCGAGAGTCAGCTCAAAGCCACAAAGGCACCGCGCAGCCGGTGCCTCTCTTTCTGCTCAAAGGTGCCAGCCACCTATATTGACTTCATCAATGAAAATACGGTGTTTCGTCACTATACTTGTGCAGCCCTAACCGCGCTGATTGGCCACCCGGCAGGACCGTCGCAGGGAGCTGACGCCTGCCAGCACTTCTGGCTTGCCGGCTTCCGTGCGGAACATCTTGCGGAAGTTGCGGACCATCTCGACCCAGGTATCGACTGAGC
>CAZIGZ010000220.1:0-7768 GCA_964538835.1 uncultured Chitinophaga sp. | reverse complement strand
CCCTGACTTTCACTGAAAGTCAGGGCCGCTTTTTGTTTTGGAATTCCGATTGCTCTGTGACTGAGAAATCTCAGCGGCCTTACGCCACGGGAACTTCTCGAGCGTAGTCGAACATCGGGGAAGACAGGTAACGTTCGCCTGAGTCAGGAAGGATCACAACGATGGTCTTGCCGGCACTTTCAGGGCGGGCTGCCACTTTGAGTGCAGCGGTCATCGCGGCGCCGCAGCTGATTCCGCAGAGGATCCCTTCTTCTCGGGCGACTCGAGGAGCCATCTCCATCGCTTCTTCATCAGTTACCTGAACGACTTCGTCAACGAGCGACATGTCGAGAATATCCGGCTTGAAGCCCGCCCCAATACCCTGAATGCGATGCTTGCCAGGAGCGCCGCCGGACAGAACCGGACTTGAGGCCGGTTCGACAGCGATTGACTTGACGTTCAGGCCTTTGTCCTTCTTCAGGTAACGGCTCACACCCGTGATGGTTCCGCCGGTACCGACACCCGCAACAAAAATGTCGACCTTGCCGTTGGTGTCTTCGAAGATCTCCGGCCCGGTCGTCTTCACATGGATATCCGGGTTGGCGGGATTCTTGAACTGCTGTGGCATGTAAACGTTTGGCTGCTTGGCCATTTCTTCAGCGCGGGCAATCGCGCCTTTCATACCTTCCGCGCCTGGTGTCAGGATCAGGTTGGCGCCAAAGGCACGAAGAATCATCCGACGCTCGACGGACATGGTTTCCGGCATCGTCAAAGTCAGCTTGTATCCTCGTGCCGCACACACAAACGCCAGGGCAATGCCTGTGTTGCCGCTGGTCGGTTCGACAACTTCCATGCCCGCCTTGAGCTTCCCGGACTTTTCGGCGTCCCAGATCATCGCAGCGCCGATTCGGCACTTGACGCTGTAAGCAGGATTTCGACCTTCGATCTTGGCGTAAACGGTGGCGTTCAGACCCTTGGTCAGGCGGTTGATCTTCACCATCGGACTGCGCCCGATACTCAGAGAATTGTCATCAAATATGGCCATTGAAAAACGCACCTTTCACTAAGACAAACAAAAACAGACGACTCGCCAGGCGTGGATCGACCGCAAGGGGCACCGATCGCAGACAAAAGTCGTCCGACTTCCTTCGGGAGTGATAGCAGATAGCTCGACAAATCGAAACACTTCTGCCGAGAATGGCTGTTTCCTCGCCAGCGAACGGCAAAAAACGCCCATTCGCCGGGAATGGCCTGGGGGCGTTTTCCTTGGTCCTTGGTTCTTGGTTCTTGGGAGAATTTGTGTGAATCAGATTCCGTTGCCATCTGTGAATTGCCCGGAGCGGTGCCGTGTGGAGCAGCAAATGCCGATGGTGCATGTGGAAGACGTTGACCGGTCAGCCGAGTTTTATTCGCTTCTCGGGTATTCCGTGCAAAGCCGATTTGCAGGAGTCGATGGTCGGACAAACTGGGTGATGCTGACATCCGGAAATGCAAGGCTGATGCTGGCCCGGGCTTCCGCTCCCATTGTCCCGGAGGATCAGGCTGTTCTGTTCTACATGTATTCAAAAGATGTCCGGATGCTGCGGGACCATCTGCTGGCCAGTGGGCTGCAGGATGCCGGTGACCCGCCGGGGGAAGGCAATGCGGACCAGTTTGCTGGAGCCGTACGAAGGTCGGTTGCTTTCCATGTTCTTCGACGTTTCTACATGCCACAGGGAGAATTAAGAATCCACGATCCGGACGGCTTCTGTATTCTGGTTGGTGAATTGGAATAGCCTGAAAGATGTGTGTTCCTTCAAGCGGACGCAGATGAGATCTTCGATTCGTCGCCAAATCCTGATTCCCTTTGCGGTGCTGATCGGGCTGACCATTGTGTTGTTGTCGATCAGCAACGCCTGGATCTCTGCGTCGCGCGCCGAGCAGCAGCTGACGGACGATCTGAATGAGGTGATGGCGACATTAAGTTCCGCACGGTTTCCGATCACGGACCAGATTCTGTTGCAGCTGCGAGGTCTTTCGGGGGCGGAGTTTGTGGCATTCGACGGAGCAAGCCGAGTTACTGCCTCTACGGTTTCTGGTGAGATCTCGAGTCAGCTGCAGTCGCTGATGGTGCCTCCGGATGACTCCGGGCGTCTGGAGCAGTTGATTCCACTGACGATCCGTGGAGAGCGATGGTTGTGCGGGACGATCGACGTTTTTCGTTCCCCGGAACTCGCCCGGCTGTTTGTCCTTGTGCGCGAAGCTGATCGGGCTGCTATTCGGCGAGAAGCCATTGTGACTCCTTTGATTGTTGGTGGTCTGACTCTGATTGGTGCCGCTGCAGTTTCATGGCTGATTGCTGCGGGATTTGAGAGGCGACTTCGGTCGATGCAGCATCGCGTCGCCGAACTGGCGTCCATGCGTTTCGAAGAAATGCTTCCGATCGAACGTGACGATGAGCTTGGGCATCTCGCGAGTTCGATCAATCAGATGGCGACGGATCTTCAGCGGAAGACCGAACAGATACGTTCGACGGAGCGGATGGCTGCGATGTCTCAGCTGGCTGCAGGACTGGCCCATCAGCTTCGCAATGCCATCATGGGGGCTCGTCTGGCCGTTCAACTGCATGCTCGTCGGTGTCAGCACGATGATCGAGCGAGTCTGGATGTGGCGATTCGTCAGCTGACACTGACGGAGAGTCATATTCGAGGTTTGTTGCGGCTGGCTTCCGGGAGTTCTCAAAACGTTGTACCAGGCCGAATGGACTCGATCCTGAATCACGTCGTGGAACTGCTGAATTTTCAGTGCCAGCATCAGAACATCCAGATGACGCTGGAGAATCCTGCGGCTGACAGTGAGGCGCTGGCCGTGAGTGATTCGGAGCATGTTCAGCTGGCGCTGCTCAGCCTTGCTCAAAACGCGATGGATGCCTGCGGGCCTGGTGGCAAAGTGAGGCTTCGGCTGACAGAATCCGAATCTTCGCTGTGTGTGGATGTGCTGGACAACGGACCGGGAATCTCTGAAGGTCTGGAACAGAAGATTTTTGAGCCGTTTTTCACCGGAAAAGCTGAAGGTGTTGGCATTGGTCTGGCACTGGCAGCTCAGGCGGCCACTGGATCGGACGGGCGCCTTTCGGTTCATCGCGAAGACAGCTGGACAAGGTTTCGGTTCGAAGTCAGAAAGCAAAAGGCCGCGCAGTCGGCTTTCGGGCAATAGAGTTTTGAGAGAAGGAGTTTCGCCCCATGCGATTCGGCACTTGTTTCATTTGTTCGAAAGACAGGCGTCACCGAAGACCGCCGGGAAGACTGGTGATTCTGTTTGTTGTCCTGCTGACGTTTTGTTGCAGCAGCGTGTTGAAAACCTGTCATGCTCAGGAAAAGAAGACACCTCCGAACATTGTGCTGATCCTGTCTGATGATCAGGCCTGGACGGACTATCATTTCATGGGACACGAGTGCATTCAGACGCCTCATCTGGATCATCTGGCATCTCGCAGTGCCGTCTTTCGTCGTGGTTATACGCCGACACCGCTGTGTCGACCATCGCTGATGACTATCATCACCGGCTTGTATGCCCATCAGCATGGAGTGACGGGTAATGATCCGAAACCCGACAAATCTCTGTCGGATGTTCAGTACGCACAACAGAAGGAATCTCTGATCAGCCGGATCGACTCACTGTCGACGATTCCGAAAGAACTGACGAGTCGCGGTTATGTGGCAATGCAATCAGGGAAGTGGTGGGAAGGCAACTACCGGCGAGGTGGATTCACGCACGGGATGACTCGCGGCTTTCCTGAAAAGGGCGGGCGACATGGAGACGACGGTCTGACGATCGGTCGACAGGGGATGAAGCCGGTCCTTGATTTCATTACGACTGCTGCCAGTGAAAAGAAGCCGTTCTTTCTGTGGTATGCTCCCATGCTTCCGCACACGCCACACAATCCTCCGGATCGGCTCCTGGCGAAGTACCAGCAGGAAGGGCGAGCGCCGGAACTGGCGAAGTATTTTGCAATGTGTGAATGGTTTGACGAATCTTGTGGAGCGATCTTTGACCAGCTTGAAAAGTCGAGGCTTTCCGACAACACGATCATCATGTACGTCACTGATAATGGGTGGATTCAGTCGACCCCGGACATGAAGCTTCCAGCCGCATGGAATCATGGCTTTGCTCCTCGTTCGAAGCAGACGGTTTACGAGGGAGGTATTCGAACTCCGATTTTGATTTCGTGGCCAGGAAGGATTATGCCGGGCGAACGTCAGATGCTTGCAAGTACTCTGGATGTCTACCCGACATTGTTGAGTGCGGCAGGAATGGAGACTGCCGCAGACTTGCCTGGCCGGAACCTGCTTCCGTGGCTGATGGACCCTGCACAAGCTTCGGATCGCAGGCAGCTGTTCGGTGAGAGCTTTTCTCACGACATTCCCGACCTGAACCGTCCTGAAACCTCACTTCAGTATCGATGGACGATTCAAGATCAATGGAAGCTGATTGTTTCTTACGACGCGCCGGAAGACCGTTACGCCTTCATTCACGCGGTAAACGAGCGGCAGCCTCAGTTGTTCGATTTGAATGCTGACCCTTTTGAGAAGACAAATCGAGCCGGTGACCATCCGGACCTCGTCATTCAGATGGAGGCTTCATTGCAGAAGGAATGGGCCGTGTCGAAACGCCCGATTGGAGTGAAGTAACGTCGCTTGGTCATTCCATGACCGGGAACTGATCGAGCCAAAGAGCCGCGGAACCTGCTCGCTGGCTCTGGAGACTATGCAAGTACGCCCGCAAACGTTTGCAGCAGAACCGCCGGCGTTTACAGTACAGCGAATGCAGAACATTTGTTCGCAGCATCCAAAACCGGAAACATCGATGGACATTTCTGAAGTACGCAAGGTGGCCAATCTGGCTCGTTTGTCCCTGACCGAGCAGGAGCTGGAGTCGTCACGCCAGCAGCTGGGGGCGATTCTGGACTATGTGCGATTGCTGGACGAGGTTTCGTTGGATGGTGTTGCTCCGATGCCACATCCCGTTCCAATGCATAATGTCTTCCGGGATGATGTGCAAAAAGAATCTCTTTCCCGGGAAGATGCCCTGTCAAACGCCTGCAAAACAGATGGCCAGTTCTTCCTCGTTCCGCGAATTCTCGAGGAAAAGGGCTGACTTTTGGCAGTGCCGACCTTGCCGACGATTCCTGAGATTCCCGAGGCTGACGGATGTTTTTGCCTCACACCCCTGTGACTTGGCGCGTTTTGACTGATAGAATTCAGGCAGAAGCTTGTGAGGTTCTGCGAAAGAAATTCTCGCGCAGATTGCCTCCCCTGAAGTGACTCAGCAGGAGTTCGTTATCAACGGCGGACCTGTTGATTTCACAAGATCCAGAATCTCCCTGTTGTGTGGAAGTTCCCATGAACCACATCATTCAGAATCTGATTTCCCGACCGCTGCTCGCATGGACTCCTGGTTGGGTTGAACTCGTGATCGTCCTATTCATCGCCATGGTTCTGTTTGGCAACCGCCTTCCCGGAACGATGCGATCTCTCGGGCAGAGCCTTGTTCAGTTCAAAAAAGGCATGCGCGAAGGTGACGAAGAAGGCACTGGGGCAGACAAGCTTCAGTAACGTTTCGTCAGTGATTTCGGATCCAGTGTTTCGGTAGAAGAATGCTCGCGTTGAGCGAGTACCGAAGAGGTGGCGTCATGGGATTCCTGCCAGGTGTTGGTACCACGGAGATGCTGATTGTCGGCATCATCGCGCTGCTGTTGTTTGGCCGAAACTTACCTAACGTCGCGAAGAACATGGGAAAGAGTTTTGCCGAATTCAAAAAGGGAATGTCTGGGTTTCAGGATGAGTTTCGCGCTGTGACTCGCGATGCAGAAGATTCGGTCCGCTACACACCGCCAGAACCGAAAGCCCCCTCTGCCGAAGAGCGTCCGAAGGTTTCCGCGAACGACGCCACCAAGGACGATGATTTTTCCGCTCCACGGTTTGACCTGAGCTGAGGTCTGACAGCCAGGGGTTTACCGAGTCTTCATGAAGCCGACCGTCAAATCAACTTTCGGTGATGGTGAGTCGGCTTCGACTGTCTCTTCGCGAGGCCGGTCTGCGGAGAATCCCTACGAGTCCATTGCGGCGTCGGAGACTCATTCGCCAGGCGGCTCCTTCCTGCTCATTCGCCTTGCGGTCTCGGCGGCGGTTCTTGTTGCCTCCATTATCATTTCGCACGCCCTGATGTTTGGTTGTGCGATAGCCCTTGCCGGATATCTGATTCCCGGGCCATTTCAATTCGCCGATGTGATGTCCAGCCCGCTTGGTCCATGGGTCAAGATGGGGTCTTTGATCTGTCTGCCGGTCTGTCTGGCGATGTCTGTGTATTGCTACGGGCGGATTGCAAGAACCCAGCGAGCACTTTCAGAGACTCTGGCTCGTCGGAATGAGCTTCATCGGCAGTTGCAGGAATTGCGATCAGACTATGCAGCGATCGAACGAAGCCAACGTGGTGCATCAGGCAACATCCGAAATGAAGGAGCGTAGTCGCGTGGGTTCAGTTACAGGCGAGTTTTGCATCAGCTATCAGAATGTGTGTGACGCCCAGCGTAGGATTGCGCCATATGTTCGCCGGACGCCGTTGCTGGAAGGGGCAGGCCTCACTCCATCAACGTCACCCGTATGGCTCAAGTGTGAGAACCTTCAGCTTGGATCTGCCTTTAAGGCTCGCGGTGCCACGAATGCGGTTATGAGTCTGACGGAAGCTCAGGCAGCCGCGGGAGTGGTGACGCATTCATCGGGAAATCACGCTGCCGCACTGGCTCGAGCGGCGGTCGCGCGAGGCATCCGGGCACATATTGTGATGCCAGCGAATTCTGCCAGGGTCAAGCTTCAGGCGGTCAGATCGCTTGGTGTTGAACCGATCTTGTGCGAGCCCACGTCGGCAGCACGTGAAGCGACAGCAGCGGAGGTGCAGCAGCGCACAGGGGCAACGCTCGTTCATCCGTTTAACGATCCTCTGGTCATCGCCGGCCAGGGCACCGCAGTGCTCGAGATCCTGGATCAATTGTCTGACGCAGAGGCGATCGTTGTTCCCGTTGGAGGCGGCGGACTCCTGGCGGGAACGCTCATCGCTGCAAAGTCTGTTCGGCCTGATTTGAAGGTCTATGGAGCCGAACCGGAATGGGCCGATGATGCTTTCCGAAGCCTGAAGTCAGGCCGCATTGAACCAGCTCTGCGAACGGATTCGATTGCAGATGGCTTGCGGACTCCTCTGGGAACTTTGACCTTTCCCATCATTCGTTCCCTGGTCACTGAGATTCTGACCGTGAGTGAAGATGCAATCCGGAAGGCAACCCAGGCGGTTGCTCACGGGATTCGCGTGATCTCAGAGCCCTCCGGAGCCGTTTCCGTTGCTGCAATTCAGGAACATGCCAGCCGCTTCCATGGCCTGAAGACCGTCGCATTGATTTCCGGCGGCAACCTGGATGATTTCGCGTTGCTCACGTAGCTCGGTCATTCCATGACCGAGAGCTTTTCGAGCCGCCCCGGGTGGAGTGCTGTTTGCGCGTTTCTGGATTCTGCGGTCCGCATGGAATCAGGTGTCTGTACCATGGTAGAGCTTTCCAGAGGCTGAGTCATGGAATGACTCGCCTACGTAGCTCGGTCATTCCATGACCGAGAGCTTTTCGAGCCGCCGGGTGGAGTGCTGTTCGTGCGTTTCTGGATTCTGCGATCCGCATGGAATCTGGTGTCTGTACCATGGTAGAGCGTGCCAGAGGCTGAGTCATGGAATGACTCGCCTACGTAGCTCGGTCATTCCATGACCG
>CAZIGZ010000219.1:0-7887 GCA_964538835.1 uncultured Chitinophaga sp. | reverse complement strand
GGTCGATACGCACTCCGCGGTCCGCATGTCGCTGGAATCAGTCAGTGTTTCTAGTTCGTCATCAGTTCGCCCATGGTTGGCAGGGACTCTGGATCACCGGTCAGCGTGAACGGACGGCGAGAGACTTCCTTGCCGGAGCTCTTCAGCACCATCCAGTAGCGGCCAGGAACGAGCTTGTTGCCGGTCTGGTACGAAAAGTTGGCGTACAGCTTGTCGCGAGTCACATACTGGCCGCTGACATCAATGACTCGCTCGGAATCATCTTCGATCACACATTCCAGCCACATATCTTCATGCGGCGGATTAATGTTGCACTGAGCAACGATGGTATCGCCGAATTCAAACTCGCTGGATCGATTGGCAAGCTGTCCGCCCAGGAACAGGGTTCCAATATCAAACGAGAAGAACTTGTCCTTCTCCCGCAACGGCTGGCTGGAGTTGATCATGGCCAGAGCAGCATCGCGTGGAATCGGCTTCAGTGGCATCGGACCGTTGTTCGCGCGAAGTCCATAAGGGTCGACATAACGATCCAGCTCATTCGACGCGACCGCCGCGAAAAGTGCGGCCGTCGCCCAGACCATCGTCAACGGAATCGATGCAGGTCGCCCCTGAATCAGGCGAGCCACAGCAAACCGAGGTGCTCCCCAGGAAATCGCGGGAACACGCCATCGAGACAGTGCATGACGAATCGCGATAATGTCCTTCTCCATCAGGAACGATGTATAGCTGGACGTGCAGAGCATCGGGAAGACATACAGTCCCAGAGTGATGAAGGTCATGAAGTGAAACAAAATGCCGACGCCAAGTGCAAAGAACCGCCCCAGCGGACGCCACACGATGAACGGGAATGAGATTTCCCAGACCACGGTGATGTAGCCGCTGGCCAGCAGGAGCGGAGTCCACATGGCCATCAGTTCTCCCACCGGATTCGGATAATTCCAGTTGCTGAACATCCAGTACCGCATCTGCTCACCACTGAAGAACGCGGCTGTCTGAATCTTGGTGATGGCGGCTCCGAAGTAGACGAAGCAGAAGAGCATCTGAACAAGTCGAGCCGGCCAGACGGGAAACTTCGGAGGAATCGCTGCGGCATCGCCTTCCTTCCAGCGACGGAGAATGGCGTCCACGGACCAGACCGCTCCACAGTTGGAGACTGTCAGAATCAGCAGGATGTGAGACGCGATGACCGAATACTTGGTCATCGTGCTGACACAATCGAGCAGGTTGAAATAGATGTAGAGCGGAGTTCCCACCAGAAATGCAAGTCGTGTCCGAAATCCAAACACTGCTGAGATCAGCGCGAAGATCATGATGCCGTAAAGAGCCATTGCCATCGCCGGAGGAAGTTCCGGAAGAGGCCGGCCTTCTCCAAAAAGCTCAAACAACTGCTGAGGAGCACCGTCGGTTGAAAACAGCTCGCGAACACGTGGCAGCCGTCGAATCATCGGAATCAGCGCCACGGCTGGCAGGAACATTCGCGTCAATGCGAGCCCGTAAGGAGTTTCTTCAGCAAAGAAGAAGTCGCGGATCCCGGATTTGATGGAACGAAGAGAAACGGCAGAAGTGGTCATGCTCGCAACTCCGTTTGCGATGATGGAAACAACAGGCGGGAACGCTTGTGGCACTTGAGAACCGCAGCTCTCGGCATCACAGGATCGTCAGTTGGTCGACAGGTCGTCGGGATTTTGAAATCCCTGCGTGTTCATCGCAGCCCGAGGATTGAAGAAGGTGTTGTAAAGCGGCGTTGCCATCTGAGCAGCCTGCTGCAGGCGGGGATTGTCGGCGATGCCTCGCATCGTCTGCACGCTGAACCAGTCCGGATATGACTCAATGGCAGATCCATCCGCTCGGCAGATCGCAAATAGACTGTAATACGTCATCGTGTCCTTGGGCTCATGAAAGTAACGAGTCCACAAACGGTCTGGCACATTGAACTGCTTCGGCCAGATCTCCTGCACCACGTAGACTCGATCAATTTCCGGGTGCTGCGTGTGCTTGATGACATGAGCGATGTGGCGAGGAGCCAGGTTGTTGCTGACGTCGTAGTTGATGCGATCAACATTTCCGAACGGCGTAAACGCCCCCCAGGGTTCGCGAACTTCGAAGTAGTTGCCGTGAGCATCCTCGGCGATCAGTCGCGTTCGATTGTCATACGCTGACCAGCCACAGAACATGTCCCAGACAATGAAATAGCCGAGCGTGTTCCCCACGAGCGGAATCTTCAGAGCATGTCCAACAACGCCCACCGTCAGCCAAAGTAGATAGCAGGTCACAAACAAACCCGCGGCCCAGCGTTTGACCTTCATGATTCACCAACCTTCCATGACAGGTGAACTAAGGAAATCCGTTCGATCTCCATTTGTTCTGGACTCTCCGATTTTTGGACAAACGGGTCAAGATCGGACTCACCCGAACCGACGCACCAGAACCCTCCCAAACGTATTTTCTCAGAAAAAGACTGCTCTTCCCGTGCCCCCTCTGTGCCGGGTCAGCCCACCCCTGTGCCAATTCAACCCAAAGGAAAACGATTGCTCCAATCGTTCCCCGGGTAGCAGCCAGCAAGAATCCCAACCCCGCGTTCCCATCCTCCGATGAGATACTGGTCAAGTGATCACTGTGTGGTTGCCTTGCCTGATGTTGTGACTGCGCACGGACACTCAGAAAACCCAGTTTTTTCACTGATAAAATTGATTTAAGTGCATGGCACCTGAGCCATGCCCAACCGCTCGCTTTTTGAGCCCGGCTGGGCCGTGGGATTCTGGTGTCATTCTTCGTAGATCGACGGAAACGGCACTCCGGCCAGTCTCAGGTAGGCGGTCAGAACGCCGCGATGATGTGACGAATGGCTGAACACCCATTTTCGGATGCAGGCACCTTTCTTCATCGTGAAGAGAACCTCGCCACCCATCTTCAGCGACCAGTCATCGCTCATTGAGTCGTCCGAGATACCAGCCAGAGAATCCACCGCAGCGGCCAGATTTACATCAAAGATCTTCAGCAAGTCCGCGGTTGAAGTTGCTTCCGTCATCACAAACGGCTCACCACCAACTGGAGCAATATCCCATTCGCTTCCGCAAACGATGCCTGGCACCCAACTCAGGATTTCCGTCAGGTGACTGGCGTTCCAGCCAATCGTGTGCACCTCGCTGGAGGGCGACCAGGGGAGCTTGTCATCAGGAATGCGTTCGAGCAGCCTGCGAGTCATCTGCGCTTCGCCTGGCAATTCATGCAACATCTGTTCTGCGATGGTCATCAATAAGCCTTCTTTTGTCCATGCTTGTCGTCTTGCAAGCCATGCCTGTATCTTCCGTCGCTCGAAATTCAACAGCCTGCGCGAGTCCAATGCAATCTTTGCGGGAGAAGATCATGTTCGTTCGTTTGTCTTTTTTCTTTGCTCTTACTGTGTGTTTGACCAGCGAATCCAGCGCGCAGGAGCCTTCATTTCCTCAGCCTGTCGCCGAACATGATTGGCTGAAACGCTTTGAAGGCTCGTGGACCTGCGAATCGAAAGGCAAAATGGGACCGGACCAGACGGAGATCCAGCTTAAGGGAGTCGCGAGGTGCCGAATGCTGGGCGGGTTCTGGGTCGTTAATGAGTGGGACAACGACGTTCCAGGCGCGACGATGCACAGCATTCAGACGATTGGTTACGACGTGAAAAAGAAGAAATACCTCGGAACCTGGATCGACAACATGACAAACCACATGTGGCAGTATGAAGGAACCGTGGCTGATGGCCGTAAGCTGGTTCTGGAAGCCAAAGGCCCGAACTTCATGGAACCGGATAAGGAAACGCTTTTTCGAGACAGCTACGAGTTTGTCAGTGAGGACGAAATGAAGGTGACATCCGAGATGAAGGGGACTGACGGCAAGTGGATCACCTTCATGACGGGAACGGTGAAACGCGCCACGGAACGGAAATAGGGGCACTTGCTTTTCACTCGCATCTACTCGTGTCCGCCCGTGGCTTCAAATCCATGACGCTGCGGTCGGGACATGAGTTCGAAGTTGAGACATCCTACCGTTGTATCGATGCCAAAGACCGTCTGCGACCGACTGTAAGGTCCTGATTGGTATGTCAATGATGCCGCGAACACAGAACACGGCGGCTATCCGGCAGCACTCGGCAGAGAGTCAGTTGTCGAAAGAGACTGACAGACCGCAGCGGCCAGTTGCTGTATGGTGAACGGCTTTTGAACATAGGCAGGATTAAGGTCGACGGGAAGGCTGTTGAAAGCCGCTTCATTCAGAAAGCCGCTCATGACAATGACTGGAATTGACGGTCCGTAAATTCGAATCTGTTTTGCCAGTTCTGTTCCGAGCATGCCTGGCATCGAATAGTCTGTGATCAGGAGTTTGAAATCGCAAGGATTGCTTTTGGCAAGTTCGAGCGCGTCTGCGGCTGAGTTAACAGTCGTGACGCGATAACCAAGTCGTTTCAGGACGTTTTCGGTGTTGCGGCCAACCGCCGGTTCATCATCAACCAGAAGTATCCATTCACTTCGAGACGATCGGGGCAGGAATGTCGAAGCCTTTTTGCTGATCTCGACAGAAGGCTCTCCAGCGGATTGCAAATGCGTACTCGCGCGAGCGACGGGGATTAATACGCAGAATGTTGTTTCCTGATTCTCGATGCTGTCAACGAAAAGTCCGCCCTGGCTTTGTCGCACTATCCCATGTACTACCGAGAGCCCAAGTCCGGTACCCTTGTCAGGACCTTTTGTGGTAAAGAAGGGCTCGAAGATTGCATGCAGGCTTTCTGGAGAGATTCCTGCACCAGTGTCAGACACTCTCAGGGAAACGTACTTGCCGGGCTTTGGTGGAATGACCCAATTCGATGTATCGACGTCGTCGGAAATCGTAACAAGGCTGGTCGATATCCGCACCTTCCCGGAATCGCTGATCGCATCACGAGCGTTCAGCACAAGGTTCATCAGAATCTGCTCCATTTGCCCCGGATCAAGATGAATATTGACCACGTTCTCTTCAAGTGTACATTCAATTTGGATTGAGTCTCCCAGCAGTTGTTTAAGCAGCGGCGTAAACGAAGTAATCGTTGAGTTGATATTGAATTCCACCGGACGAACAATCTGCTTCCGGCTGAATGTCAGTAACTGGCGAGTCAGCATCGCCGACTTCTCCGACGCATTCTCTATCGCGACCACATAATTATGAATCTCGGCGCCAAGTGCCAGCGCTCGCAGCTCTGCATCAAGCATAAAACAATTAAGCTGGATGATTGTTAGGGTGTTGTTTAGGTCATGGGCAATTCCTCCGGCCAGTCGTCCGGCGACTTCCATCTTCATGGAATGACGAAGTTGCTCTTCTGCAAGTACAAGGTTGGTGACATCCTGAATGATTCCATTCATTCCACTCACATAGCCTTCATCGTTGCGGATCGAACGAATCAGCGATCGCACCCATCGGACTTCGCCATTCGGCAACAGGATTCTGTAGCGATGTTCCTCGCGCTCAGATGATTCCGTCACCCGTTTCAGGTACCGACTGAAAGCCGTACGATCCGCCTCTGCAACAATGCTGCAATAATGCTCAAGATCGGGTGCGGGTTGATGCTGGTCAATTCCATGAACGGCATAGCACTGTCTTGACCAATGGGCAGCGTTCGTGAGCAGATTCCATGCGAACGAGCCAATCTGAGCGATCGATTGGGCCTCCTCGAGCGACGAAAGTGTCTGAATTCGTTCATCTTCCATCCGACGTCTCGCGGCGGCCTCGTCGATGAGTCGCCTATTCGACAAATCCAGTTCCATCGTGCGCGAAGTCACACGTGCTTCCAGTGACTCGTTGGCAACTCGCAACTCGTTCCGAGCCACTTCCAGTCGCTGTTTTGAAGATGCCGCTTGTTGCCAGTGGTAGATCGCAGCACCCAGTCCAAGTGCCAAAGCGACAGTCAGGAATGATACGATATTCAGCGTGAATCGAAGGGGCCAAGGGGGGCCGGAGATTTGCACTATATCAGCCTCTGCCTGCACAAGGAGTTCGTAAGTCTCGGGACTTCCTTCTAAGACAGCGCTAAGCAATCCAGTGATCCTGTACTCCGCACCGCGCTGAAGTTTCGGCAATTGATTCGAATCTGATTTGCCGGGCAGCCGACAAGTGAGTTTCTTGTTGTCAGCGTCGAATGAGAGAACCAACTCCGAATTGATGGTGTTCGCATCCCAGAACTCACCAGTCACGGACACGATTTGGTTGATACCAGAATCAAGGGAGCCTTCCGGTATGTATGACACGGGGCGACTCTCTGCAAAACTGCTGTCAGTGGAGAGAATAGTCGCGTACTCAAGCCTGCACTTATCGCCATCCTGTCTTCGAACAGCCATCAATTCGACATGGCGAGTGTCTGTCGACAAAAGCACTCCTGAAGATTTCCAGTTGATGCCATAGCCATTCTCTGAAAGCCATGTTGTATCTCGATCAGTGCAGAAAATGTCCGACGAGATATGGACAACCGGACTGCTGCCCGTCGGCTGTGACAGGATCTCATGAATCGATTTCTTCGGTGTGGCGACTTGCACATCAAGATGTGATGCGAGGAGTTTGAAGCAATCTGGATGCGGAACGATGATCTTCATTTTTCGATCCTCTGCCTCCTGCGGAATTACTGCGCCACGAATTTCGACTTCAGAGAGTTCGTAGACCTTTGGGTCGACTCGAAATCCAGCGTGCAGAACAAGTGCCTCCACTCCGTCAGCCAGCAAGCCGTACTCCATCTCGCCTGCGATATTCACCATTCCGACGATGTGACCTCGAACTTTTACGAAGTCGGCATCTACGCGGTCATCAATCACCTGTTGAATGGTTCGCAATGGAGGCTGCGGGAAGTTTCCCTGCTGCCGAGTTGTTACACTGGAGACTTTGACGAATGAATTTCGATGACCAGGCGCGGTGAATCCCCTGAGAGTAATCACTTCGCCAGCGAATATTGGCCAAAATGAGTTTTGGGCGTCGGTATCGTTCGGTTCGCAGTAGATTCCACCTGATTCGTCTTCAATGAAGAAGCCCTTCCAGCCGGGAACAACACATGTGACGACCCCATGAAGTTCAACTTCAAGCCCGCGTTCTGCAACATTGGACGAGAGTTTCTTCACTTTCATCGCAGAACGAAGCGGTTTCACGAAGGCCAAATCTTCGTCCGCTGATATTGGCCGCATCGGCAGCAAAATCAGCGAACACAAAGCAGAAATGACACAAGTAGAATACCGATTTGGCAAGACTTTGTTCATTTCATCTACCACACTTTGGGGAGGGCTGCATTGCGTCGTTCGCGAACGCAGCGTGAAAGTCTACTTGACTCTTTGGATGCCGGTTCAAAGTGTGAGCTCTTAGCAGTGTACCTTCTTGCAGTCTCGTGTTACAGTTACTGTGGAACAACGATCATTCATCGCAGGCAATCACCCATCATTCCGATTGCCCTGTGAAGATGCGATTCTGGTTCTAAACGCTTTGCACGCCGGCTCCAATGAGAATGTCTGCGATCGATTCTCCAACAGCGGTCATTGGCGGAAGGGGAATCACTTGCGGGCAGCGGTGTTTGGGAGCTTTGGGCAGCTAATTATCGCATTCCATGCCGACCTTGCCAAAACCTAAGCCCCATTTCATCGGCAAGTCCACTATGCCAGAAGCAATTTCGAAGAGCTAATGCTGATCGCCCGCTCTGCACCGCAAGAAAGATTCAGATAAAGTCGATGCGCTACTGTTGTCGTTTCGTGGTTTCAAATCCCTGACGTTGCGATCGGGACATGAGACGACTGGCGTCAGGGTCGTCGATAAAGAGCTCTGTTTCGGGATTCCAGCGGACGCTGTGGCCAAGTTTGATGGCGATGTTGGCAAGATGGCAGGTCGTTGCACTGCGATGCTGGCTCTCGA
>CAZIGZ010000218.1:0-7909 GCA_964538835.1 uncultured Chitinophaga sp. | reverse complement strand
CCGAATCCACCGCGACACTATTTTGCCGCGGGACGTCCGGCGGGGCGCTGAGGAGCCGGGCAGCAATCGACCGGGCAAACGTCATGGTTGGGACCGAACAGGCCAATACATTCCCGAGGTGCCTGGTGCAGTCGTTCCTGAATCAGCTTGCGGATCATCGAAATGAACGTCGGATGATTCCCAGGAGTCCTCGCGCGGCTCATCGAGATGCCAAGTTCATCACACAGATGCTTCGCAGCATCATCCAGGTCGTACAGCACTTCCATATGGTCGGAAAGGAAGCCGACCGGACAAATGACGGCTGAAGAAATGCCCTGCTCTTTGCGTTCCTTCAGGTAGTCCAGAATATCGGGTTCCAGCCACGGATCTTCGGGACGACCACTGCGGCTCTGATAAACCAGCTCCCACTGAGAATCCGGAAGTCCAAGACGCTCGGCCACCAGTCGGCAGGTTTCCCGCAGCTGCTTCACATAGTCCGACGTATTGGCCATGCCCATCGGAATACTGTGCGCGGTGAAGATCACAGGCGGGTTGGAACCCGGCGGATGCTGAGCAATCGCGGCGGCAACGTTTTCTGCAACGACATGCACAAAATCCGGGTGGTTGTAGAACACACGGATCTTGTCGACTTCCAAGCCTGCAAGTTCCGGATCCTGAATCGCAGCAATGATGTTCTCACGATATTGCCGACAGCCGGAATAACAGCTGAAGCCGGATGTCACCCACGTCAGAATCTTCTGAACGCCGTCGGCTTTCATCTGCTTCAAAGTCTCTGGAAGCAGAGGATGCCAGTTCCGATTGCCCCAATAAACCGGCAGCGTGACGCCGTGAGTTTTCAGTTCCTCTTTCAGCGCGGCGATCAGTTCGCGGCACTGCTGATTGATCGGGCTGATGCCGTCGAAGTGGTAATAATGTTCAGCCACTTCCAGCAGACGCTCCCGCGGAACCGGCTTGCCTCGCAGCACATTTTCCAGAAACGGAATGACGTCCTCACGCTTCTCCGGACCGCCAAAGGACAGAATCAGGATCGCATCGTAGCGTGAGTCAGTGCTCATGGAGTCGATTGTTCCGAAGCGTGGCGAGGGCGAATGGTGCGGGCAAAGGCTTCCAGGTGGCGGAAGTTGTCACAGTACGTTGTATAACGCAGATGACGTCGAATATCAGCTGTCAGAGCCTGTCCGCCTGCGACCAGCGCACATCCGAAGTTCGTTGCCGTATCAAACAGAGTATTAAAGCTGGCGATGAATCGCTCTGGATCGCGAATCGAAGTGGCACTGATCCACATCAGCGCAGGCTTATCATTTTCGATCGCGCGGTGAAGCGTTTCGAAGGGCAGCATGTGTCCGAGCGATGCAGCTCGCCATCCGGTATCTCGCAGCACAAGCTCGGCCATGTTCACCGCAAGAGTATACGGGTCACCGTCCAGAGTCGCGCCGAGCGCCAGTGGTCCGGAATCAGGTCCCATTCCGACGGCTCGTCGCAGCTCGTGGATTACGCGAGAACACGTCTCGCAGGCTCGTCGCTCCTGATACACCTCAATGTCGCCACAGCGCCAGAGGTCGCCGATGCGATGGAAAGTTGGAGCAATCACCTGATCGCAAAGCTTCGCGACACTCATGCCGGAGATGAACAGGTCGAGGATGACTCGACGCGCTGCCATTTCGTCGCCCTGCGACATGGCACGCATGAATTCCGTGGAGGCTGTTTCTTCCGACGGAGGATTCTGACCGGTCCCCGCTGGCAGTCCGATGACCTCCGGGTTCGACAGCGCGAGCCCTTCGTCACGAATGTAGCGCAGAACTGAATCAAGCTGAAGGCGACGGTGGCCGCCTCCGGTCTTCGCCGCCTGGATCAGTCCCTTATCCACCCATCGCTTCAGTGACGATTCACTGACACCGATGGCTACGGCAACTTCTCGAGGTGAAAAAAACTGGGTCACGGCAGAGACTCACTAGGATTTTCGCTGGGAAATTCCGAACCGGAGAACACATGTGTCCGAGTGCATTCCGGGTTCTAGACAGCGAATGAAACCTTTCAAAAGCGGAAAGGACGAATTGAATGTTTTCCGGAGCTTTCCGGCAAGAGTGCACCGGAATGTGCGGTTTTTTCTGCAGAACATGCTCCATCGCGACCACCAAGTCGGTCAGTCTTCGCTGCCGGATCGTTCATTTGGTGTGAACATATTGTCAGTTTCCGCCCTCTGTTTCCATCAGAAATCGACGAGCAATCGTCTGACATCTGACACCAGAACCCGGAAAAGCGTAGAGTCTTCCGGGCGGCGCTCTGGAGACATTGTTGCCAGCCATGTGTGTGCTGTCGCAGATTTCCGGATGCCCCTGTTTGCATGTCTCAACCGTCCCGCCAATTTGCTGACGTACCATCGCTTCGAGCGGGTCGGGCGTTTCTGATCGCCGCATGGTTCATGGCGACCGGGCTTTGTGTCTGGGCCGAACTCAGTCGACTGCTGACGCTGATGGAGTCACCTGCCGGCGGACTTGCGTGGCTGACGACGTGGAATCTGGAAACCACATTTCCGCTTTTCGTCCTGCTGTCTCTGCCGGTTCTGGTCTGGATGTTTGGCAGGGTTCGTCGACAGGCACCAGCGACCAGACATGAGTCTTCAGCATCGAAACATCTATCCACGTCCATTGGCGCGGCACTGCTGTCGCTCACATGCAGTGCAGTGATTGGGTATCGCGAGATCGAAGTTCCCGGCACGGTACGAGGTGAACGGGCATCCGTGAAATTCTGTGAGCTGCCTCCTGCGTACCATGATGAGTTCAGTTATCTGCTGCAGGCGAAGACATTCTTGTCCGGCCGTTGGTCGTACCCAGCGATGACCGCAGGCGGCGATGTCTTTCACCAGGTCCATGTTCTGAATCGACCAGTGACGGCCAGCCGCTACTTCCCATGGACCGGTTTCTGGATGATGCCGTTCGTTGCCTGGAACAAACCATGGCTGGGTCACTGGATCGCCGGGGCTCTGGCCACCGCGTTCTTCCATCGAGCCATGCTGCGACTGGTGCCGGTTCGAGTTGCCCTGATCGGCGCGGTACTGATGGCGCTGAGTCCCGGGCTGGCGGTGTTTAGTAATCTGCTGCTGGCTCATCATCCCTGTCTGCTGGCGTTGTCGATTTTTCTGTGGGCCTTCTTTCGTCTGAAGGATGATCTTCACGCGGTGCTTGTCGGGGAGACGAGCAGCATTGCTGTGTGTTGCTGGCCATGGCTTCGTCGATCACTTCCCGCCGGAATCGGGCTGACTCTGGCAATGCTGGGACGTCCGATGACCGCCGCTGGATTTGCCTTGCCGTTTGGATTGTGGCTGCTTGTCGCACTGGTGACGCTGTTTCGCGGCAACCAATGGAAGCAGGCTGTCGGAATCGTGGCCGGTTTCGCTGGTCCGCTGCTCTTTGGTTTTCTGGTTCTGGCGTGGATGAATCACACCATCACGGGGCACTGGAATCAGTCGCCTTATCAGCTTTACACCGACACCTGGACGCCCAGGCATCGCTACGGTTTTCAGAATGCGCCTGAAGACCTGGTGGCTCAGGCTCAGCCCAATGTGCTGGACAAGTACGATCGCTGGGCGACGAACCTGACGCCCGCACGAGCTGCCTCCAACGTGGGCTATCGTCTCCTGGCGAGCGTTCAATGGACGATGGGGATGACGGCCCTGCTCTTCTTCTTGACGCTGTCGGTTCCGGCGCTTATCTGGCCGGAGAAGAATGGATCGAATCTCCGTCTGATCGCAGCCTCTTTTGTCTCACTGCATGTGGTGCACGTGCCGTACTGGTTCGATGGAATTCTGCATTGGCATTACGTGTTTGAAACTGCTCCGCTGCTGCTGATCCTGGCCGCCGCCGGCTGGGGAGTCGCCCATCAAAGTCTGTCCGCAGTGCTTGGGGCGAATACGTCACGCTTGTGGCTGACGAGCCTTGCCGGTGCGTCGCTGATTCCGATCTGGTTCGACTGCGAGCTGCTCTGGGAGACAGGACAAGTCACTCTGGTTGTGAATGAACAGAGCTTCTCCCGAGTGCGCTACGAACAGTTTCGTCGTCTCGTGCATTCCTCCGCTGTGCAGCATCCCTGCCTGGTCCTTGTGGATGAACGCCACTCGGATCCTCAGCTAAGCTACATCGTGAACCCGCCTGACTATTCCGGCGACGTGCTTGTGTGCCGTCGCCCGGAATCCGAAGCGGCTCTTGGGGAACTCAAAGCGAAGTTTTCCGATCGAACGTTCTATGAATTCGATCCGGCATCGTTCCGACTGACGCTCAAAGGCGAATGACCAGCGGACAAGTTCAGCGAACAAGTTCTATCGTGTCGCCTTCCCAAGAGTCAGCCATCCGACGGCATGCTGGTCCTGGTTCTTGTTCGCAAATCGCAGCGGCTTTCCGTTTGGCAGCGGGTTGATGACTCGCACCGCCACGAACGACTCCTCTGCCGCACTGGCCGGCGCGCTGATCTGCGCGGACCAGGTTCGAGTTTCGCCCGGAAGCAACCCCGTCAGTTTCCAGTCAACAGGCTGTTGATGCAGAATTCTGCCACTGCCATCCAGAAGAGCAAGTTCCAGCGACCAGTCCCGATAGAACGGCGCGAGGCCCTGATTGAGGACGTCGCAACGCACTTCCAGCCGGCCATCCTTCAATGACAGGTCCGCGGACTTGACGAAGAAGTCATAGCCCATGCGGCGAACCTGCGAGATCGCGCGTTCATAGCGATCTGCCGGTGCTTTCTTTTCGAACATGCCGCTGTCCATCAGCCACGTCACATGAGTTTCGCGAACGCACTGTTCGAAGTCCTGAGCCTGTTTGATGGTGATCTTGCGATCGAAGATCTTTCCCCAGACTTCGGGACGAATTTCTCCGCCGATCGGATGAGTCTTCCATTTGTCGACCGCTTTCGGGCCTGCCGATCGAAGAGCGGGAACAAAAAACCAGCTGTCATCCTTTTTGCCAGTGTCGAGCGTCGCCCAGGCGAACGAATCATCATGGTAACCAAACGGACGGTCTGCGTTGGCCGCCTGATCCCAGTGATCCGGTCCGGCCGGATATCGCAGCAGAACGGGCGTCTTCTGAAAGGCTTTGGCATACGCATCAAGCACTTCGGCCTGCGTCTCCTTAGACGCCCACAGATCGTCTCGTGGATACGTATGCCATTCACCCCAGGTGCCAAGCAGGCCTGCGTGGATGTAGCCAATGCGAGGATCGTTGTCGTAGTGTTTGCCCAGAGCTGCAATGAATTCTGCAAGCGACTCTCTTAGCAGAGGCGAGCTGTAGTCCGGCGTGCGGACCTTTGTCGGCGGAAACGGTGCGGTGTTTGTGTTCTGATATTCGTGAACCTTCAGGCCCTGCTCTTCAAGAAACTTTGGGATGCCGTCCGTCTTTCCGGGATACTCGAGATAGATTCGGAAGACAGCGTGATTGCCCCGGGAAGCGATATCATCCAGAAGCTTCTCCAGCGGTTCCCAGCGGAAGTCATTCTTCCCGACCATCAGATCACTGAGCGGCAGATAGCTGAACTCCATGCTGTGCGGAAATCGATCGGCCGGCGGATCTGCATAAGGCACAAGTCCCTTCAGAGGATTGTCGACGGGGCTGGGAGCTGGTTCCAGATCATCGGCTCGAAGCAGACCGGGCAGGCAGAACATCAGTGACGAGAGGCACAGGCAACGGAGCATCGATTGAGCTTTCATAACATCTTCCGGGTGACAGCAGATCGCATCAGGGATGTCTCGAACGAAGCCGCATTACTTCTTCTCAGCGGGGACTCGAAGGGCCGCTTCCAGCACACGCTGCCTGCGCACCTTTCTGACCAGCACCGTGACATTGCCGGTCGAGACCACTTCGCTTCCTTCGGGCGGCTTGTTCAGTCGGTTCAGAATCCAGCTGCTCAGATTCTGAACAACACCCTCTTCGATAATGTCAATCCCGGTGACATCCTTCAGCTGTCGAAGCGAGATGCCGCCACCGGCAACCCAGCCTTCACCTGCTTTGACACAGTGCAGTGGCAGCAGATCATGTTCGTCCTGAATATCGCCGATCATCTCTTCGACGATATCTTCGAGCGTGATCATTCCCAGAACTTCATTCTGACGATTCCGAACAAGCGCGATATGAGTGTGTTCGCGCAGCAGTCGTTCCATGGCTTCCGCAATCGGAATCGTATCCGGCAGGCTGGGAATCTGTCGCAGAATGCCTCGAAGTGAAGGAATGTCCGGGCTGAGTTTCATCATGGACACAATGTCCTTGAAGGTCACATAGCCAATGATTCGCTGTGGATTTCCGGCCTCCTCCGTCACCGGGAATCGTGTATGAAGATCGAGATGTGCAGCAAGGAGACTCTCCGGAAGACCCGCATCTGCGTTGAGCATTCGGATATGTTCGGCCGGAAGCAGAATCTCGCTCAACGGTCGGCTGGCCAGTCTCGCGGCCCCCAGAATGATGTTTTCTTCCCGAGGCCCGATGAGTCGGGATGCCCTCGCCAGACTGGCAATTGCGCGGAGTTCCTGAAGTTCAGCCGCCTCTGTTCGGGAATCTCCGTGACGGCCTGGAGCCCATAGTCGTTCGATGAGGTTCATTAGTCCGGACGCGGAAGTTTCCAGTAACCACACGAGTGGCCAGACGCTGAATGCGAACATTTTCATGATGGGCGAAAGTCGCAGACAGACCCACACCTTGTTCCTGAGAGCAAAGAGTTTCGGAAGGAGTTCACCCGCGACGATGGTGACGGCCGTCAGTGGCAGAACGACCATTGCAAAAGCCAATACACTGGCGGTCGCGGCGCTGATGCCAAATTGCTGCTGAAGGACAGGGGCAATGTCATCAGAGGCACTGGCACCACCTGCGGCACCGGCGACAACGCCGACCAGCGTAATGCCCAGCTGCACCACTGCCAGACTCTTTTCGATCTCTTCCTTCATGTAAAGGGCAGCAGTGGATCCAGACTGATTGCGGTCCCTCAGGAGCTGCAGCCTGGCGACAGTCACGGAAGCCAGGGCGATTTCATAAGCAGCGAAGATCGCATTCACAACACCATCAGCCCAACAACAAAGAGCTCAATACCTTCCATTTGTGATCCTGGGTGCAGACTTGTTGAAGACCTGTGACGCGGCGGAATTGTAACTCCCGGACGGCGGACTTCGAGCGGCCTGCGGAATCGAGCTTTGCGCCAAGCCTTGCGGGCTGCTGAAGAAGTGACGTGAAACGGCCGAATTGCTCATGATTCCGAAAGCTGATCATTCTGCAGTCCGAGGAATCAGGAACCACTTCTTGCATGAGGTTCATCATCGCCTACCATGTTCGAACCGGTCGACGACAGCGCCACAAGGCGGCATCGATTCCCCGGCAGCGATAATCGATTCAGGAATCCAACGAAAGAACAGGCGTTTCGCGATGGCAAAAAAGACGACTCGAAAATCCGCCGACGAACTGGCAGAAACCACGGCTCCCGCAGCAACTCCTGAGGTCATTGAAGAAGCTGTTACGATGACGGAAGAGCCGGTGCCAGCGAAGGCGAAGGCTCGCGTTGCGGAAGACACCAGCGCGGGAAGCACCGTAGGGATTGGCGACATTCGCAAAGCTGTCGCGTTCGTGAACTCCGTCGGAGGGCTCGACAAGGCCTTGAACCTTTTGCAGATCCTGAAGGTCGCTCGCGAAGTGCAGTAGTCGCCGGGCAACGACGCTCCCTGTCCTGGCTGCCGAGCTTTGCCGGGGTGGACTTCGTCTTGACCGCCGCCGGGGTGCTTAATACAGTCCCCAGCCAAGCTGACCGAATTTCGGAGGCCGGAATGTTCCCGTGGGAACCTTCCGGCCTTTTTTCGTTTGGGGACTCCCATAATGCCTCGCTGGTTTACTGGGACTGCCGTTTGTTGTTCGTACTGTGCAGCCGCTGCTGGGCAGTCTGGAAG
>CAZIGZ010000217.1:7642-7949 GCA_964538835.1 uncultured Chitinophaga sp. | reverse complement strand
CAGCAACTCGATCAGTGTGAAGCCTCTGATTCGTCGTGTGCGTGATGTCAGCGATCGCATCCTAGAATTCTCCAATGACCTGCATATCTTCGCGCTGGCCGAGGAAAGAGTAGATTTTGACGTCGATGTTTTCGCTCAGGAAACGGACAGAGCCGTCGGCCATCAGAGCCTGGCTTCCGCCCGTGTGGTAGCTGCTGAAGCCGCTTGTGGCGGTGTCTGAAGGAGCTGGCAGAGGTGGTCGCGGGCCGCCGACACCTCGTGCTGCCGGACCGCCTCGTCTCGCGCCTGCACTGCCGCGTCGAACGGC
>CAZIGZ010000217.1:0-7627 GCA_964538835.1 uncultured Chitinophaga sp. | reverse complement strand
GTGTTCTAACGCCGCCGACACCGCGTGCGGTCGGGCCGCCTCGATCCCAGCCGTTGTTGATGGGAACCCCGGTGTTGCGAAGTGTCGAACGAGTTCCCGAGAGCCAGCCGAGTTCGCTTGTTCCTTTCACGATGATCTTCTCACCGATCGCCAGAGTATTGGAGGCTCCGTCCCGAATCTGTCGGTAGCCAATGCTGCTGTTCAGAAAGAGCAGTCCGGAATTATTCATGTCGATCGGCACATCTTCGCCGCCATAACATCCCGCGTAGTTGCTCATACCAACCGTCATCCCGCCGGCAGCGGCCAAGGTACGTTCGCTGTCGGATGGGCAAAGCAGCGCGGGAAGAACTGTCGACCGAACAGCGGAATTCACAGCAGCGTAAGCGCTCTCATTGAAGTTCGTCATCTGAAACAGGCTGGCCTGCTCAAACATCGGCAGCATCTGTGGGGCCCAGCTCATATGGTAACCCTCTTCGATATTGCGAATGGGACCCGTCAGATTGACCACACCGGGCGGCAGCATCTCGAAGCTCATATCATAGTTGTGCAGCGCGATCCCGATCTGAACCAGGTTGTTCTTGCACTGCGTTCGCCGCGCGGCTTCTCTGGCCTGCTGAACGGCGGGCAGAAGCAGCGCCACAAGAATGGCGATGATGGCGATCACCACCAGAAGTTCAATCAGCGTGAAGCCACGCTGACCGGTACGCCGCCAGGCGGACAGAGACAATGGCAGGACGATAGGTTTCATGGTGTGATGGTTCCTGTTCGAGTCACCTTGTAGGGAATTTCTTCCTGCGATGGATATCGCGCGGTTACAGTGATGAGCCCATCCCGGACGGAGATGGCCAGCTCACCGGAATTTGTCTGATGAATCACGCCTGCCGGAACAACCAGGCTGGTTCCTGTCCAGGAGGCATCCTGCTGAAGATTCTGCCGCGCCATCAGCAGTCCGGCCTGAGCCAGTCGATCGGTCTGCTGCTGCAGAATCTGTTCGCGAAGCTGACGCCTGTCCGAAAGGGCTCGACGTGTCCAGCTGACCCAGATCGTCGACACAATCAGCATGGCTGCGAGAACGAAAACCACAGCGCCGCCTTTTCGACTGCGCCAGGAGGACTTCCATCGCGGCTGTGAGACCGTCGGCGTTTGATCTGTTGCGTTTCTCACGACAGCCCTCCTTTCGTGATGGCGGGTGCCGAAGTCGCATTCTGTTCCGTTCCGACCGCTCTTGTTCGAAGATGAATCTCCACCGGCGGTCGCTTGCCTGCGCCATCCGGGATCGCCGGCATTGGCTTGCCCGGCTGCGCGCCGCCACTGCTGGATGCGGGATATGCCACAAAGGCCGAGGGGTCTTCAATCTGAAGAATTAGTTTGTTCGGGTCTTCCGTTCGAAACAGCAGATTCGTGCCCGCCGGGAAGATGTACTTTTCCCGGCGAACCACTTCTTCCTGCTTCGATTCCGTCCGAACCAGAATTCCTCGGTCAGCATTCCAGTGAACGACCGTTGCATCCGAAGTCGAAAATCGCACATCCGACGCAGTGACTGGCTGCAGCGTCGCGTTGTGATTGTCCTGACGCAGCTGCGTATCGACTCGCTCCAGTGTCGTGAGCATCAGCATCGCCTGGCGATCGGCGCGATCGGATCGCAGCATCGTGTGAAGTGCGAATCCGCAAAGCCCTGCCAGGACCGTTGAGATGGTCATGTAGATCATGACAGAAGGGAACAGCGACCCTTTGCGATGACTGCCGATGCTACGTGGGCGGTGGCATTTGGAACGTTGCCGGATCATCATGGCTGTGCTCCTTCGACCGGATACCAGACGACCAGGCTGACCTTCTGATCAGCGCCGGCGATCTGACCGTCGCGGGCAATCGTGAGTCGAACTCCTGGCAGGCCCACGGGATTCGATTCTGAATTCAGGGGCTCGACAGAAAGGCGAGCATCCGGGTACCGAGCCAGAAACCAGCCGGAGAGTGTCCGGTCTGCAGTTGTCACCGGCGTCTCCGCCTGGTTGTTGATTTCAATCAGTGCGAGCGATTCGAATCGCTGAAGCTGCCGCTGCTTTCGAATGGCTCCCAGGGAGGGAACGATCATGGCCAGAAGCACGCTGGTCAGGATGGCAGCAACAATCGCTTCCGTCATCAGCACACCACGGCGCTGCGGTTGTCGATTCGCTGAGTTGTCGTTGTGTCTCGGCATGTCAGAGTGACTTACATGGAAGAGCCAGGGAACCAGTGAATTGAAGAAACAGACGAACAGAGGATTCGCGGACGAAGCCTTTCCGGTTTGCTACGCCAGATCATTAATCAGTTTGACCAGAGGACTAAAGAACGCGACACACACAAAGAGAACGATCAGTCCTACGATCAGGATGAGAATCGGTCCCAGAACTTCCGGCAGATAAGTTCGCCACAGGTTCCTTCGGCGATCCATCTCCATCGCCAGATGTCTGAGAGCCCAGTCCAGATGGCGGGATCGCAGAGCCGAATGAAGAAACAGCATTTCTCGCTGTTTCAGTAGCCCTGTTTGTCCCAGCGCGACAACCGGATCTTCGCCCTGATGAACTCGATGACGCAGCTGGCTGAATTTCTCAGCCGCACGTCCGTCCGGCATGTCCTGCATGATCGCGTCCAGAGACACGGAGACGGGCTGATCCGTGGCGACACTCAGACTCATCATCCGCAGCAAACCGGGCACCCAAAGCCTCGGAAAATACCGCTCCAGCTGGTAGTAGCCGTGAATCAGCCGGTACCTCGTCCGCTTATAGAAGCGCCAAACGCCATACACCACCGCTGCGGCCAGAGGCAACAAAAAGACGTAGGCCTGATTGAGCAGAATGTCAGAAATGTTGATCAGCAGAATCATCGGACCGGGAAGTTCCGTGCCAAAGCCAATGAAGATCTCCTTCATCTTGGGCACGATGAAAATCATCAGGAAAGACACGATCGACGTCACGACCGAGCAGAGCATCAGACCCCAGAACAGCAGGGCTCCCAGAGTAATTCCGGTGCCCTGTTCCCTGGGGATGTCGTTGGAGATCCTTCGCGCTTCATCCAGCAGCACGGCCGAAAGACAACCCGTCTTTTCGCCGATTCGAATGGCCGTGATGGTCTGATTCGGAAGCAGATCTCCGACCATCGAGACCGCATTGGACAGCGGATGCCCGACTTCCAGCAGCGTTCGGAGTTGAGCCACTTTGCCGGCCCATTCGCCGTCACTTTCGCTTTCACACGCCTTCAGTCCCTGCAGCAGCGAATCGCCATGGCCCAAAGAACCGGACAGCAGCATCAGAAGCGACGTCTGACGCAACGGCTCTGCCTTGTGAGTCAGGAACAGCCATCTCTGCACGTAACTCATAGCCACCACCCCGTGATGATCGACAGATCGTTCAGAAGCTTGATCAGTGGCATGAACAGACTGATAACAATCAACCCCAGGAGCACTCCACTGAACGAGATGACAAACATCTCGACAAAGAGGCCGATGAAGGCACCCTGTCCCGAGCAGGCCGCTTCGAGGGCCGCTGCGACGCCAGAAAATACCTGTGCCGTTTCCTGCCGTGTCTCTTCCGTGCAGCGACTGTCGGTCAGTCGAATCGTGAGCGACAGCGGCAGACCAGCCAGACTTCGGCCCGGGTTCCATTGGTCTTCACGCCTGGCCAGCGCTTCGCTGAGCCTGATTCCGGCACGTTCCACATCGGAGACTCCGCTGGAAGCCGTGGCGATCGTGATGGCGTTCTGAACATCCGCGTGATTTCGAATCAGTACTGACAGAACACGAGCGACACGCGCCTGCATGGCCCACCGCACTGCTGTGCCCAGGAATGGAATGCCCTGGACATACGATTGAAAACTGTCACGCGTCACAAACAGATACATGGCAGAAAGCACCACAGCAACAGCCGCGGCAAAGGCAAACAGCCCCGCAACGCCCATGAGCTGCAGGATCCAGCCGAAGCTCAAAAGCTGAGCGGTCATCCATGGCATCTCGACGCCAAAGTCCTCGAAGATCTGGCCGAAGCTGGGCAGTACGATCAGGCTGAAGACATAAAGTCCGCAGAACAGCAGTCCGGAAATCAGCAGCGGGGCCAAAAGCCGGGAAGCGATCTGATGCCGCACGAGTCGCATCCCGGCAACCTGCGGGACCAGCTCGGCAATCGTGATGGCTCGCACTTCTGATGGCAGCGTTGATCGCTGAATGGACTGAAGTTCGCCGGGAAGAATCTGAGGATATTGTTCCAGGCGAACTTCACCCTGCTCCATCTGATCGGCGATCTTCAGCAGAATCTTTCTGGGCCGGCGATCCAGAAGCCATGTCATCCAGCGTGCCAGCACCATCAGGCCAAGCGTGATTCCGACAGACAGGGCGACAAGGGAATTCGGAACGGACGCAATCAGCAGACGAAGAACCACAAGAACGAGGCTGATGTAGCCGGAAAATCCCACGGCCCACGGCATCAGCATCAGCAAAGGATGTTCCAGCGGCTCTTCTGCAATGGCACGCACGGCCTGATGAATGGGCATGCCTGTCAGCAGTGCTTCGCGAATTCGATCGCCGACACGAAGCTGCGTGAGTCGCGGCACTTCGGCCGTTCGCATCACATTTGCATCGACCGAAAGTTCATTCGCTTCCAGCAGTCTCAGCCCGCGAGTCTGCAGGTAGGCTTCCAGCCCCGTCTGGCTGTCGGCATCAAAAACGCCGTAGACCAGAACACCGGTGGGAAGCATGGCTTTGTAGCGATACGTTGCCATCAGTTAACTCCCAGTTCGCTGAGCTTCTCGTACAGCTCTGTAACGGGCCAGAAGACCAGCAGTGAGTAACCAAGGGCACAGGTGCCGGCGACGACAATGAACATGGCAATGGGCATGATGAGTTTCGCCCAGATCATATTGCGGTCGAATCGCTGACGGTAAAAGTCGGCAATGGCTTCGAACCGATGCTTCATCCGGCCTTCGTCCTGACTGACCTGCTTCAAACCGGCTCGCAGCAGCGATGGAAGCTTCCGTGTGGCCTGCTGCATGGATGCGTCATTACTGTCCGGCAGTGTGCCTTTCTGAATCAGCGCGGCGATTTCTCGGCAGCTGTTTTCCAGAGACCTGTTGCCCGACACACTTCCCGACAGCACAAGTGCTTCCGGGAACGTCATCCCGCGTCCCGTCAGCAGACTCAGCATGCGAGTCAGCGTGTAGTTCTGCAGATCCCGCACCAGCGCCGCGACGCCGGGAATCAACAGCAGCAGACGCTCCGGGCCACGAAACGACAGTGCGCTCGCACGCCCCGAGATGAACCAGAAGAAGATGACAAGAACCAGCGAAAAGGGAATCAGCAGCACCCACCACGGAGCCTGATAATTCCATTCCAGCAGTGTTGCCAGAATTGGATCGATGGGCAGTCGCATCTGCAAAGCCGAATCGCGATAGGCTTCCAGAAAGTGCTGAATGACCAAAATCATCATCCCGCATGCCACTCCCACAATCAGAAGCGGATACGCAGCAGACTGCACCAGACGAGACCGAAGACTTACGACATCTGCCGCATAGTCTCCCATCAGTTCAATGGTGAGTTCCAGATTGCCCGTCTGTACGCCTGCTCCAACCGCGGCCGTCAGAATGCGTGGCAGCCGCAAAGCAGGGTCCTGCAGAATGTCCTGCAGCGATTCTCCCTGCTTCAGTCGATTCTCAACGAGGCCGGCAACTTCTTTCAGTCGCTCGCCGCGCCCAGAACCAGCGGCCGCAAGAGTCTGTTCCAGCGGCAACCCCGCTTCGACAAGATGACGGATCTCGTCCGCCAGTTCCTGCAGATCTCCGAGACGCAGTGTCATCGCGTTGGAAACCTCCAAAACAGGAACTGCAGAACCCGCGCGCCGGACACTGGCTGCTGTTGCCAGCAGGTGCCCGATTCAGGATCTAAAGTTGGACGAATCTCTCGCACAAGGTCAGCCTTTCATGGCTCACATGGACTGGACACAAATGCCGCTGCCAAGGACTCGCAGCACTTCTTCCGGCGTTGTCAGGCCACCCGCAACAGCTTCCGCAGCCACATGACGGAGTGTCTTCATTCCCGATGATTCCGCCAGCGTTGCCAGGTCTCTGGAGTCTGTTTGTTTCAGAAGTGCTCGAGCGATCTCCGGGACGTCAGGATCCAGCAATTCCGCAAGCACCAGACGCCCAAAGTATCCCGAAGATCCGCAGGTCGAGCACGGTGCGAAAGGAGTCCCGCCCGGGCCGTTCTTGTCTGGCAAATTCGTCGTTTTCTCAATTCCTCCCGAAAGCGAAACGCCCGTGCCTTTCGCCGACTGACAGGCCGGACATCGCCGCCGAAGCAGCCGCTGGCAGACCACCAGTTTCAGAGCACTGCGGATCAGGTACGGCTCCAGCTGCATTTCCTGAAGTCTGGCGACCGCTTCAACGGCACTGCCCGCATGAAATGTCGTGATGACCAGATGCCCCGTGAGGGCTGCCTGGAATGTCGCTTCCGCCGTCGCCGGGTCCCGGATTTCTCCGACCAGAATGACGTCCGGATCCTGCCTCATCAGCGATCGAACGCCAGTCGTCAGGTCGAATCCCGCCGTCGGCCGAACCTGTGACTGTGTGACTCCGTCGATCGCCACTTCAATCGGATCTTCCAGCGTCATCAGACATCGAGTCCCCGCGCTGGTCTCCAGAATGTCTCGCAGACAGGCATACGCCGTCGTCGTCTTGCCACTCCCCGACGGACCTGTCAGCAGAATCACGCCAGCCGTGGCATGAAGCTCGCGTCTCAGTCGATCTTCAACGTCGGTCTGCAGCCCCAGCTGAGGAATTCGCTGAAGCTGATCACTGGCCGCAAAAAGCCGGATCGCCGCTTTCTCACCATACATCGACGGGAACGTGGTGACTCGCACTTCGTCTTCACTGTACTCCCGAGCCACACGTCCTTCCTGAGGAAGATCGGTGCGGTACGTCAGCAGACCGGAAATCACCTTCAACCTCGCGACGATGCGATTTGCGAGTTCACGATCAAAGGCCGATACGGTCTGCAGAACACCATCAATGCGCCATTGCATCAGCAGCACGGATGGCTGAGGGATCAAATGAATGTCACTGGCTCGGGCACTTCGAGCTGTCTGAAGAATCAGGCTGACGACCTGAGGAACAAAGTCGTCCGCCGCCGGATTCAAGGCCTCCATCGCCTGCTGAAATGTCTGCTCCTGACGGACAAAACCCGCCATCCGATTCTCCCGTGTGCCTGCTGAAGACTGACCAGGCCGGGATCATCCGACCGCCATTCGCGACTGCACAAGGAGTCTGGAGGATTTAGAAATTGTCTACAAGCTACCGTAGGTCTCGCCTGCCGGGCGAGACTTTCGCCGCCAGGCGAACCTAGGTTCTCGCACGCACCTGATGCCAAAGCCATTCGCGCCCATGGTACAAGCAGGGCGAGGATGCGTTTCCCCGTCGACCTGCGATCCTGTGGCACCTCGTCTGGTCGCTGGTTGCGGCGATGCCGCGAAGTGCCGCTCGGCAAGCGGCACCTACGTAGGTCCTGCTTGCCGAGCAGGACTTTCGCCGCCAGGCGAACCATGTTATCGCACGCACATGATGCCAAAGCCACTCGGCCCAAGCGAAAACACTTCGCGCTGCAGCGTTT
>CAZIGZ010000216.1:0-7950 GCA_964538835.1 uncultured Chitinophaga sp. | reverse complement strand
ACCCCAGAACCGAGGTTCGCCTGGCGGCGAAAGTCCCGCCCGGCAGGCGGGACCTGCTTGGGTTTTCCTCAGTCGGCGACGAAAACCTGCGAATTCTTGAGGGCCTGAATCAGTTTCACTCGGTCAGTCATCGAGGGATCAATCCACGCCGATGCCAACCCACCACGGAAGCTGGCTTTGGCATGCACGACGCCTTCCTGACGGACCAGAATGTCGTGAACCGCGAGCGAACAGGCTTTGCAGTCCAGGCCGACAATCTGGAAGTCGATCTTCTGCATGGCTGATGGCTCAAGAGCCCCCAAAGCCTTGATGGAAAAGAGTCCTCGTGAGACATGCTGCATGCGTTCGTTCAGACGCTGAATCACCTGTTCGTCCGTGGCGTTGCGAAACATGTCGCCGTCCACGGAAATGCGAATCGCCGCTTCGGCAGTTTCGTAGTCGATCGATTCCAGCATCGCCTGATCCACCTGCTGCATTCGCGAGCGCAAGGCGTCGACCTGCTCGGAAATAAACAGTCCCTGAATTCGAACGTGGATGGTTCTGGAGTTCACGATCTCCGCTGCCGCCGTTTCGTTTGCTTCCGGTTCCAACGACGGTGAAGTTCGTCGCACAGGCGCTTCAATCGCAGGGATGATCGGGTTCATCAGCAGTCGTTCTGAATCTGCGGCACCGGGGACGACCGTACGGCTTTCCGGGACAAAGTATCGAACCGAATTCGATCCCTCAGGTTCCTCGCTCGATGTTTCGCCGACATCCACCCCGAGAAACAACCGGCTGCCAATCACTTCGTGCAGCAGCGTTCGAATTCCGCCGCCTTGCCTGCGAGTCTTCTCAACAATGCGGTCCATCAGTTTCCTGTCGCGAAAGCCCGGCTGTCGACCCGTTCCATAGAGCAAAAACTGCTTTGCGAGGTTCTGAAGCAGTCTCCTTTCATCTTCCGCCACGATCGCCTGAAACCCGTGAATGTCCTGAAACTCGCGTCCATCGGGCATGGATCCGCTCGCATCCACCGGACGCCCGAGCCGAAAGCTGAGTCCAATGAAAGGATCGATGTTGCCTCGTTCTGCGGGATCACCTTCACCGATGGATCGATACCGTGTTCGATAGCCGCCAATGACATCAAACGCTTCCAGCGCGAAGCCGGGAGGATCGATGCGGCGATGGCACGAAGCACAGGCGGCGTTGTTGCGATGCTTCTCCAGCTGATCGCGAATCGTCGTTGCTCCGCGAACATCAGGCTCGATCGCCGGAACGTTCGATGGCGGTGGCTCGGGGGCTTCTCCCAGCAGCCGGTCCATGACAAAGGCTCCTCGAGGAACCGGACTGGTCGTAGTTCCGTTGGCCGTGACTTTCAGGATCGCTGCCTGAGTCAGCAAGCCGCCGCGTGGGCATCCCTCGGGAAGTTCCACACGCCGGATCTGCGTTCCGATCACTCCCGGAATGCCGTAATGCGAAGCCAGCTTCTCGTTGATCATGACGTAACGAGATCGAACGAATTCGGTCGCCTTTGCATCGTTCTCCAGAGCTGCCTGAAAGAAGCTGCGAGTCTCCGCGATCATGGCGTCCTGAAGATAGGGACTGAACTCCGGATAGAGTTTGCGATCGGGATCGTTGGACGCTATGTCGTACAGACGCAGCCATTGTCCCAGAAAGTCATTCACGAAGCGTTGCGATCGCTCATGCTGCAGCAATCGCTCCACTTCGCGATGCAGCACTTCTGATCGCTGTAGTTCACCGGAAACGGCCAGCGCCGTGAGATGCTCATCCGGGCCGGAGTTCCACAGCAGCGACGAAAGCCTGCCAGCCAGTCCATACGCATCCAGTGCCTTCCCCGCTCCATCGCTTGCCTCAATCTGAAACAGAAAGTCGGGCGAAACCAGCGCGTTGCGGTATGCGGCGCGCATGGCGAGTTCGAAGCAATCGCCGTCCTTCAGCCGAGCCTCGACAATGTTCACGTAGTCAGCAAGGACAGCATCACTCACCGGGCGGCGAAAGAGCCTCGGCAGCGATCTCGCAAGCAGTGTCTTCGCGTCCTGCAGTGGATTCACACTGCGAACGGTCCAGAGTCCCGGTTCAGGATCGGGACGGTTCTTTCCCGCTCCCAGTTGCCGAGGCCGCTGTCTCACGGGAGCACGGACGCCTGGATTCTCCTCCGGGCGGAATTCCTCCAGCGGGAGATCGCCAAACAGCACACGATGACTTTCCGGCGGCCAGCTGTCATGCAACGGTCCTTCAATCTCCAGCCAGTCCACGACGATGCCGGGGCCGGTGAACTCCATCGCTCGCTTTGGTTTGTAATAGTTGGCGGCCGGAGCCAGTGACGCCGTATTGAAACCGATCAGCTCATTGTGGTTCAGCCAAACAGTGAGCTCGTGTTCCTGCGGCTTTCCCACAGGCGCATTGAAGTAGCCAAGCACATAGCTGGGATGCTGTCCGCCTCGTCCGTCGCCAGTCAGCTGCACAACCGAGAGTCTTGCGGCTTCCGTGCCACGCCCTGGAAGCACGGTGCCCTTGTCCCATTGAAAACTCCACAACGACGTGCGAACTCGATACCTCGCCGGATAGATCGTCACATGCTCGATGAAGTACGGATTGACACTCTCGTCTTCATGGCGAAACAACCCGACACTCGCACCGTTTTCGAACGATCCCCAGCGCTCGTGGGCTCCTTCGTCCAGATGATTCTGCTCACCGGCCGGAGGAAAGTCGGGATCCGGAAGTCCGTTCTTCAGCAGCACGCCATCACCATTCATCACAATGTGTGCGACAAAGCCTCCGGGGTTCACCAGCGAGATTCTGCGAGTGGTGATGGCTGGGGGTTCCGGTCGAGTACAAATGGCGTAGTCCAGAATGTGGTCGGCCGTTTCCAGGTACTTTGCCATGTTGACATGCGAGAGATCCAGTGCGCCAGCCACTTTGTCGAAGCCATAGGCTTTGCCATCCGCGGGCAGGCTGTCGGCCAGTGCAATTCCTGGCATGTCAAACACGTCCCGGATGATGTTTTCGTATTCTCTTCGTGTCAGCCGGCGAAGTCGCGGAGTCTGAGAATCCAGCAGTGACTCCGCGCTGATCAGTGTCGTTTCCAGCGACGCCAGTATGGTGGCCTTTGACTCCGGAGCAGGCTGCTTCGAATCCGCGGGCGGCATCATTCCGCGGGCAAGCTGATCGTGAATCCGAGTCCACCGTCTCAGATCATCCGGCTGAGTCAGGTCACGTGAGAGCGTCTTCAGATCGAGTCCGACGGGAGCTTCGTTCCCGGAATGACATTCGACACAATACTGCGTCAGAAACGCTTCAACAGACGCGCTGACGTGATGAGACTGTTCCTGGCCGACAGCCACTGGACCATTCCCAGGCAGCATCCATGAGCACAGGCAGGTTGCCACGAAAAGAATCGTCCCAGCAGCTCTTGGCATATACTGAACCTCGTCAGCTCCCAGCGTCTTTCGCATCAACTTGTTTCCCGTATGTGTCGCAGTGCGGCGTCATTCCCGCCTCCGTTACGCAAACTCGAGCCCACGCATGGTTCCGCGACCGCTGGAGAAGGAATCCATTTCCAGACCAAGCCTTTGCAGCATCGATACATACAGATTGGACAGCGGGTAATTGTTTTCCGTGTCGAACGCCAGATGTTGTCCATGTCGGAATCCACCGCCGGCCAGCAGCACGGGCAGATTGACATTTGAATGGGAGTTTGCACTTCCCATGCACGTCCCGTAGAGCACCATCGTGCGATCCAGCAAAGTCTGTTCCTGCTCTTTGCAGCCATCTAGTGCCGTCAGGAAGTCAGCCAGAGCCTGGAACTGTCGCTCTTCATGGCCGCGAAGTTCCGTCAGTGCCTCGGTCCGATTGCCGTGATGCGTAATATTGTGAATCACAGTGGTGTCGATGAACAGCGAAATGATGCGAGTCGAATCGGTCTCCAGTGCGAGCTTCATCACATCGAAGATCATCTTTGATCGTTCGACAAACTGTCGAGGATCATTGTTCTCTTCAGGAGCCTGAGCATCGACTTTCGGTTTGGGGCGACGCTCCCATTCCTGTGCGGCATGCAGACGCTGCTCGAGATCTCTGACGGCAGTCTGATACTGCTCCAGCTTCTGCTGATCCGCCGATGACAACTGGGAGCGAAGTCGTTTTGACTGGTCGGCCACAAAGTCCAGCGTGCTGCGCCCCTGACGCAAAGATTCCAGATTGGCCTCGACATCCTCGGGCCGTCCCTGAATAAACAACTTCTCGAATAGCTTACGAGGACTCTTCTCCGAGGGTATGGAAGCGCCGTTCCGTGTATAGCTGAGCGTGGCATTTTCGTTGGTGATGGCCAGAACGAGCGATGGAAAGCGAGTCTCGCTGCCCAGCTGCTCTGCGGCGAGTTGATCCAGCGAAACGCCATTGCGAAATCCACCGCGTTCGGGATGAGGTGTTCCTGTCAGAAAGCACTTTTCCGCCGCATGACCGCCAGTCACGCCGGGCAAACTGACTCCGGAGAACACAGTGAACTGCGATCGATGCTTGGCCAGTCGTTCGAGATACGGGCTGGCCTTGTATTCGCTGCCGGTACCTTCCGGAAAAAAGTATTGCGGCAGAATGCCCATGTTCGTCTGAATACAAACCATGCGACGAGGCGACCTGGTCTCATCGCCATCGGCTGCTCGGCCCGTTTGAGACATCGCGTCCAAAAACGGAAGCGCAAGACACACTCCGGATGATCGAAGTACCGCGCGACGTGATAGTGCTCGACGCATTCCTGACGATTTTGATCGCTGAGGCCGGCTGTGGAAATGGCGACCTGTTGCCGGAGGACTGTCAGGCGATGACGAAGGCGTGTGGCTCATAAGAAGAAACTCCGGCTCAGCGAACCGAATGGACAAGTGCGGACGTCAGGGCAGGGTGGCAACATATCGCCGGGTGATACTTCAAAGCAATCGGCAGATGAAATCCGCCAACTGGAGACGCAGGATTCACTGGAGCGTTTTCGCGGATCGGCGGCGACGATAAGATACGGAGCCCCCGGAATTCCAGCTTCCCGCCTCCCGTGCAATGCGATCGTATCGTCCAATGATGCAACCTTCATTGCTCTCACGCCTCAGGCTCGCCCCGATTCTTGTGGCGTTCAGTTTGACCGTGGTGTCGGCCCCCAGGGCTCATGCCGTCCAGGCCGCGCCGTGCCCCCTGTCGAAGCAGCGTAACGCGGCCGAAGATGCCTGGTTTACTCAGAAGATCTGGGCCACTGTCGGCCAAAATGAATGTCTGAAGTGCCATAAGGCCGGTGCAGAAGCTGCCGAAACTCGCTTCATCCTGCGTGACCCCACGACAAGTCCTCGCGAGGAACTCGATCATGTCCTGAGTTACAACCGCGAAGCCTTCGCCACCATGGCTCGAATGTCCCACGAAGGCCGCTCCTTGCTGGTCGTGAAGGCCACCGGTGGACTCGATCACGGAGGCAAGCAGGTGATCGCTCCGGATTCCAGCAGCGCTGGAATGCTTGAGGAGTTTGCAAAGCGGCTGACGTCGCCGCCACCTTCTTCGCCTTCTTCGGATCCTCAGTCTGCCGAACCAGAGCGCCCGTTCTTCGAGGGCGTCGCCATGTGCAGCGACAGTCAGCTTCTTCGGCGAGCCACCTTGTCACTCGCGGGGCGACTGCCCACCAAAGACGAACTGGAGAAAGTCTCTACCGGCGGCCTTGATGCCGTTTCTTCGATCCTCGATCAGGTCCTGCGCGAAGAAGCCTTTTACGAACGTTTGAGAGAAGGCTTCAACGACATCTTTCTGACTCAGGGAATCGATGGCAATCCGGACCAGACTGTTTTGTCGTATGAACACTTCGAGAAAACTCGGGGCTGGTATCAGCACCACGACCTCAGTCATATCACTGACGAAAAGGAACGTGAAAAAGCAGGTTACAAACTGGCCAATGATTACCGGGCCGCTCTGCTCGATGAACCGATGAGACTCATCGAGCACATCGTTCGCACCGATCGACCGTTCACAGAAATCATTACGGCCGATTACATTATGGTCTCCCCGTATTCTGCTCGAGGATACGGAGTCTTCGAAGAGTTGAAGGACCAGTTCCGGAACGTGGAAGATCCGTTCGAGTATGTTCCCGTCAAACTCAAAGCACTGATCGGTCGGAACAAGTCGGAAGACCAGGAATCGTCAACGGGGTTCTATCCGCACGCCGGTGTCCTCAGCACATTTCAGTACCTCAGTCGGTACCCAACAACGGAAACGAATCGCAATCGCCTGCGAGCCCGAATGTACTATCTGCATTTTCTGGGCGTCGATGTTCTGGAGCTGGCAGCGCGCGGATCCGATGCGGCCGCCGTCACAGCAAAGTTCGAGATCCCGACGATGCAGGCGTCGGAGTGCGTCGTCTGCCACAGAACACTCGATCCGGTGGCCAGCCTCTTTCAGGATTATTGGCGGTTCGACACCAACTTCAGTATCTATGGTCGACGCAAGGAAGGCTGGTTCACAGACATGTTTCAGGCAGGCTTTGAAGGTGTGGATCTGCCTGCTGAAGAACGATGGCGAGCCCTCCAGTGGCTGGGTGAAAAGACAGTCCAGGATCCTCGATTCGCCAGAACGATGGCTGGTCATGCGTGGTTTCTTCTGACAGGAAGACGCCCCGTTTCCATGCCGAAGGACGCTGATGATCCTCTCTTCAGTGCAAAGTATCGAGCATGGCAGGCTCAGCAGTGCACTCTGGAGACGATTGCCGAACAGTTCACATCCAGCGGTTTCAACTTCCGAGTACTCATCAAGGGCTGGGTGCTTTCCGACCTTTATCGGTCAAGCGTGGTTTCCGCTCCAGATGTCTCAGACGAACGACTGGCTGAACTGGATGACGTCGGAGTTGTGCGGATGTTGTCGCCGGAACAGCTCGAACGAAAGATCTTCGCAGTCTTCGGAACCAGATGGGGACGACTGACGGAACAAACGGCAATGCTCTACGGCGGCATTGATTCAAAAGAGGTCACAGAGCGGGCCGCAGATCCCAGCGGAGCCATGGGGGCCATTCAACGAACGATGTCAAATGATGTCGCCTGTCGCAACGTGTCACTGGATTTCAGCCGAAGCCCGGATCGACGCCTTTTGTTTCCGAAGATTGAACCGGACGTGCTGCCGGGGAAATCCAATGACCACGATCAGAAGATTCGTGACACGATCGTGCATCTTCATCGACACATTCTCGGACGCGAAGACACGAGGGAGTCTTCGGAAGTCGAGCGAACCTACCAGTTGTTTGCGTCCGTCGTCAAAGCTGCCGGTGAACAGGGACGCATTGATCCTCAGGAAAACTGGCACTGCCGCCAGGGACTCGAAGGCCCTGTGCCTGATCCCAACTACACCGTTCGCGCGTGGCGGGCCGTCGTGACCTATCTGCTGAGACAGCCGGAGTTCCTGTATGAATAAGGTGCCTCGATGAATCGCTACCCTGGTGCTCGACGTGATTTTCTAAAGTCCTGTGCTCTGGCCGGTCTCGGTCTGACTGCGTCGTCATGGGCGACTTCAGGAAGAGAACTGCAGGCCGACGAAGGAAGTGAGCTTCCGCCGTATGACGGCCCCTATTACATCGTCTTTAATGCATCAGGCGGCTGGGACACGACCTATCTGATGGACCCCAAGGGAATTGGCGGTATCAACCGCCTGTTCGAAGCGGGCGAAATTCTGTCGGAAGGAAGTCATCGGTTCGCTCCAACGGCCAAACACAAGACAGACGGACTCAGCAACGAAGACTTCTACAAAGAGTTTGGCAAGGAGCTGCTGGTTCTGAACGGACTCGATTATTCCGTCAACAACCACTCGCCGTGCTCCAGATACATGGCGACGGGCAAACTCGATAGTCTCGCGTACCCAACCTTCGCTGCATTGGTCGCGGCCTGCCAGGGACCGTCCTGCCCTCTGTCATTCCTGACGTTCGGCGAGTACTCGGCGACTGGAAAC
>CAZIGZ010000215.1:0-7985 GCA_964538835.1 uncultured Chitinophaga sp. | reverse complement strand
GTGGCACCTCGTCTGGTCGCTGGTTGCGGCGATGCCGCAAAGTGCCGCTCGGCAATCGGCACCTACCGCTTTTGCGGGATCAGTGCCAGGATCGAGCCACCCCACGTGGAAAGGACAATTCCGTAGACGCAGTAAAGGCCGAGTGACTGGTTGCTGGAGATCAACTGGACGATCTGGTCTGACAGCTCTTCTTCCAGCTTCTTGATCTTCGCGTCTCCTCCGAACAGCTTGGGAAGATCCAGGTCGACCCAGCGGGATCGATCGGGTTCTGCTTTTTCCACGACAGCACGCTGCTCATCGGTGAGGCCGTCAGCAATGATGGATCGGATCCTGTAGGGCTGCAGAAACTCCCGAACATTCACGGTCACGATCATGGCAAACAGTGCCAAACTCCAGACGAGCGCCACAAGCTTCCTGGTTCCTTGCTTCTGTTGGAACAGAGTGATCAGCGGAAATGTCATGCCGAGTAACAGCATGGCCAGGATGTATCGTAACATGAAGACGTCGGATCCGGACTGCATGGCATAGGAGCACAGACAAACGCCTGCCAACGCCACACATCCGCCGATCAGTTTCGCCTTGAACTTTCGGTCGGGTGGCAATGCCAGCCGACCAAATGAACTTGTCAGAAGAACCAAATCAAAAAGCGCGGATCCCGACCACGTTGCCCACACAAACAGCACATAGGCAATCCCAATGACCGGTGCAAAGGGACTTAATGCAGGGATCATCTGAAACAACGCCACCATGGCTCGCTGGCCGAACAGCAGTCCCAGAGCCAGCATCAACTGGATTCGAGGCGGAAAGCCGCTGGTCCAGAGCAGAAAAGCGAATAGCCAGCGATACACGATGTTTCGTGTCTTCATCGCTTCAATAATGCCGTTCTGTGCATACTGGCTGGTGGGGTCCAGTCTCAGCGCTTCCTGAAAATGCTGCATCGCCTTTTCAGGCTGTCTCAGATGAAGCTGGCGCCAGCCTTCGTTGGCATGAGCTACCGGATTGTTGGGCGTGCGCTGAAGAGCTGACGTTGCGGCTTCGGACGCCTCTCCTCGCCGTCCCAGCGTCATCAGTGCCATGGAACGAAGGTTGCCGCACATCACGCTGTCCGGATCCTGCTCAAGTCCGCGTTCGGCGGCTTCGAGGCAGGCCTTCCAGTCGTTCGCTTTCGCTTCAATTGCTGCCTGCACGGCAAAATGAGACGCTTCCCACGGCTCAAGCCGGAGCGCTTCCTGCACGGCGGAGCGGGCTTCCGGGAGACGATTGCGATCTCGCATAATCAGTGCGAGTTCGTGATGCCCGTGAGCACTCAGAGGATCCGAAGCGATGGCCAGCTGAGCTTCCGCCGTCGCGTCATCGAATCGTTCCTGATTCCTCAGGCAGCAGGCCAGCAGAGTATGAGCGAACGCGTTGCCCGATTCCTCGGCCAGCGCCATTCGAAGCTCGTTCTCCGCCAGTTCGTATCGTTCCTGTTCGAGCAACAGGTGAGCACGCTGCAGATGGACATTCATTTGGTGATCTTCAGGTATTTCAAAATGTCGTCGTACAGCCCGCTCTGATTCGAATACAAGGCGTAGTTTCTGGCGGAAGCAAACCAGTCCTGAGTCGACGGACGCACGGACTTTGCTGCAGCCTGCAGGTCTTTCGTTTCGATCGGTTCGAGCTTTCCGGTTTTCATCGCGTGCTGAAGTTTGGCTTCCACACACGAATCCACCACCGCCTTCATATCCGCGCCGGAAAACTGGTCGGTCTTCGCCGCGATCGAATCGTGATCGATATTGCCGACCGGTTTGCCCTTCAACAGCAGTCGCAGAATCTCCGCTCGGCCTTCGCGATCCGGCGGCGGTACAAAGACGATGCGATCAAATCGTCCAGGCCGTCGGAATGCCGAATCCAGGCTCCACGGCGCATTCGTGGCGGCCAGAATCAGCACTCCGTCATTCGATGTTTCGGTGCCATCCAGTTCCGCCAGAAACTGATTGATCAAATGGCGCCCCGCGCTGTGACGCATGTCTGTTCGAGATGCTCCGAGGGCATCGACTTCGTCAAAGAACAGAACACTGGGGCGATTGCGTCGAGCTGTCTCAAAGACTTGATGCAGCTGCTTCTCACTGCTGCCGATCCACATGTCGAGCACATCGTGAATGCCGATGCTCATAAATCCCGCGCCGATTTCTCCCGCGGTCGCGCGAGCCATATGGGTTTTGCCGCAGCCCGGAGGCCCGTACATCAGAATGCCGCCGCCGATCGATTTTCCGTAAGCCTTGAACATCTCCGCGTGCTGCAGCGGGTAGATGATCTTCATTCGGATATCTTCTTTCACGGTTGCCATGCCGCCGACGTCGGCAAACGTGATTTTCGGACGTTCGATCTTCTCACTGGCAGCCGAAGAACTCTCACCCGTATCTGAAGTCTGATCCCACGCGGTTCGCATTTTTCCATCAACGACATCGGCCGTTGGTTTGGAATCGACTCCAAGGCGGCGAGCCAGATCTTCGTCGGCGACAGAAGGATCTTCGTTGATCGCCGCTTTATATTCGGTGACCGCGAACTGAACATCACCTCGCTGAAGCAGCAGGCGAGCATGCAAAAGGTAGGCGGCCGCTGATGTCTCACGCCGTCCGACGAGATCTTCCACGATCACGATGGATGCAGAATACTTGCCCGCCTGAAAATAGCACTGTGCCATGCCCAGCATCAGTTCTGCATTGCCAGGCTGCTGGCGAAGCAGCAGTTGCCATTCCGTCTCCGCTTCAGCGGCCTGTCCCAGCTTCATCAGAGATTCTGCCAGGTGACGTCGCAGAGGTATGTTGTCCGGAGAAACTCGCAGAGCTTCTCGCAGCGACTTGATGGTTGGATCTTCCGTCATATCGTACGTTCTATGGGTTCGCTGTGGATCCGCGTGTTGAATGGTGCAGTACGTGCGGCCGTAGTGTACGAAGTCGGACGATGGAGATGTCAATCATCGAGTCGCGACATCGAACGCGGAATCAGGGAGTTTCATTGTGCCTCGACTGTTTATTGGCATTCCTGTCTGTGATGAGCTGCGACAAAGGGCAGGGCAGCTGCAGATTCCCAGTGATGTCGCCATCCGAAGAACGCCGGCGGATGACTTTCATGTGACGCTGCACTTTCTGGGAGAAACAGACGATGCCACGTTTGAACGCATCGGCCAGGATCTGTCATCGATTCGTTCAGCCGTGTTCACGATGATCCTGTCAGGCATCGGGCATTTTCCGCCATCGAAAACGAAGACGATCAACGCAGACGGCAAGTCTGGTCATTCGTCGCTTCCTCAGGTGCTTTGGGTCGGTGTTCAGCCGTGTGATGCCTTGATGGCGCTGCACGTGGCCGTCGGACGGGTACTCAGGTCCGCTGGAGTCACCCTCGAGCAGCGTCCTTATCATCCTCACCTGACTATCGCACGTGTCAAATCCGCAACTCAGGCGACAGTCAGCGCTGTGGAGAACTTTGAGCAGGAAAATGTGAGCTTCGAAGTTCCTCAGAGGGTCAATCGCTTCGTGTTGTACTCCGTCTCCCGCAACCCGCTGCAGAAACCTCGCTATGTGATTGAGCGTGAGTATCGACTGTAGGTGCCGCTTGCCGAGCGGCACTTCGCGGCTTGCCGCGACCAGCGACCGGACGAGCCTCCATTAGATTGCTGGCGGCCGTGGAAAACAGCATCATGGACGCTTGCGCCATGGAACGAGTGGCCTAGGCATTTTGTGGATGCGAGAAAGAAGGTTCGCCTGACGGCGAAAGTCCCGCCCGGCAGGCGTGACCTACTCTGCCGCTTGCCGAGCGGCACATCGCGGCTTCGCCGCGACCCGCGACCAGCCGGGTCTCCATTAGATTGCTGGTGGCCGTGGAACACAGCATCATGGGCGCTTGCGCCATGGAGTGAATGGCTTAAGCATTTTGTGGATGCGAGAACGAGGGTTCGCCTGGCGGCGAAAATCCTCTCCGGCAGAGAGGATCTACTTCCGATCCAGCACGAGCAGGCCGGTGATCGTGAGTCCGATGCCCAGGATCCCCATGCTCGACAAGGTCTCATTGAACACCAGCACAGCCCCGATGGCGCACATGGCGTTCTGCGAGGCGTTGATCACGTTGGCTCGGCTGATGGTCAGATGCCGCATGGCGTGAGTAATCGCGAAGAAACCCAGGGCGTTGAAGGTTCCTGCAGTGACGATCGTCAGCCATTCCGAAGGCGTGGTGCGAGCAATCTCGTCCAGAGGCAACATAGTCAGACTGATCGGACACAGAACCAGAAACCCCGCCGCGCTGAACAGGAAGAGCGTCGCTGCAACCGGCATCTGAGAACGAACGGCTTTCCGAATAAACACGCCCGTCACTCCATAGCAGAGTCCGGACAGGATCGACAGGCCCACACCGGCGGCAACGCTGAGTCCCTGGCCTTTGGGTTGAGCCATCGTCTTCTCAAGGATCTTCTCATCCGTTGCGTCAGTATCTTCCGATTGCGCGTTGTTCACAGGGGCCGGGGCCGATCGGGATTGAGCCGCCGTTGACAGAAACACGATCGACGCAACCATCAGCGCCATCGCGATTCCGGTGCGAATGCTGACCTGATCACCCAGCACCGTGCGTCCAACGATCGCGCCACTGCAGATGATCGAAGCGAAGCAGATGGGAACGGAGATCGCCAATCCGATGGCTCGAAGCGACATCTGAAACGCAAAGTTCCCGCCAAGCTGATTGAACAATGCTGCGACAGCGATGGGCCAGACAAATTCCCAGGCGGCGAATGACCTAAGTCCCTTCATCCGTCGAATCGACAACAGCGTCACTGCAATCAGGAATGTCGGAAGTGCTTTCGTTCCTGCAACCCACATGTCCCAGCCTGGGCCGCCATCTGATTTCGCGAGTCCTCGCAAAGCCATGTTGGCCACGGAGTATGTTGCCGCGGCAAACAGTCCCAGGAGCAAGGATCGGAACGCAATCGTTGCTTCGGATGTTGCTGCAACGGAGGCCGCAACATCGTCGCTCGAAGCCATCAGTTGCGAGGGTGACGAGTCGTCAGTGGGCGGCGAATACAGATTCTTTGAGCTTCCGGACATGAGGGCCGTAGCAGTTGTGCGGTTCGAACGGAAAATGACGACCGGGAAGCCGGAAGTGAATTGGGCGAATCATAGGCATGTGGCGTCCTGAGGCGAGAACGCGACATAGTTTTTCACATGTTTCTCAGTTCCCCCACATCTTCATCAACCGCACGCCGGCGGCATTTGTCGGGACTTCCACGGCTGCGAGCGAGTCGGAATCGCTGCGGGTTGACCCTGATTGAGCTGGTCATGGTGGTGCTGATCATCGGTATCCTCACCGCCCTTTCGGCTCCGAGGATTTCCGCGTCACTGGACACTCGTTCTGTCGATGCGGCGACTTCGCTGCTTCAGGCCGAACTCAAGGGGGCTCAACAACTTGCCATGACCCGCAGCTCGACGGTGACGATCGACTTCACCCAGGTGAACCATCAGTAGCAGGTATCCCTTCTGTGCGAAGGCCGGAAGGAGATTGCTCGATCTGTGACGTTATCCGGCAGTCCCTGGAACTTTCAGCAGTCCTCACTGCTCACCGGAAACACTCAGGAGGCCACGAAGACCGCATCGCTGACCGTGAATGGGGCAGGAGTCTGGGGCACCACGCTGCGCATCGGAATCTCGTGCGGACGTGCGGAGAGTCGAGTAATCGTCGATGCGTCAACCGGGACCATTGTCGTGGAGCAGGTGTCGCGATGAACAGCTCGGTTGCGGAGCAGGCCACGACGCAGCTATCGAGCCGGCGCGGCTTCACAATGGCGGAACTGTTCGCAAGCGTGGTTGTGTCTGGAATTCTTCCTGTCGGACTCGGATCCGCACTGACTATGGTGACTCGCAGCCTGCGTCCCGATGCCTCCACGGCGGTGACTCTGGATGCCGCACCATGTGTTCGAATGCTGCAGGAAGATCTGGGTTACAGTTCGCACATCTTTTCGCGTTCTTCAACCTCCGTCAAAATGCTCACAACGGATGCGGATCGAGATGGCAGGCGGGACGTCGTGGAATACTCCTGGTCCGGAACCTCCGGCGCTGCTTTGAATCGCACTGTGAATGGGGGAAGTCCGGTTGCTGTTTGTCGCGATGTCGCGGCACTTCGCGGCTTGCCGCAACCAGCGACCAGACGAGCCTCCATTTAGATTGCTGGTGGCCGTGGAAAAACAGCATCATGGACGCTTGCACCATGGGATGGGTGACTTCGGCATCAAGCGGATGCGAGAACGAAGGTTCGCCTTTCGGCGAAAGTCCCGCCCGGCAGTCGAGACCTACTTCGCCGCTTGCCGAGTCAGGAAATTGCGGGATATTTGAGCTCAACCGGGTCGCACAACGTGCTCTAGGTTCAGCGGGCGACGATTCGCTATGCTGCGTAATCGTCCGGGAGGATGCTCGGTGGTTCTTTGTCGCAGAACGGATGCTCGACACGGATGTCTCAGACTCAGATTCTTAACGTGATCTTTGCCGCTCACGCTCGGAGCACGCATCACAAGCTGGCTCTGGATGCGCTGACGCATCTGCAGAATGGTCAGGCCGAACGATGGCGAACACTGATCCTCAGCCAGCACACCGCATATCTCGACGGAGCCAAAGCGCCCGACGATGATTTCAAGGACTTCCGAAATCATGTTCTGCATGTGAGTGAAAACTTCTGGGGCGGAGCCGTCAATGCCGCTCAAAACTGGTATGGAACTCTGGTGGATCTGCTTCGAGCACAGGACTGGAAAGAAGCTGCCTACGCGGCGGGAGTTCTCAGTCATTATTACAGCGACCCGGTGATGCCCTTTCACACCGGGCAGTCGGAAGCCGAAGGCGCGGTGCATCGAGCCTGTGAGTGGAGCGTGACACAAAGTTACGATTCGCTCAAGAACATGATCGTCACGAATCGAATGTATCCAGCGATGTCTGCTCCATCGTCCAGCGACTGGCTTGGCGACATGGTGAAATCCGGCGCAATGAAGTCGCATCCGTTTTATGAGCTGCTCATTGATCATTACAACCTGAGCGTCGGCGTAAAGAATCCTCAGGCCGGAATGGACCTCGTGGCTCAGCAGGCTGTTGCCCAGTGTCTTGCCCATGCGACTGTAGGATTTGCGGCCATCCTGGATCGGGCGTTTGTGGAATCCGCGTCGATTGTTCCTGATGTACCGCTGACACTGCAGAACGTTCTCTCCACCATCAATGTGCCGATTCGCAAACTTGTGAACAAGCTCGCAGATGCACGCGACAAGACGGCAGTGGAAGCCATCTGGAAAGAAGTGCAGACGACGGGCAAAGCGATTGAATCTCTGCCGGAGAGCGAGAAGCTGGTTCGACAGTTTCATGCGGCCGAGGTTTTGAAGGTTCCGCTCAGTGTCCTGGATGCTCAGAAACCAAAGCCAGCGGGACAAAAGTACGTGATGCCACCAACCGCAGCGTTGCCAGCCGGTGCGAGCGAAGAGCAGGGTAAAGAGTCGGGACTGACCGGTCGCCTGATTTCTCTGCCGGGACGAAAGCCGGAGCCACCCAAACCTGTGATGGCCCCCAAAGCTGTAGCTCCCAGTGTCGCTGCATCCAGCACAGTGTCTCAGCCTGTTATCACTCGCCCCGTCGTTGCGCCGCCTGTTGCTATGGCGCCTGTGGTTTCTGCGCCGGCAGTGACCAGCGCTGCGCCGTCTCCGGCCACGTTGCCGATGTCTTCAGCTTCAGCGACCGTGCCGGCAGAAACATCGAGGGCACGAGGGCTCAAGTACTATCTGACCATGGACGCGGACATTGTCGATGCCCCTTCGATTGGCCCGAAGACGGCCAGTCGATTTCAGGAAGTCGGGGTACGGACGATTGGCGAGTTTCTGAATTCGGATGTGAACGATCTGGCCGCGAAGTTCAACAGCCGTCAGTTTTCCAAAGATGTCCTGCGAGACTGGCAGGATCAGTCGAGGCTGATGCTGACCGTGCCCGGAC
>CAZIGZ010000214.1:2403-8349 GCA_964538835.1 uncultured Chitinophaga sp. | reverse complement strand
CTCGGTCATTCCATGACCGAGAGCTCATCCAGCCGCTTGCGGCGAGCACTGTTCATTCCGGCCTCAGCCGCCGGAGCGACAATGATCCCTTGCTGACGCAGCGGGTTGGGATGAATTCCGCAGGCGGCTGGTCGTTCCGCCTTGAACCGGATTCCGGTACTCGCCACAGTGTACGTCTGCTGATCAGCAGCCTGCAGGCTTCCGGGATCATGGGTTCATGGGCATTTCCATTCGTGCCACTGCCGCGTTTCTGTTCGTCGCCGGGCTGACGTGGTTCAGTGCGTCTATCGATGAGCGTTCACGTCCGGCGCTGGAATCACCGGATTCCGCTGCGAACAACGGCCAGGTCGCTTCGCCTCCACTTGCTGCTCCTCAACAGGGCGGTCGTGGTCAGCGAGGAGGTCGCTATGGTCGAAGCGGCACGCCCGTCATCGACCGTACTCAGTATCCCCAGTGGCAGAACGACCCGAATTTTCAGCGAGACGTGTTCACGTTTGCTCGACTGCAGTACGACGGTTCAGGAAACACACCAGACGCTCGATGGAATAATGACTTCCCTGATGCGGACCTGAACCTGTCCTACCGTCTGCAGCAGCTGACGTCACTTCACGTCAACCCGGACGGGGCTGTCGTTCGACTGGATGATCCGAAGCTCTTCGAATACCCGTTTCTCTTTATGATCGGCGTGACGGGTTTGAACCTCAGCGATATGGAAGCCCGAACGTTACGGGAGTATCTTCTGAGTGGCGGGTTCCTGATGGTGGATGATTTCTGGACGCCGGCGGAATGGCGATACATCCGCGATGAAATGAAGAAGGTGTTCCCGGAATCAGAAGCCAAAGAGCTGCCTCCGGAACACCCGATCTTTCATCTGATCTACGACCTGAAAGGTGTCCCGCGAGTTCCATCGATCCGAGCGTGGCAGCAAGGACATACGTTTGAATACTGGCACGGCGACACGGAAGGCGACGAAGCGCCACACTTCATGGCCTACTTTGACGGGCAAGGCCGAATGGTCGCTTTGCTTTGCCACAACAACGATATCTGCGACGGCTGGGAACGCGAAGGAGAGAACCACGAGTACTTCAAGCTGTTCTCCGAAAAATGGTCGTACCCTCTGGGCATCAACATCATCGTCTATGCCCTGACGCATTAGGTTCGCCTCACGGCGAAAATCTCGCCCGGCAGGCGAGACCTACGGTAGGTGCCGCTTGCCGAGCGGCACTTCCCGGCATCGCCGCGAACAGCGACCATACGAGGCGCCATCGGATTGTTGGTAGATGAGGAGACAAAGCATCATTCACGAGTGCGACATTGAGTGAGCGGCTCAGGCATCATGGGCTTGCAAGAACACGGTTCGCCTGACGGCGAAAGTTTCGCCCGGCAGGCGAGACCTACAGGCATTAAGGTATGAATGCAAACTCCGGGCTGTTCATGACGGCCCAGATGACATCTTCCGCAACCAGTCGCCACGACTCTGTGATTCGTTCGGTCGGTGGGTCACCGAGGCGAGCCGCCTCTTCCTGGAGTTGCTTCTGTCGAGTCGCTTCGGCGTTCAGATGGTTGGACCAGCTGACCGCGTTGCGACGCGCTTCGACCGGGCGAGGCATTGCGCCCGGAACGACGCGTTCGGCAAAACCAGGAGTCAACTCTGCGGCGAACAGTGACAGCTCGTCTGCTGTTGGCTTGCGAGTCAGCAGGCGTTCGAACAGACGCTCGACAAACTCCTCCGGTGACGCGGCCCGGATCGCCAATTCCGTCGGTGCCCCGTTGTCGCTCATCTGCACCAGGCGATGGCCCGCGTTTCCATTCGCCAGAGTCAATGGCTGCAGCACCGTCGCCTGCTCATCGCGCCGCGATGTGCTGTGAGGCCTCGAATCGCGCCAGCCATAGGCATTCAAGAGGTCGACAAGACTTTGAGCGACCGGCAAGGCAAGGGCAGGGCGGTCGCGCTCATTCGACAACGAACAGAACTGCCACGCGCGACGAGGAACGCCGAGGTTCAGGAAGGAGTCATCGGGACGGCGACCTTCCGGATCCAGTGTCAGCATCTCTGCATCGAAGGACTTGCCGGCACCGACGTACAACGAATCCAGCAGCTGTTCGGCCGTCATTCGACGAAGCGTGACGGCTCCGAAGTTCTCCGCAACGGGCGAATCTGCAGGAGCGGTCTGACGCTGGAACGCGTCCGTCAGAAGCAACAGTCTGGCCGAAGCCTTCAGGTCATAACCACTGGCCACATGATGACGAGCCAGTGTCTCAAGAAGTGACTGATGATTCGACGGAAGACCATACCAGTCGTCCACATTACTGATCAGCCCCTGTCCGAAAAATCTGGCCCAGAGGCGATTCATCATCACGGCAGCAAATGGCGACTGTGTCGGGTGAGTCAGGTGCAGAGCCAGTTGCTCGCGGGAATCCGTGGGATTCTGCAGCAGCGTCTTCCATGATTCGACCGCTTCTTCCGCTGCCTCGTCGGACTTCGCAAATGGCCAATTCGGAGCCACGCTTTGTCCGGGTTCAATGCTGACGGTGATCAGCTTTGATCGCTCACCATTCGGGCCCTTCGGCACACTGCTCGTCGCAGGGATCGTGATGCCGGAACGGTTCATCATCGCGGCCATGGCGAACAGCTGAGACTGCGACGTCTCGTTCACCGGCGAATCATGACACCGGGCACACGTCATGTTGCGAGCCCCAAAGGCGGTGGACAGAACGATCGAACGTTCCGCCAGAGGCACATCGTTCTGAGACGCCATGCCAAAGCCCGCAGGCCCGCCGCCAAGTCGGCTGCCTCTCATTTGAATCAGCTCAGTGGCGAATCTGTCCGTCGGCTTATTGTCCAGGAAGGACTCGTAAATCCACCAGCGAAACGGACCGGAGTTGTTCATTTCCGGTTTCAGAATCCCTGGGTTTTCGGCCAGAACGTCCTGCCAGTAAGAAACCCAGTGATCGGCCCAGCGGTCATCCGCCAGGAAGCGATCCACCGCGGCGGCTCGCCGAGTTTCCGCGGGCTGGGCCAGGAACCATCGCTGTTCCGCCGGGGACGGAATCACTCCAACGGTGTTCAATGTCAATCGTCGAAGGAACGTCAGGTCATCCACCAGCGGAAGCGGCTGCAGCTGTTTCTTCGACAGGGCCTCCAGCAGCATTCGATCCACATCCGCAGACTGCAGTTGCCCGGCATCTGCTCCCACCATTTGCTTTGCAGATTCATGTCGCTGATTCCACCACGTTGTCGCATCCTGACCTTTGCTCTTTCGTTCCGTGGCATCCAGTCGAGCCACAAACTTCTGATAGTCGGCAGCGAACCCGCGCCAGGAACTTTCATCCAGTCGGTAAGAGGCATCGGTTGGCGACAGGATTTCGAAGCCCGTCTGCGGCGAGCCCATTGCGACAAGGGTTTCGCCTGCTTCGACTCGCATGTTGCGTCCACCAACAATCGTCTCTAATTCAATCAGATGCGGGCCGGCTTCGAGGGAAACCTCGGCCACGGCTTCCTGATCACCGGCTGGCACCGGGTGCATTCCTGGAAACAACGGCTCCGGCGGGACCGGAACTTCCTGATGACCGTCCGAGGCGTAAGGCGGCTGAATGAGCTTTGCGACTTCTTTCCCGTCAATCCTGAGCCGAGCCGTGGAACGTGATCGAATCAGGAACTGAGTCTTCACGGCGGCCGTGCTGAGATTCAGCCGCATGCGAAGAACGCTGGGATTGGTTCGATCGCCGATCAGACCGCCTTCGATGTACTTCCGAGGCAGTGTCGTCAGCGCGGCCGCGGGCTGCTGCCAGGTCGCTGTCAGCCGAGTCCGCTCACGGTTCCACGGATCCGCCTGACGCACGTTCTCCCGGATATCCAGCACCACGGCTCCAAACGGAAGCTCACTCTCCGCCAGTTCCGGAATCGTGTTTGTAGGGCGAGTCGACTGGCTGCGATGAATGATCTCTGAATCCGTCAGCCGACGGCGATAGACGGCGATTCCGTCCAGACTGCCACGGAAGCTGTTGCCCGGATTGCCACCCATTGATGATCCCAGCCAGACCTGGTCTTCGTCCGAATACGGGGCTCGGGAAAACGTCTTCCCGCCGAGATCGAACGAGCCGTCCGTCGGCTGTCCATCAATCCAGCCAACCGGTGCCGACTTGTCTCCAAACGAATAAGTCACAGCGACATGATGCCATTGGCCATCGGCTTCGAAACCAAGGTCTGAGTTCCAGCGATGAAGTTCGCCGACGGAGGCCGGTGACGTTTCTTTTCCATCGGCCCCGACAACCGCTGCGGAATCTGCAGAGCGAAACAGCAAGCTGATCCGGCATTGGCCGCCCATCGATCGAATTCGCAGAGCCCAGCTTTGGTTGTCTTTCATCATCCCGGGACGCGACGTTCGACCTTTTCCGATCACATAAACCTGTTGACCATCATTCAGCTCTGTCAGACGAACCCAGGCTTCCAGCCCGATCGAATCACCAGAGGCAAAATGAAACGGTCGCGCGTCTGCAAACTCCATCCACGACTGACCATCCAGCAGCAGTGCCCCGTTGCCAGCAGGCTGATTCGGAAACTCTGGCGGCTGAGGACCATCGGCGACCGTCGTGGGCTGCCCCTTGATCGCCAGCGGTAAATATTCAACGCCCTCGCCGCGTGCGGACAGCGAACCTGCATCAAAGGTCCATTCGGCGACCGGTGGCTCGCTGGCGACAGGCCGTTCATTCGGGCTCGGCACCTTGTCATCAGGGCCAGCGATGCTGTACGGACCCCAGACCGACAGGGCCGCACAAGCAATAACGACGAACAGAAGGTGAGGGTATCTGTGCTGGAACACGTGCTGGACTCCCGAGAGTACCAATCGGAGAGCGGCCCGGTCGTCGTTCGGCTGAACGAGCAACCCGGCAGGGTCAGGAGTGACCACGATAACACGAGTGTCCAGCGAGCGAAACGGCGCAAGTCGGCAGTTGACACAGAAACCGGAGGGCTCGCGCCCTTCCGCTACACTTAACCCTGAGCCGCAGCGGCTGGATTTTGCAGTGTTTCTGGTCCCGGAAAGCGATCACGGTAGCGAAATCTCTGCCACCAGCCCGCTTTGCGGAGGAGCGGATCGTCGACCGACACCGTTCTGGTTTTGCCTCGCCGAGTCACAATCTGAACGCGGTCGTCGCCGATCACTTCTGACACCATCCAGAACTTGTCGACGACGTACGTATAGTCTTCACCGGATTCCGACGGATGAATGGCTCGCGCGCGGGGGCCGGGCGTGGGGCTTTGCTTGGAGACGGTGTAAATCACCAGGTCACCAGGACGATAAGGATTGTTTCGCAACTCTGGCACCTCACGAACAAACAGGGCGACGAGTCCCTGAAGTTTGTTTCCGCTGACACCGGTCCACTGCATGAAAGACACGCAGACCCTCAATTTTTATCGAGCTTTCCTATATCAGACAACGTGAATTTCCGGTTAAGGTTTCTTTCTGCCTTTGCACCGCTCGCCAGAGGATTCGTTTGGAGCACACGAATCCTGGCCATGTTCCGGCGGTTTGCCTGCTGGCGATTCCGGACTACGATGAGCCCATCAACCGCAATCCCGCAGATTTCGGGGACAGAACCACGGGTGAAATCAGTGAACCGGTCTGCAGCTTCATCCTCGCCAACTGACGCTCCTGCGTTCTCCCTGCGCGGCGTCTCTGTGCAGTTTGGCCAGCAATCGCCCGTGTTCCGGGATTTGTCGCTCACCATTCCTTCCGGGCAGTTTCTGACGCTGGTTGGTCCTTCCGGCTGTGGAAAGTCCACCTTGCTGCGACTGCTGGCCGACCTTCTGAAACCGACATCCGGCATGATCGAACGACCGCCGGCCGTGACTCCCGGGGAAATCGGCTTCGTTTTCCAGCAGCCAAATCTTCTGCCATGGCGCACGGCCCTGGAAAATCTTCGGCTGCCGCTGGAACTGGGAAC
>CAZIGZ010000214.1:0-2303 GCA_964538835.1 uncultured Chitinophaga sp. | reverse complement strand
CAGGATGTGATTCTGGAACGAACGGCTCTGTCCGCCCATGATCGACGAACGGCGGAGGAGACGATGAGGTCTCTGCAGAGACTGACAGGAGCATTGTTCCAGCCATGAGCCTGCACCATCACTCCAAACACGCCGCGAGTTCTCTCGACTCCGGCAGGAACCGGAAGATCGGTCGCCTTCTGGCCGAGATCCTGGCTCCGCTGAGCGTCTTCCTTCTGGTCATCGGTGCCTGGCACCTGATTGTCACTTTTGGGCAGATCAGCCCGGTCGTGATGCCCGGTCCCAGGCTGGTTCTTGAAGCGATGGTGAAGACTCGCAGTGACCTGCTGGCGGCTCTCGGCAGAACTCTGCTGGCAGCTTCCTGCGGGCTGGGCTTGAGCATCGTGGCAGGGACACTGACGGCCTTTGTGTTTTCGCAGGCCGCGTTGATTCGACGTGCACTCTATCCGTATGCCGTGCTGCTGCAGACCGTGCCCATCATTGCGATTGCTCCCATCGTCATCGTGCTTCTGGGGCGAGGCTTTCCGGGAATCGTGCTGATCTCCTGCCTGATCAGTCTGTTCCCGATCATCACCAGCACGACAACGGGCTTGCTGCAGATCGATCCTGGACAGCAGGACCTGTTTCGGCTGTACCGAGCCACACGCTGGCAGATCCTGTTGAAGCTGCGAGTTCCCACGGCGCTGCCTTATCTGATTTCCGGCATCCGCATTTCGTCGGGAACAGCCATCGTTGGAGCCATCGTCGGCGAGTTCTTCGTGGGCTCGAGCATCCCTGGACTGGGAGTCCTGATCCAGCGCAAATTCGCGTCACTCAATCTTCCCGAACTGTACGCCGTCGTCGCCGTCTCGACGCTCCTTGGAGCCGCCATGTTCGGCATCATCACGCTGCTTGGCGAAGCCATCCTGAAGAAATGGTACGGCATGAGCCTCAGCGGCCGACGGTAGATGGACCGGTACGAGCTGCGCAATCGCCGAGTCATCACTTCGGTGTACTTCGCACGGGCACTTCCGCGTCGCCCACTTTCAAAAGGACCATGTCGCCTCGGTAAGAGCTTGAAGCCCACCGGGTCTGAGCCACACTCGAACTGTCGAATTTCAGTGTGCCATACCGTCTCACAGCGTGCGGGTTGGCGCAGCGAATCGCCCCAGAACCGTGACTACGTGACCCTCGCCAGCAGGGAACAGCAGTTGCTTTGAAACTGGCTGTGCGAATCCGTGATCGGCATGGTGATTTGCACATTGGCTGTTGTTACGGAGCCTGCAATGTCACAGCGTTATGGGTTGTCGATCGGACGCATTCTGCACCCCACGGATTTTTCGCATGGAAGCGAAGTGGCTTTCCTGCATGCTCTTCGACTGGCTGTCGCAACAAGAGGATCGCTCTCCATTCTGCATGTGGACCGTGAACAGAAACGGCCGGACTGGGATCGGTATCCCGGCGTTCGGGAGACTCTGATTCGCTGGAAGCTGCTGCCTCCCGAGGCGTCGCGAACCGATGTTGCCAGCCTGGGTGTTCATATCAGCAAGGCGTCCGTCACGGAAGAAGATCCGGCCGATGGTGTTCTGAACTACCTGGAAGAACATCCGGCCGACTTGCTGGTCCTGGCCACTCATCAGCGACACGGGCTCGACCGCTGGCTGCACCGAACGATCGCCGGACGGATCAACAACCGCACCGACGGCGCAACTCTGTTCATTCCTTACGGCAACGAGGGGTTTGTGGATGCTGATACCGGAGCGTGTCGCTTCAGTCGAATTCTGCTGCCGGCCGACCACAACCCGGATCCCGTACCGGCCGCTGAAGTTTCCAGTGATCTCGTTCAGGCCCTGGCACCAACTCCCGCGGAGATTCGACTGCTGCACATCGGTGATCCCTCAGGCGCGCCAAATGTTCGCCTGCCTGCAAACGACCGCATCCATTGGCACTGGGCGCATCGAGTCGGCTCCGTGGTCTCGACGATCCTGAACGAGGCCGAGGATTTTCGAAGTGACCTGATCGCGATGACCACCGCCGGCCGCCACGGATTCTTTGACGCCCTGCGAGGATCCACCACCGAACAGGTCCTCGAAAACGCTCGCTGTCCAGTCCTCGCCGTCCACGAATGGAGCGATTAAGTAGGTCTCGCTTGCCGAGCGAGACTTTCGCCGTCAGGCGAACCACGTTCTCGCATCCACGAAATGCCTATGCCACTTCCCTCAAGCGAACAAGCCTGGACCAACGCTGCCTTGCCACGGCCGCCGGCCATCCAATGGACACTCGTCTGGTCGCGGGTCGCGGCGAGGCCGCAAGGTGCCGCTCGG
>CAZIGZ010000213.1:0-8446 GCA_964538835.1 uncultured Chitinophaga sp. | reverse complement strand
ATTGCCGTAACGAGTCGACGCAGTCGCAGCGAGGTTATCAAACTGAGTGACCGTGCGTTTCTTCGTTCCGGCCGGGTCGACCTGAGGCGTCGAGGTCACTGAGCCATTGCCATCCGCTTCCAGCAATTGAGTTCCGCTGAGCGTTCTCCAGCGAGCATCCGTCGCACGAGGTTCACGATGGATCCAGGCGTTGTCGCCCGCGATCACATCCGCACCAGCTCCGCCGTCGATCCAATCGCCACTGTCGTCCCCTTCAGCGACCGAATGGCCTCCAATGATGTCGTCATCACCGTCTTCGCCAAGAACTCGGTCGAAGCCCTGACCACCGATCACGATATCATCGCCGGCACCTGCCAGGATCAGTTCATCACCGCCGAGATCGCTGTTCTGAGTGGCGATCGAGGTGAACGTGAAGTCTGGTGAGAAGGAATCCAGAGGCAGCTGGGTCAGTCGAATGCTGCCTGTGACTCGACCGTGATCACCAAAGATCAGGTCGTTGCCGCCTCGAGCATTGATCGTGTCGCTGAGCGTACCGCCCATGATCAGATCATTGTCGCGACCCGTTGAAATGATGTCCGCACCGCCGATGGTCGGATCAGTGATCTCGACGCGTTCCAGAGTCCCATCCGCACTGAACGACGTCTGACCATTGTCACCCAGAACGATGTTGTTGCCATCGCCGGCTGTGATCACATCCGCAGCGGTTCCGCCGAAGATCAGGTCGTGATCATTGCCGCTTGTGATCAGGTCGTTGGCTCCGATGGCCGGGCTGGTCGTCATGATCGTGCGAAGCTGGCCACTGGCATCGAACGTCGCCTGGCCGTTGTCACCGAGCAGAACATTGTTGCCAAGGTCCGCAGCAATCTGGTCGTTTCCGAAGCCACCGAAGACCGTGTCGTCGCCCGCGCTGGTGGTGATCACATCATCGCCGCCAACATCCGGGCTTGTACTGACTGCAAGCAGAGCCTGGCCGGCCGCATTGAACGTGATGCTTCCACTGTCGCCGAGCACCAGATCGTCTCCGAGTCCCGAAGCGATCGTGTCGCCCGAGGTCCCGCCAAGGATTGTGTCTTTTCCTTCGCCGGTCGTGATGGAGTCAATGCCGCCAGTCGAGGTCGCAGTGCTTTCGACAAGCAGCCATTGTCCCTGACCATCGAAGGTCGACTGACCATTGTCGCCCAGAACCAGATTGCGTCCGTTTCCGGCATTCACAGTATCTGCACCACTGCCTGCGAAAATGGCGTCGTTCCCTGAACCGGACGTGACCGAATCGTTTCCACTATCGGCCACATTGGTCGTTGTCAGGAACAGAACAGCTCCTGTCGCATCGAAGTCCATCACACCGTTGTCGCCGACGACGATGTTGCGGCCATCACTGACTGTGACCGTGTCGTTTCCAACGCCAGCGACGACAATGTCGTTGCCACCGAGAGAGCTGATAGAGTCATTTCCGCCGACGGAGGAATCCGTGCTTTCCATTCGGATAACTGCTCCGCTCGCGTTGAGCGTCACAGCTCCGTTGTCACCCATGACAAAGTTATCGCCGCCGTTGACTGCGATTGTGTCACCGGCCGTACCGCCGAGCACGACGTCGTTTCCGGAACCTGTGGTGATGGAGTCCACTCCGCCGCTGGCCGCACTGGTTGTTGCCAGCGTCAGGATCTGCCCCGCCGCATTGAACGTGGCTCGTGCATTATCGCCCGCGACAACATTTCGGCCATCCGCCGCGTTGATCGTGTCGGCACCGAAGCCACCGAAGACGAGGTCATTGTCAATTCCGGTATTGATCGTGTCGTTGTCTCCGTTCGCTGGATTGGTCGATTCCACTGTCAGCCACTGACCGAGTCCGTTCAGAGTGATGGAACCGTGGTCGCCGAGGACCAGATTGGTTCCGTTGCCAGCCGTGATGGAATCTCGAGCCGCACCACCGACCACAATGTCACGACCTCCGCCGGTGGTGATCGAATCCGCAGCGCCGATTGTTGGGTCCATCGTGGCCAGAGTCAGCATGCCACCGGTCGCATTGAACGTCATGACGCCGTGATCGCCAAGCACTGTGTTGTCACCAGCACCGGCATCGATGGTATCGATTCCGAAGCCGCCCACGACGATGTCGTTGCCCGTCGTCGACACGAGGCGATCGTTGCCGCCAGTGGTCGTTTCGAGAGACTCGAGGCGAATCAGGAAGCCCGCTGTATTGAATGTGGCAGCTCCGTTATCGCCGACGATGACGTTGTTTCCGCCCGTTGTTTCGATGGTATCTCCGAACGAGCCACCGAACAGAACGTCATTGCCGGTTCCGGAATTGATCGTGTCGACACCACCGGACGCGACGCTGTTGGTCGTTGCCGTCAGCAGCTGCCCCGCGGAGTTCGATGTGAGGCTGCCGTTGTCGCCGAGCACCACGTTGTTGCCATTGCCAGCCGTGATGCTGTCCGAAGCAGCTCCACCAAGAATCGCGTCATTGCCTGAGCCGGTCACGATAGTATCGACATCACCGATGGTTGGATCCGTTGTGTCCATCGTCAGCCACTGACCCGCGCTGTCGAAGGTGGCGGCGCCGTTGTCGCCGAGGACAACGTTGATTCCATCACCCGACTGCATGTTGTCTCGAGCTGCACCGCCGAAGATCACGTCGTTACCAGTTTCTGATGTGATAACGTCATTGCCACCAATCGCCGGGGATGTCGTGCTGATGGTGCGAAGAATCCCGGTCGCATCCAGCGTCGCGGTTCCGTGATCGCCGAGCACGATGTTGTTTCCGCCCGCCGCCGTTATTCGGTCACCCGCTGAACCGCCGACGATGACATCATCGCCCGCTCCGGTCGTGATCGTGTCGATGCCGCCGTGGCTTGTGTCGGTGCTGGTAATGGTGCGAAGCTGTCGGTTCGTGTCGAAGGTGGTTGCAGCGTTGTCACCGGCAACGATGTTTCGACCACCCGCGTCGTTGATAGTGTCTGCTCCTGAACCGCCAAGAATCACATCGTTGCCAGTCCCGGACGTAATGGAATCGTTGCCGCCAACCAGCGGATCCTTCGTGTCGACAGAGACGAGGTTCCCCAGAACATCAGACTGAATGCGAGCATTGTCGCCAATCAGAACGTTGTTTCCTCCGAGTGCCGTAATCACATCGCTCGCCGCACCGCCAATGACGACGTCGTTGCCTGTGCCAACGGTGATCGTGTCGACATCGCCTTCTGCCGGATCGGTCGTGTCGAAGTCAACAAGGAATCCTGCCGTATTGAAAATCGCCTTGCCATTGTCACCGAGCACCACGTTATTGCCATTGCCGCCCTGAATCGTATCGCGGCCAGAACCACCGAGCACGATGTCGTCGCCGGCTCCGAGTGTCACACTGTCGTTGCCGAAGTTGACCACATCCTGAGTCACCGCGCTGACCAGTCGACCCTGATCATCGAACAGCACCTGGCCGTTGTCGCCCAGAACAATGTTACGACCGTTCGTTGAAGAGATCGTGTCGCTGGCGGCTCCTCCGATGATCAGATCGTTGCCCGTTCCCGTGCTGATCTGGTCGTTTCCTCCGATACTGTTTGACGTCGTGTAGACATTGCGAAGAATGCCGCTCGGATCCCATGTCGCATGCCCGCTGTCACCCAGCACGATGTTGTTGCCGCCGGCATCGGTGATCGAATCACCTGCCGTGCCGCCAATGAGCACATCGTTGTCCGAGCCAGTATTGATCGTGTCGACATCACCGTCCGCGTCGGAAATGCTGAAGGCATCCAGCAATTGTCCCGCCGCAGAAAACTCGGCACGGCCACTGTCGCCGATCAATATGTCACGGCCTCCTGTGGATGTCATCGTTTCGCGACCGAAGCCACCGATCAGAATGTCATTGCCCGTACTGACCGTGATCGAATCATTGCCGCCGGAAGTCGTATCCGTACTGTAGATCTGTCGCAGTTGACCGCTCGCATCGAACGTTGCACGACCGTGGTCGCCGACGGCGATGTTATTTCCGCCGCCCGCGTTAATCGTATCACCCGCGTCGCCACCGAATACGATGTCTTCGGCACTCACCAGGTTGATCGTGTCGGCCGCTCCGGTATTCGCCGACTTCGTGAAGACTTCCAGAGCCTGCCCGGCTCCATTGAATTCTGCTCGTCCCGAATCACCCAGCACCACAAACTTCGGTGCCGGACCGCTGATGGGCTGAGTTCCCGTGATGGAATCCGATCCCGCACCGCCCATCACGATGCTGCTGGCTCCGTTCGCAGTGATCGTGTCATTTCCACCCAGCGCGTCGGCCATGGTTTCGACAAACGAGGAACTGACGGTGGGTGTCCCCGCAACACGAGTGACGCTGTATCGACCATCGTCACCGAGAATCGTTGCTGTGCCGGCTCCAACGCTGACCTGATCCGCTCCGAAGCCTGCGATGACCGTGTTCAGGCCGGTTCCGAGCGTGATCTGGTCATTGCCGCCGACGCCCGTGTTGCTGCTTTCCAGAAGCTGCGGCAGGCCGTCGGAAAACAGCGTCGCACTGGCTTCATCGCCATGAATCACGTTCGTCCCGTTGTTGGCCGCGATGATGTCGTTGCCGAAGCCGCCGATGACCGTGTTGATTCCATTCTGCAGCGTGATCGTGTCGTTTCCGCCATTGCCGAGATTTGTCGATTCGATCGTGGAAAGTTCACCGTTCACAAACACCGCATGGCCATCGTCTCCGACCACGATATTTCGGCCTGTCGAAGCCGTGACCTGATCTGCTCCCTGGCCCCCGATGACCGTATTGCGACCGGCGGTCAGCGTGATTGTATCGTTCGCACCGCCAGCAAAGTCGGTGCTGTTGATATCCAGCAGCAGCCCGGAGTTGGTCATCAGAATCGTGCCGTTGTCACCGAGAACCACAGCACGAGCATCCGCTGTGGCACCGTTCACGGAGATCGTGTCGGCGTTCGCTCCGCCCGTTACGACGTTGTAGCCCGAACCGACGTTGATGGTGTCTGTTCCGCCGACAAGTCCGTTCAATGTCGTAATTCGAGTTTGTCCGGTCGGAATGCCATTGCCGTCGACCAGAACTTCGCGTCGGCCTTCATCGCCCAGCACAAAGTTGGTGCCGAGTCCCATCGTGACCTGATCATTGCCAGATCCGGCGATAACGCTGTTGGTTCCATCCTGCAGGTTGATGACATCGTTGCCACCGTTGCCAAGGTTAATCGATTCGATCAGCTTCAGATCGCCATTCGCGAAGAACGTGGCTTTGCCATCGTCACCGAGAGCCGTGTTCGATCCAGCTCCAGCAGTGATCTGATCACCGCCGGCTCCGCCGATCACTGCGTTGGTTCCGTTTGTCAGCGTGATCGTGTCGGCCGCACCGCTGGCGAAGTCCGTGCTTTCGATGCTCAGCAGCGTTCCGGAATTCGACATGGTCATCGTTCCGTTGTCACCCAGAACAATACCGCGAGCATTCGCGGTCGTCCCATTCACGCCGATCCGGTCAGAATCCGCACCGCCGACGATGACGTTGTAACCAGAGCCGACTGTCACCGTATCCTTGCCGCCCGCAGTTGGGTTGATGCTCGACAGAATCGTCGTACCCGTCGGGGTGTTGTTCACGTCGGTTTGAACCGCGAGCTGACCTTCGTCGGCAAGGACGTAGTTCGTTCCCTGGCCCAGCGACAGAGTATCGTCGCCGACGCCTGCAATGACCGTATTCAGCCCATTCTGCAACGTGATCTGATCGTTCGCACCGTTGCCGAGGTTGATCGACTCAATCGTTCGGATGGATCCATCTGTGAAGAACGTCGCTTTGCCATCATCGCCGAGAACCGTGTTTGTTCCGCCGCCAGCCGTAATCACATCCGCACCGCTTCCACCGATCACGGCGTTCGTGCCACTGGTTAGTGAGACCGTGTCTGAATCACCCGCCGCGAAGTCCGTACTTTCAGCGCTCAGCAGAGTTCCCGCGTTGGTCAGGACCAGCTTACCGTTGTCGCCCAGCACGACGGCTCGCGCACCGACGGCATTGCCGTTGACTGTGATGCCGTCAGAAGCCGCACCGCCCAGGACCACATTGAATCCGGCTCCCACTTGAATCGTCTCGATGCCGCCAACATTTCCATTCAGGCTGGTGACTTCTGTCGTGCCTGTCGGATTACCGCCGCCATCCGTCAGAACCTGCAAGCGACCTTCATCACCGAAGACGAAGTTGCGTCCGCCGCCCATCGTCAGCTGATCAGAACCTGCACCAGCGATCACGTTGTTCGTGCCGCTCTGCAGATTGATTATATCGTTCGCACCGCTGCCCAGATTGATCGATTCAATCTGCTTCACATCGCCGTTCGTGAAGAACGTCACTGAACCGTCGTCACCAATCACGGTATTCGTGCCGCCGCCGGCCGAGATCTGATCCGCGCCGGCTCCGCCGATGACCGCATTCGTGCCATCGGTCAGCGTGATCGTGTCGGCCGCACCGCTCGCGAAGTCCGTACTTTCCGCACTCAGCAAAGTCCCGCTGTTGCTCAGCACAAGCTTGCCGTTGTCGCCCAGAACCACAGCTCGAGCCCCCGCGCCGGTTCCGTTCACGGTAATGCCGTCAGACGCCGCACCGCCAACAACCACGTTGAAGCCGGAACCGATCTGGACCGTATCGACGCCGCCGACCGCCGCGTTCAGAGACGTCACTTCTGTCGTGCCGGTTGGAACGTTGTTGCCGTCGACTAGTACGGAAACCTGACTTTCATCCGCCAGGACAAAGTTAGTTCCGCCGCCGAGAGTCACTTCATCGTTGCCAGCTCCCGCGATGACCGTGTTCGTGCCGTTCTGCAAAGTAATCTTGTCGTTGGAACCGACACCGAGGTTTGTGGATTCAATCTTCTTCAGACTGCCGTTTGCGAAGAATGTCGCCTGGCCATCATCCGCAATGACCGTATTCGTGCCACCGCCCGCCGTGATCTGGTCCGCACCGGCACCACCGATCACCGCGTTCGTCCCGTTCGTCAGCGAAATCGTATCCGCCGCACCGGAAGCATAGTCCGTGCTTTCCGCGCTCAGGAGAGTTCCGCTGTTCGTCAGCACGAGCTTGCCGTTGTCGCCAAAGACGACGGCCTTGGCATTCGCTGCTGAACCGCTGGCCGTGATGGAATCCGCTGCGGCTCCGCCGATGACGACGTTGAATCCAGAGCCAATCTGAACCGTGTCCGTACCGCCGACAGATGCGTTCAGAGAAGTGACTTCGGTCGTGCCGGTTGGATTGTTGCTTCCATCGACAAGGACGGCGACCTTGCCTTCGTCGGCCAGGACAAAATTGGTTCCGCCGCCGAGAGTCACTTCATCGTTGCCAGCTCCCGCGATGACCGTGTTGGTGCCATCCTGAAGTGAAATCTTGTCGTTCGCGCCGGTGCCGAGGTTCGTCGATTCGATCTGCTTCAGAGTCCCATTCGCGAAGAATGTCGCCTGACCATCATCGGCGATCACCGTGTTCGTGCCGCCACCCGCTGTGATCTGGTCCGCGCCAGCTCCACCGATGACAGCGTTGGTGCCGCTGGTCAGGGAGATTGTGTCGGTGGCTCCATTTGTGTCATTCAGCAGGCTTTCGATCGACAGCAGTTTGCCGTCGGCCGCGAGCGTCATGCTTCCGTTATCGCCCAGTGCAATTGCAGTGGCCGATCCGCCGGAACCTGCCTGAACAGTGATTGTATCCTGCCCGCTTCCTCCGACCAGGACATTGAAGCCTTCCGTCACCGTCAACGAATCATTGCCGGACACAGCAGGCGACATCGACTCGATCGTTGTCGTGCCGTCGCCATTCAGCCGGATGCGTCCAGCATCGCCGATCACGTAGTTTGTACCCGCTCCCAGCGTGATGGTTTCGTCGCCCGCTCCCGCGATGACTCGATACGTTCCCGCTCCCAGAGTAAACGTATCGGCTGAACCTCGAGTCGCATTCGTGCTTTCCGCCAGAGTGACCGCACCCGTCGCATCGAAATCGATCTGGCCTTCGTCGCCCAGGATCGTGTTCGTTCCATTGCCGGCAGTAATCGTGTCGCTTCCCATGCCGCCAACAACGGCGTTCGTGCCACCACCGACGTTGATCGAATCACCCGTGCCGATCTCGTTGCCCGTTGATTCCAGATGACGGACCTTTCCGGCTGTCAGAGTCACCAGGCCTTCGTCGCCAAGCACCAGATCAATTCCGGAACCGCCTGTGATCGTGTCGGCTCCTGCACCGCCAATGAGCACAGCCATGCCGCCTGTGTTCGTCAGCTGGTCGGCTGCTCCGGTACCGCTTGACGCTGTGGTGATTCCGTTAACCGTGTGAGTCGCCAGCGTGAAATCGATCGCCAGTGAATCACCGGCAATCAAAATCGGATTGCTGGAATTGTTGTTAATCGCCGTCGAAATCGCATCCGCACCCCCGCGTCCTTGGACGATCAGAATTCCACTGAGAGTGGCCGACGACGTCATCGTGATCGTGTCAGCG
>CAZIGZ010000212.1:0-8464 GCA_964538835.1 uncultured Chitinophaga sp. | reverse complement strand
CATTCTGTCCTGACAGCCGCATTGATGCGGAGAATGTCCAGAGCAGACTCCACTCTCAACTGGCTCAGCTATCAACAAAACACGGTTCGCCAGTCACGGAGGTGGTGCAGCGATTGTCACCTGTGGTCGCTCGAGTGGATCATAACTGCCTTCACATGGAACTGGGGCCGACTCCAGCGGCTCAAACGTCACAGGAGACTCGTGAAGACTCTGCCAGCCCCTTCTTTCGGCTTGAAGCTGATCTCGGCAAACTTCGCGATCTGTCCGACCCGAAGGCGCACGGCACCAGTTTCACTCCATTCTTTGATCTTTGTCGACTTGCAATGATCTGGAAGCTCCTTCCAGAAGGGATGGAACAGATTGTCGACCAACGCGATTTTGCGAAACGGAAAGGGAAAGTGATCGTGGATCGCGTCCTCGAAGGAGGAGACTGGAGTGCCAGGGCGGTTGGAACAACAGACGGCGAAATGACCGTCGTGACGGCAACCGTTGGGCGAGACTTGTACTATTTCTACCTGGCCGAGACTCTTGTTGCAGAAGCGTTGTTCTTCCGGGCCGCTGGAATTCCGTGACTGGGACACACCGTCCCCTGCCTCTACCGCAGATTCAAATCTGACTCAGTGCCTGGAAAGGTGGCTCAGCCAAACAACTCCATAATGGGCTTCCCTGTCGTCAGGGAACGTGACAGTCCGGTGGCATCGAGCGGATTGTTGATCGGAATATCCAGCGCGTGATAGATGGTGGCGGCCAGCTCTTCGGGGCGGACCGGTTTGTTGACGGGATACTCCCCGTATTTATTGGACTTGCCGTAAACCTGGCCGCCCTTGATTCCTGCGCCGGCAATGATCGATGAAAAGCACTGAGGCCAGTGCTGTCGGCCAGGCGGATCCTGTTTCAAAACGTACGGCGTGCGTCCGAATTCTCCGGTCACGACCAGCAGCGTGTTCTTCAGCAGTCCTCGTTCTTTCAGATCCGACAGCAGTGCGGAGAGAGCCTGATCCAGGCGAGGCAGACAGAAGCCCATGCCGTACGAGCCATCGCCGAAGGCGTTCCCCATGCCCATGTTCCCGCCGTGCATGTCCCAGCTGCTGCTCGGGGGACCAGCCTTGTCGTGTTCCGCCTGCCCTGCCCATCCGTTGACGGTGACAAAGCGAACGCCGGCTTCGACCATGCGGCGAGCCAGCAAAAGGTTCTGCCCGAGCGGATGCATGCCGTAACGTTCGCGGACTTCGATGGGTTCGCGAGTCAGATCAAAGGCCTGTCGTCCTTCTGATCGAGTCATCGCGTCGTATGTTTTTTCGCGCAGGTCGGACCAGTCCTTAACCTGCTTGTCCCGATCCAGGCGATTCGAGTCCAGACGACCCAGCAGCCATTTCCGTTCGTCGAATCGCTTCTCATCATACGTGTCATAAATCTGCGGCGGCTTGAAGTCCGGCATCGCCGGATGATTCGTCTCCGAGCCCACGAACACCGGAGCGTACGCTGATCCCAGATAACCACCCAGCCCGATATTCGGCGCACAGAAGACCGGAGGTCCGACGCATTTGATCAGCCATGCGTTGGAGATGAAATTCCGAGTACTCGGTTTGTGCTTGGCGACGAACGATCCAAGATACGGTTTCTCGTCAGACACACCCTGCTCAACTCGTTTCTCCGACTGACCGCTCAGCAGGTTATGCATCGCATCGAAGTGATTGCTGATCGAACCCGGATGAGACATGGAATTGATGAGCGTAAACTGATCCGTCAGCTTTGCCAGTCGAGTATGCATCTCATTGATCTGCATGCCCGGGACTTTGGTTTCGATCGGCTGGTAGGGACCTCGATAATCCACCGGAGCTTCAGGCTTCATGTCCCACGTGTCGACATGACTGGGACCGCCACACAGCAAAACGAAGATGCAGGACTTTTCCGCAGCAACCGCATTTCCGGAGCCATCGACCTGATCGGTCCCCATCACCACGCCGGGCATCCCCAGGCTCATCGTTCCCAGACCACCGGCAATCAATGCCTGGCGACGGTTCCACTGAAGGTGATTCATGCGAAGTCCTCGGGCGACGAAGTGATGTCGTGAATGCTTCTGGCACCAGAGAATAACGCCTGACAGCTCACACGGTAAGTGAATTCCACCGTTTCAGACTTCTATCAACAACAACGCCCTGGCGAGCGGGGGGACGTCATTCCCCGATCTCTGCGCCGCCCCAAAGCCAAAACGTATCAGTGGATTCCCCCTCACAGGAGAAGAACTCAGGTGCAATGCACCGGCGATCATTCTGTGTTTCCGGCTCACGCACGGCTGGTTTGCATCATTCAAAAACGACACCTTGAGGAGTTGCTGTGGAGCTGCCAATGGAGCGATCCTGTCGATTTCGGACCAGGTCGCACTCTTTGAATCGAAGTCCATTCACCCAGTCCTTGATGCGGACGCCCGTGTCAAAGTTTCGGATGGCTGTGTTCTGTATTCGCACGTTCGATACGGCGGTGATGAACATCCCCAATGATTGGTCTGAGTTGTCGCCGGTGAACTGAGAGTTGCGAACGATGACTCCGTTGAGCCCGGGTTGTGCCGGATCAAGCAGCATCTGATATCCCTGCGACAGACTTGAGCGATACACATTGTCGGACAATCCATTCAGGACCATTCCGACGCGAAACGCTCTGGCGATCGTGACTCCATCGATTTCGTAACCAGTGTGGGCCAGTGGCCGCAGTTCTTTCGGAGCGAATTCAAAGCCACAGTCCCCGCCGAAGATTGCAATGGCTGTCGCTGCAGATTCCACATGGACATTCCGCAGCCGGATGTTGTAGCAGGCCGAGCATCGGATACCGGCGTCATTGGCATCGACGTTGCGAGTCAAGTTGCCGATGGTGATGTCTTCAAGGTCGATATCGTGTGGATGTGTCGAATAGATCTGGTTCGTGTCCCACAGCTCACGCATGTTGGGAATGGTCTCATCGGCCGTGGTCATCTTTCCGACGCTGCCCCAGTCCATTCCGATTCCCAGCAGCGCCTGTTTGGAATCCAGAATGCGAACTCGACGGATCTTTCCAAAGCACCCTTCGGACATGATTTGAATGGCCGACGCCGCAAAGGGCTGGTCGATCGTCATGTCTTCAATGATCCAATATTCGATCTTTGAAAAGTAGGCGGGGTTCTGCGGAGTGCCGCCGTCATCGTATGGTGCGCCGACACTAATCGCGGAATGCCAGATACCCTGCGAGCCCTTGTTTTCACTGCGGATGATTCGAATCGTTCCGTTGCGAATCCCCGAGAAACTCGAAAGACGCACACCATGAGAATTCGAACGAAGATCCAGAAGCAGCGTCGCACCGTTCAGGTCAAGGATGACCTTCTCCGGAATCAGCAGAGCATGCCGGGAAACGTCTCCTTCTACTGTTGATTCGAGAACGGAACACGTCAGTTCGCATGGCCGACCGACCTGAACAACACAATCCTGTCCCGCGTGTTGATCCAGCGCATCCTGCAGTCCCTTGCCATTCCGGGCGTTGACCGTGTGGACGGGTTTCTCGGCCGACACAACGGCTTTCTCTTCACCCAACTGGGCAGCACCGATTGAAGAGCACCACCCTGCCAGCATGACTCCAAGACACCATTGGTAGGGGCTTAGTCGCATGGGTCACACTACCTCGTCAAGAACCGACAACCCCGAGATTCGCTTCCGCGGAATTCCGCCCACCGGCGGTTCTACAGTGTGGACAGCCAAAGGCAAATGTATCAGAGGATTCACATCCCCGCTCGAGCGAGAAGAATTCAGGTGCCAGGCACCTCTACTCAGAAACCCAGTGTTTTTACTTGTCATTTTGCATAGAATGCGAGCTGAGCTTAGCGGCAGGGAGTGGCTGGTGTCCCTGAGGTATCGGGCTGCAGCATCAACTGGAGAAAGCGGACGTCGAGGCGGCGGCCGAATTTGAAGCCGACCTTCTTCATCGTGCCGATGAGGGCAAAGCCTTCGGACAGATTGATGTGCAGGCTCGCGTCGCTGCCCTCGGCGACTCGAGCAATCAACGTAAAGAACCCGGCGTCCGCGGCAGCCTGAATGATGGCTCGCTTGAGCGCCCGGCCGATGCCTTGACCGCGAGCGGACGAATGCACATAGAACGACGTCTCGGCGACGTCCGAATACGCACAGCGATCAGACCAGGGACTGAGCGATGCCCAGCCGATGACTCCCGCGGAAGTTTCTGCAACAAGTACCGGGAAGTGACCCGTATGCGAACGGACCCAATTGGCTCGATCGTCAACTGATTTCGGTTCTGTATCAAACGTCGCCGTGGTCGTCAGGATGGCTTCGTTGTAGATTTTGGCGATCGCCGCTGCATCATCCGGTGTTGCCTGGCGAATACGATACTGTGCGGCTTGAGTCATGCCGTTTCCTGCCTCACTTCTCTTTTGATTCCATTGGATCCGTGTTGGCTCCGGACTTTCGTAACGCCTTTCCGGCCATGGCACCGGTGGCCTGACCTTCGTAGACGGCAAACGTTCCGTTCACGAGCACATGGCGGATGCCGGAAGGAGTCTGATACGGAGATTCATACGTCGCACGATCTCGAAATGTCTCCGGGTCAAAGACCACGATGTCGGCCCAGTAACCATCCTTCAGAAGTCCTCGATCCGTCAGTCCAAGAATCTCCGCGGGCAGACCGCTTGAACTTCGAATGGCCGCGGCGAGGCTCAGAACTTTCTCCTCGATCGCGTAATGTCCGATCTTGCGGGGAAACGTGCCGAAGGATCGAGGATGTGGCATCGACGATGTCGGGATCTTCGAACCACCATCGCTGGCGGTGGCGACCCAGGGCAGCGGCATGGCCAGTCGCATGTCTTCTTCATTCATTCCAAAGTTGATTACCGAAGCGCCGCCATTACGCTCAATCTCAAGGACAATCTCGACCGTCGGTCGGTTCTGTGCCTCGGCCAGTTCTTCCAGTGATTTCCCGATCCATGCTCGGTTCCAGTTGCACGACGCAAGCTGAATGCGTGACGCCTTTGCGAGAGACTCCTCCACCTCGGCCTGAATCTTCGTGGCCATGTCTGCGTCCGCCAGTCGCTTCTTCAACTCATCACGACCGCCTTCGCGTGCCCAGGCTGGCAGCAGAGTTGCCTCCAGCGAAGTGCTGGAAGCTGCGTACGGATACTGATCGGCCGTCACGAGTTCTCCTGCAACGCGAGCCTGTTCGATGCGTTCAATGGCCAGGCGGAGAGTTCCCCAGTTCTCACGGCCGCTGGCTTTGAAATGGGACACGTGAACGCGGCAACCGGACTCGCGACCGATCCGAATGGCTTCGTCGACGCTGGCCAGAAGTTCGCCGCCTTCATTGCGAATGTGACTGGCGTAGATGCCACCGTTTTGCCCGACGACCTTTGCAACTTCAATCAGTTCTTCTGTCTTTGTGAGAGTTCCGGGAATGTAGATCAGCCCGGTCGTCATGCCATAGGCACCATCCTTCATGGCTTTGTCAGCGAGGTCTTTCATCTTCTGAAGTTCTTCCGCGGTCGGCGTTCGATCACCCTTGCCAATGACTTCGGATCGAAGACTTCCCTGAGGAATCAAGTGGGCGATGTTGGTGCCTGATCCATCATCCGTGATCTGGCGAAGATACTTGTCGGTATCCACGGGACCGAAGCCGCAGTTGCCGGTGACCATCGTCGTGCAGCCCTGCAGAAGATAGTTCACTCCGGCTCGAGTGTTCTTTTCGACCACTGTGTCGTCGCTGTGAGTGTGCAGGTCGATGAAACCGGGGCAGATGACATGGCCACGGCAGTCGATTCGCACATCGGCAGGAATCGCAGCAGTCGTACTCGCGGCTATTGTGGAAATGGGCAGGACATGAATCCTCTGGCCGAGAATTCCGATGGACCCGGGAAAAGGCTCGCTGCCATCCCCTCGATGAAGAATGCCCCCTTCAAGAACAATGTCGAAGCGATCAGGTGTCTCCTGAGCGATCAGCGGCGACGAGAGAAGCATGGCTATTGCCAGTATAGCTTGCGTAACACATCGCCGGTGCCATGTGCGATGAAGTGCAATGGAAGCAGCCCGGCCTTGAACATCATTCATCGTTGTCTCCCCTGAGTGTCATCGAACCTCAGGCGATCGTATCAAACCGTCTCGCATGCACGCTAATCGGCCCGGCGTGAACCGAATTTTAGTGGCTGATTGACATTTTTCACTCAGGGGAACTAATAGCCTTACTACCAATTAGCGGAAAAAAATCCGTCTTCGTGGGTAACATCGAGTTTCTCATTCATTGTGCGACTGTTAACTCAGCCGCACGTGGAATTGACGGTTATGAATCCGAAGTCCGATCCGAAGAAAGTGCTGCAGGACGCGACGACCTACTGGAACGCGGCCTCCAATCAGGCTCGATTCCGCAAAGTCGTTCAGGCCCATTCGACCGAGTTTGATAACCTGATGGAAATCGACAAGCCGTGACAGATCACTTGCCGGTGGCGTTCGCTGCCGCCGGCTTTTGTTCTTCGGCAGGAGCAGGAGTATCCAGATCCTCCAGTGAGCGAATGGAAGCAATGCGCTCCGGCGTCAGGCTGGATTTCACGAATGGCGGCAACACCCGCACGTGCAGCTGAAGCAGGCGTTGAGCTTCTTCGATGCGTTGATTCTTCAGCCGGTGACGGGCAAGACGAAACAGCGCATCGCCCACGACCGCGTCGCGAAAACCAATCTCAATCCTGGCGTTCCCCAGCTCATAGTATCGGTCGGGATCAGGAGGCATGTACTGAAGCATGCGTTCGGCGTATTCCAGCTCTTCTGACTCATGAATGGTCGCTGGCCAGCACTGGATTCTTGCAAGCAGCCGGGCGTATCGAGGACGAATGCGTTCCGGCAATGAGACTGGCTCCGGCAGGCGGGAAACGACTTCCCGCACAACCGCTTTCGGAAAGCGATAACGCAGGAAGTAGAATGAAGCCCCGTCGGGACGCTGCACTGCCTCATGCAATGATGCAAACAGCTGAGCATAGAGAAGGCGACACTCCTCCAGGCACTCCGAATACGCTGACAGCCTTTCTGACCAGCGTTCTCCTGGTTCATGGTCCGCATTCAGAAACGTAATGGCTGACACATGGTCCACCGGAAACGGCACCTCGATGGACTCTTTGTGCGAATGGCGAATTAGTCGCCTTCGAAAGCCACAGATTCCGCCGCCGGATGATGAACCAACACAAATCTGCACTGGTGAAGGATCCTCATTTGGCATACGAATCTCGATATCGACTGCATAGCGATCGGGCGTCACCTTCCGGGAATTGACTTTCAGTTCCGGCAGCTGGAGAGCATCGGCAAATGCCTGCCGATAGAAACTCACAAGCTGGTCCGCATACTCTTCGTCATTCACTTCCAGTGATTCAGGAGCATGGCCAACGTTCTCCATGATCCAGACTCGTGTGGCAGGGCCGGCGGCAGCGGCAACTTTCAGCGTTCCGGATGGTGGCAGAAGTCGATCATTGGCACCGTGCAGCAGAAACAGAGGACACTGAAGTCGCGCGGCGTTTTTGACGGGATTTACCTTTTCAAAGACCAGGGTTCTGGCAGCAGCGATTGCCATGGATGTCAGCGCATCCGGGTTCGGGCCGAACTGGCTGGCGATCATATCTTCCGGCACAAACACATCTTCGACCGCGACCGCTCCGGCGTTCTTGTCCGCAGCGATCGCAATCGCCAGCACCGAGCCCAGTGAAACACCAAAGACGCCGATGTCCTTCGGCTGGCAGCCTTTCTCTTTCACCAGCCATTCAAACATTGAAGACGCATCGGAGTACAGTGACAGACAAGACGCCTCGCCTTCACTGGCACCGAAGCCCTGATAGTCGAAGGTGAGCACACAGAACCCGGCCTCGTGCAGAATTCGAACATAGGGCAGCATGACAGAGATGTTACCCGTGTTCCCCAGGCACAGCAGGATCGTCCGTTGAGGCTTCGAAGGTGTCCCGTCCTTTGTGCCATCCGCGTTCACAGGAAAATACCAGGCTCGGAGCTTTCGCCCGGTTGCATTGGGCACAAAGACCTCCTGTGCATTCGGCGAAATCACTCCGGGCCTTTCGAAATCCCCGACCCACGGGAGCAGAACCGTTCGACTGAAGGGATCGGTGACGTTGCGAGGCACCGGAAGCTGCTGAGCAGCCGCCATGCTGCAGAGCCCAATCATCAGGCTGAGGCCGAAAACGACCTGCGGCAAAAAACTGCAGCAACTGTGAAGCGCTGAGAAGAACCTGGTGAGCTTCATCGTCTGCGTCGCTCCTTCCGTGATGACAGGCCGTAAACCCTGGCGACTGGACCTGGGTCCCGACGGACAAATCCAACGCCACTATTTGGGATATCGTGCAAAAAATCAAGGCCTCACCCTGCCGTGCTGCAAATCGGGTGCAGTCGCGGACTTTTGTAGGTGCCGACTGCCGGGCGGCACTTCGCGGCCTTGCCGCGACCAGCGACCA
>CAZIGZ010000211.1:0-8705 GCA_964538835.1 uncultured Chitinophaga sp. | reverse complement strand
CCCCCGCCGATCTCCAGCCCGTCCACAGCATCGGCGAGCGGAGTGTGTCAACGCTCCGGTACTGACAGCTGGGTAGCACAGGTGAAGCCTGTGTCGCGAAGCGGTCGGAAGCCAAAGGGACAGCATGGTTATTCCAGTGCACGATGTCCCAACGTCAATTTACTGAAAACCGAACACTGAAAACTGAAAACCGAAAAGCACACGCCCTTCAGGCGTGCTACCCCGCAACTCCACCTGCCTCGGCGAGCGGGATGCGTCAGCTTCCCGGTATGCGATTCACCTGTGCAGAACGCATTTGGAACCGCGAATGAACGCGAATTGACGCGAATCAAGCACTGGATATTCCATCATTTTTTTGCCCACCAATCTTTTTGCCCGCACCCGAGCTCAGCCCATTGTGGCCGTGGACGTCGGACAAAAAATGGGTGACAGAAAATAGTCGCAGCGTAGAACGACTGTCCTCAGTCGTTGACCGCCTCCTCACGCCACCATGGAGCAATTCGCCTGGTTCGACGGAGCGAACTGCTACATCGGTTAGCACAGGCTGCACCTGTGCTACCCGATACCTGCAGTTGCTGGACTGGACGGCGCGACAGACTCGAACGGACAAACGAGGTTCCACTCTGGCGGAACTGGAGACTCTGTTTGAGCGACTGGAAATCTCGGCCGACCTGTTGGTGGACTGCGTGAAGAATTTCCGCAAGTGGTTCCGGTCTACGGTCGGACGACCGAGTTCCATTACGGCTCATGCGACAGCGAAGGGGCATGATTAAGCGATCAGCATCAATTCGTCGCGACGGGTGTTTGTGTCGTTGTCAAACCTGGGCTCACCCGGCGTGAAGCCGGGTTGGGGCCTTTTTTTTGGGGGGCTTTTTGTTGTTGTCAAACCTTCGTTCCACCGGCGTGCGGCGGGATGGGGATTATGATGAAGATGAAGATTAGGAGTAAGAATGAGGGCGCGGGGTGGGGACACGGAGGACTGACGTCCTGCCGCTCGCCTTGGATGGCTGGCACTCTCTGGGTGACGGATCTGCGATTCTTCACTGGCTTTCTTCAACGACACGATGTTCTTTCGGGCAGAGTGGACTCGGGAATCGCAGGGCATCACTCGGAGAGTGATGGCGACTTTGGGGGTGTCTGTTGCTTCTGAACGGGCCGTGATTCGGAATTCTCGGGTGCCCGGATCACTCTGATGGAGAAATCGGGGTCTGCTCGCTAGAGTGTCTGGCTGTCCGAGCCGGCTGACGGATGGCTGGGTCTTGCTGAATTCTGAGTTCCACAGAGTTGATTGTTCCGCAATGAGCCGTGTTTCTGATGTGTTTTCTTCGACAGTTGCAACGTCCCGGATGGCGTTTATGCCGTTCGTCACAGCCGGCGATCCGGATCTCGCGACGACTCGCGAAGTCCTGCTGGCTTTGAGAGACGCGGGGGTCGACTTGATTGAGCTGGGTTTTCCGTACAGCGATCCGATTGCTGACGGACCGGTCATCCAGGCGTCATACACAAGAGCACTGGAACGCGGTGTCACGGTCGAACAGATCTTTGCAACCATTGGCGGGCTAAAAGATCAGAAGCTGCCGCCGATCCTGGCGATGGTGTCCTTTGCGATCATCTTCCGCCATGGCCCGGCTGAGTTCATTCGCAGGGCTGCCGAAGTCGGCTTCAGTGGGCTCATCATTCCGGACCTTCCGGCGGAAGAGGCCGACGACACCGCTGCACTGGCGAAGAAGCACAACCTGGATCTTGTGCAGCTGATTGCTCCAACGACCACCGAACAACGGACGCAGCAAATTCTGAAGGCCTCAACGGGCTTCCTGTATTGTATCTCCGTCGCCGGAACAACCGGGGCTCGGCGAGAACTGCCAGCGGAACTGACCAGCCAGCTTCGGTCGCTCCGGACGCAGTCACGGCTTCCGCTGGCTGTGGGGTTTGGCATCAGCGGACCCGATCAGGTTGCCGGACTTTCCGGTGTGGCGGATGGCGTGATTGTGGGGTCAGCCATCGTGAAGCGAATTGCCGACGCAGCCAGTGCGGCCGACGCGGCGAAGTCCGTAAGAGCTTTTGCGGAAGAAATGAAGGCGGCCGCTGCAAAAGCACGACCGTCACTGTCCACCACCTGAACGTTTTGAGGCGAAATCACGGGAGTCCGGGAAGCCGTCCAGAGCCGTCTGTACTCTGAACAACTCCCTGCTATGATCGTAGCCCGAAATCGTCACAGCAGACCCTGGAAACAACGTCCATGAAGACATCTCATCTTGTACTCGTGCTGATCGCTTCCGCCGTAGCATTCTCCGTGCGGCTGGTTCCGATGCCGATGTACAACTTTTCGGCACTCAGTGCGCTGGCCATTCTTTGTGGAACGGTCATGCGACCAGCGTGGCTTGCCGTGCTGATCCCCGTGGCTGTCCGCCTGCTGACGGATGGCGTTATTCACCTGTCGACGGGTTATGGCTTCTACGATTCCATGTCGTTTGATTACGTCGCTTACGCCGTGATCGCCGGAATTGCCTATTTGGTTCAGCCCAAACAGATTCCTCAGGCGGTTGGCATTTCGCTGCTTGCGACAATGCTCTTCTTCGCCGTCAGCAACTTTGGTGTCTGGTGCATGCCACATGCCGGCCAGTATCTGTATCCACGAACTCTGGAAGGCCTGATCAACTGTTATCGCAATGGCCTGCCGTTCCTGAAAGGGACGTTCGTGAGCGATATGGTGTTCACGCTTGCATTCGTCACCGGGATGCACCTGGTGTTGCTTCGTTCTGCTGAGACAGAACAGCCGGCTGCTGGCGAGGCTCGATAACTCATGCGACATGACGGAAGAACGGCCGATCAGCTGCGAACCATTCGTCTTCAGCGAGGCTTCACGAAGACTTCGCTTGCGAGCGTTCTGATTGAGGCCGGCAGCACAATGGTGCTTTGCACGGCCAGCCTGGAGAAGTCGCTTCCTCCGTGGCGAAAGTCCAAAGATCCGACAGTGCCGCCTCAGGGTTGGGTCACTGCCGAATACAACATGCTGCCTGGCAGCACGACGCCTCGCAAGCAGCGTGACCGCAGCAAAGTGGACGGTCGCACGACCGAGATTCAGCGATTGATCGGGCGGTCACTTCGCGCGGTCGTGGACTTTGCGGCACTTGGCGAGAATACTCTGACGATCGACTGTGACGTTCTGCAGGCCGACGGCGGAACTCGCACAGCCAGTATCACTGGCGGGTTCATTGCTCTGGCGGATGCCGTCCGGCAGATTCAGGTTCCTGGAGCCAAACCGATTCTTGTGGACTCTGTGGCTGCCATCAGTGTCGGTGTCGTCGACGGAACCCCGGTTTTGGATCTTGACTACGTGGAAGACAGCCGCGCAGAAGTGGACATGAACGTTGTCATGACTGGCAGCGGTAAGTTCATCGAAGTCCAGGGCACCGCGGAAGGTGCTCCGTTTGATCAGGACACGCTGAATCAAATGCTGACACTCGCCCGCAACGGCATCACCCAGCTGACAGCACTGCAGCAGCCCTGATACGGTCAACTTCGGACCTTGTCGCGGTTTTGGGCAGAATTCGTTGAATTTGTTCTCGTGCAAGTTCCCAAAAAAGCCGTAGAATTGACGGCGGACAGCCTTTGTCGCTGTCGAGCCCCCTTGCGAACGGTCTTGCTGCTGGACATGAGTTTATGCAGTCGAAGTGTTTCAGAATATCGCGATGTCTTGCGATGGCCAGCTTGCTGGTCACCGTCGTCGCGCTGTCTGGAACGGCTCAGGCCTCCTGCGGAAGCTACCTGCATACACGGTATTCGTCGCCAGCCCATCAGTCAGGCCTGCGAATGATGCGGCAGGTGCATGGGCAAATTACGGATCTTCGCGCCGAAGCGCCGTCTGTGAATTCCGTTGCCCCGATGATGCCATTCGATTCCTCGTGGCCGGAGCAGCCGTGTCATGGACCTGGCTGTCGTCAGCATTCGATTCCCCTATCGCCGGCTCCGCTGGCTGTTCATCCGGGGCCTGATTCTCGTGAGGCGGATGTTCTGGCTGAGCGAGAATTCGGGGCGTGCCAGTCGCAGTCATGTCGGCCATCTTTTCGCGGTCCGACCCATGCGACGGCAGGCTATCCGCAGCCGATTGAGATTCCTCCGGAAGTCTGATTCAGGTCTGGCACCAGGCGACCGCTCGAATCGCAGTTATCTCACTGGTACTGATAACTGTGCTTGTTGATTCAGGTGTGTTGGGTGTTGCTGATCTTTCTGTTGAGTGGCTCAGAGAATCCACAGCATTGCGAGTGGGCGTTGAGCCTGAAAGCCGCCGAAGAAGAACTCAGGATGATTCCGAGTAACTTTCTCAGGCAATGCCATTTACTTCCGACGCAGACTTCCTCTCATCTTCTGCTCCGCCGCGGACTCCTGCAGTTCATTTCAACAAGGACTGCTTTGAATCCCGGAATCTGTGAGCGACGGAGAATTTTCAATCATGTCCGCTGTACCTGCATCTTCCGGAGCTGACGTTCCCAAAAAACTGGTTCGCAAGGCGATTGGGCCTAAGCTTCGCATTCTCTTCAATATTGTTCTGGGACTGCTGTCGCTCATGGCGGCCAACAGTCTCTACCTTGCAGGAGTGACGTTTCTGCAGTGGTGGACGAGTCGCACGTTTGAAGACTACTTCTATCAGTGCATGTTCCTGGCTCACCTGATCATGGGGCTGCTGATCGTGGCTCCGTTTCTGGTGTTCGGCATCCTGCACATGCGGAATACGAAGGACCGAAAGATCCGTCGCACGGTCATGATTGGCTACGCACTCTTCAGCGTTTGCGTCATTGTGCTTGCCACGGGTTTTCTTCTGCTGCGGAGCTTTGTGGACCTGAAGAATCCGGCGATTCGTTCCGTGATTTACTGGCTGCATGTCGGTGGGCCGATCTTCGCGGGCTGGCTCTACTTTATGCATCGACTGGTCGGGCCGAAGATGCGATGGAAGTCAGGAATGGTCTGGGCCGCGACCGTGGCTGGAGCCGCCATTGGCATGGTTTACTGGCAATCGCTGGATCCGCGTGAGTGGAATGTGCGAGGACCCAAAGATGGTGAAAAGTACTTCTGGCCTTCTCTCGCGAAGACGTCCACAGGCAACTTCATCGACCATAAGACGCTCGACATGAACGACTATTGTCTGAAGTGTCACAAGGATGCTCATGACGACTGGTCAAAGAGTGCTCATCGCTTCAGTTCGTTCAACAATCCCGCGTATCTTGCCAGCGTCGCCGAGACTCGTGAAGTTGCTCTGAAACGCGACGGCACCGTTCAGGGGTCTCGCTTCTGTGCCGGATGTCATGACCCGGTGCCGTTCTTCAGCGGAGCCTTTGATGATCCGAAGTTTGACATGCTGAACCATCCGACGTCGCAGTCGGGAATCAGCTGTACTGTTTGCCATGCCATTACCAATGTGAACAGCAACCTTGGCAATGCGGACTACACAATCGAGGAGCCCATCCATTACCCCTTCGCCAAAAGCGATAGTGCGGTTCTGCAGTGGATCAACAACCAGCTCGTGAAGGCGAAACCATCTTTCCACAAGAAGACCTTCCTGAAACCTCTGCATAAGTCCGCAGAGTTCTGCGGCGCGTGTCACAAGGTTCATCTGCCCTTTGCACTGAATCACTACAAGGAATGGCTGCGAGGTCAGAATCATTACGACAGCTGGCTGCTGAGCGGTGTTTCCGGTCATGGTGCACGCAGCTTCTACTATCCTGAAAAAGCTCAGCAGGACTGCAATGGCTGTCACATGCCGCTGCAGGAATCGACAGACTTCGGTGCGAAGTTCCTCGATGATTCCGGAAAGCTCAAGACACACGACCATCTCTTCCCATCGGCCAATACAGGCCTGAACTGGCTGACTCATCAGGACGATGCGATCAAGGCTCACAGTGAACTGATGAAGGGAACGATGCGAGTCGACGTGTTCGGCGTCCGCGACGGCGGTACGATTGAAGGTGCATTGACGGCTCCGTTGAGGCCCAGTGTTCCGACACTGAAGCCTGGCAGCACCTATCTGCTGGAAACAGTAATTCGAACTTTGAAGGTCGGTCATCACTTCACACAGGGAACGACGGATTCGAATGAGATCTGGCTGGAAGTCACTCTGAAGTCCGGTGATCGAACGATTGGTGCCAGCGGACTGATGAAGGATGACAACAGTGTGGATCCGTGGTCTCATTTTGTGAACAACTTCATGCTGGACCGAAACGGCAACCGCATTGATCGCCGCAATGCTCAGGACATCGTCTTTGCACTCTACAATCACCAGATTCCGCCTGGAGCTGGCCAGACGGTCCACTACAGCTTCACTCTTCCTCAGGATGTTTCTGCACCGGTGACTGCAAAAGTGCGGCTTCTGTACCGCAAATTCGACTCGATCTACATGGACTTTGTGGATCGCAAGACGAAGGAACTTGGGCGACCGATCCGCGGACACAAGGAAGGCGAAACCTATCGCAATGAACTTCCGATCATGGTTGTTGCCGAAGATGAAGTCACGTTCCCCGTGGAAGGAGTTTCAGTCGAGGTGACAAACAAGCCTCGGGAGATTCCTGAATGGCAGCGGTGGAACGACTATGGCATCGGAATGCTGCTGAAGGGCAAAGCGGAACTGAAGCAGACGCTGGAAGCGTTCCGCAAAGTTGAGGAGCTTGGACGCTACGACGGCCCGCTCAACCTGGCGAGAGCGCTTGTCGAAGAAGGCGGGGATAACATGCTGGACGAAGCCGCTGCGGCTCTTCAGCGTGCGGCCGCGCATAAGGAGCCAGCGGCACCTCCGTGGACCGTCGCATGGCTCAGTGGCGTCATCAATCGTCAGCAGGGCAAACTTGCGGAGGCCGAGGAGAACTTTCGTTCTGTTCTGGACTACAAAACAGAGGAAACGATTCGTCGCGGCTTTGACTTCAGTCAGGATTACGTCGTCATCAATCTCCTGGGCGTCACGATCTTCGACCGAGCCCTCAAGATACGCAGCACGGATGAAGAATCGGTCGCACAGCGTAAAGGGCGCCTGGAGGAAGCTGTTGCGGTGTTCCAGAAGACGCTGGCGATTGACGCCGAGAACGTAGACGCACACTACAATCTTGGACAGCTCTATCTGCAGCTTGGTGACAAAACCAAGGCCGAAGAACATCAGACGGCTCACGCGAAGTACAAGACTGATGATACTGCCCGCGGTGAAGCCGTTGCGATTGCTCGCAAAAAGTATCCGGCGGCCGATGCAGCCTCTGAAGCTCTGGTGATTTACGATCTTCAGCGAAAGGAAGATGTTGCTGCCGCGTCGAACGAAACGCCTGCAGCATCAGGAGCAGAGGAGGATTAGCGGGTTGGTGATTTGATGCAATCCGGAAACGTCGGCGCTGAAGTCGTGTTCTTCAGGTGCGGCGGGCCGACAAATCCCTGCCGGTGGTGTTAGCCACCGGTCTGGATATTCAGTAGCAGGCGAGGCCCGGAGGGTCGACACACGTGGCGCAGCATAGACCGATCTTTTGTGTCGACCCTCCGGGCCTTCCATTTGATCTTTTGAAGTCCGGGGCCTCACGGCCCCGGCAAGGGGTGTTTCGGGCTTCCAGCCCTGCAGATTTGAGCAATCTCAATGAGCGTCAGTATGGAATTGTTGTGGGACCACAGTGATGATGATCCCTCACTGACGTGTCGTTTGACGTATTTTGGAATTTGAAACATGGCGAACCTGAACCAGAACAATAACGACAACGAGACAGAGGAAATTCAGAATGACGAAGTTGTCGGGGCCGCACTTAAGTGGTCCATGGCCATCGTGGTCCTGATTGCTGCGGGTGGTTTTGCATTCTGGGTCATGAATCGCAAGCCTCCGGAGAAGGCTCCGGAGACGGTCGAAACGACGCCGTTGCCTGAGAAGCGTGAGAAGCCGAAGCTGGAGATTCCGAAGATCCCGTTTTCGGACATCACGGAGTCTGCGGGTATCACCTTCATGCACGAAAATGGGGCCGAAGGCGAAAAATTGCTGCCCGAGACGATGGGTGGCGGCGGGGCGTTCTTTGACTTCGATGGTGATGATGATCAGGACCTGTTGTGTATCAATTCCTGCACATGGCCATGGGCAAAGAAGCCACCGGAAAAGCCTGCGACAGCCGCTTTGTACGCCAATGATGGCGCCGGGAAGTTTACGGATGTAACGGCTGGATCAGGGCTGGACGTCGTGATGTACGGGAACGGTGTGGCCTGTGGAGACTACGACAACGATGGCGACGTGGACGTATACATCACCTGTCTCGGAAGGAACTGTCTGTTTCGAAATGAAGGCGGAGGCAAGTTCGCCGACGTGACGGCGACCACTGGTGTGAGTGGGGATGAAAAGGCCTGGAGCACCAGCTCTGGTTTCTTTGACTACGATCTCGACGGCGATCTCGATCTGTTTGTCTGCAACTACATTGAATGGGATCGAGCAACCGACCTGGGAATGAACTTCACTCTCGACGGTAAGCTGCGAGCATACGGGAGACCGACGGATTTCAAGGGTGCATTTCCCTATCTGTTTCAGAACGAAGGGAATGGAACGTTTGTTGATGTCTCCGAGAAGAAAGGACTTCAGGTCACAGCTGACCTTGGAGCTGCTCTTTCCAAATCACTCGGCGTGACGTTTCCCGACGTGAACGGAGACGATCGCCCCGACATCGTCGTTGCCAACGATACGGTTCAGAACCTGCTGTTCCTCA
>CAZIGZ010000210.1:0-8752 GCA_964538835.1 uncultured Chitinophaga sp. | reverse complement strand
TCCGAAAACCGAAGTCCGAAAACCGAAGTCCGAAAACCGAAGTCCGAAAACCGAAGTCCGAAAACCGAAAACCGAAAACCGAAAATGCAATCCCCTGCCAATATTCGAGTCCGCAAAGACCGTCGACTACTGGAACTCAAGTGGTCCGATTCAGACATTTCCCTGCTGCCGTTCCGTACGGTTCGTCAGAACTGTCGCTGCGCTGTGTGCGTGGATGAGTTCACGGGTAAGCAGCTTCTGGATCCGGAGTCTGTTCCGGAAGATCTCGGGCTGCTTGAGGTATCGCTCTGCGGAAACTACGCGCTGCGAGTTCGCTGGTCAGACAACCATGATTCCGGCCTGTTTACATGGAATCATCTGCGATCCATCTCAGACCAGATTGCCGGCCGCACAGGCTGATCGTTTCGCTGGTCTGGCATTCGAAGGAAGCCGCCGATGATCGAAGTCGAGGTGAAGTTTGCTGTTCCTGAAGATCTGAATCTTCGCGCATTGCTGCAGACACACTTCGGTCTCACCTGCGGCTCATGCTGTGAAGAATCCGATGAGTATTTCCAGCATCCATGTCGCGACTTCGATGTGACCGACGAAGCTCTGCGAATTCGACGCAGCGATCAGGCAATCACGTTCACGTGGAAAGGCCCGCGACTCGATCTGCTGACGAAGACTCGCGAAGAACGTGAAGTCAGCTTTGATTCAGCAGAAGCATCAGCACAGGAAGCAGGCCTTCGCGCGATCCTGCTGGCTCTGGGCTTCACATCGGCCGGCCGAGTTCACAAGCAGCGAGAACTCTTCAGTGTTCCGTGGCAGCAGCAAACCGTGACACTCAGCTTCGATCAGGTGACCGGCCTTCCGCCATTTGTGGAACTGGAAATCGTCTGTGAGGAATCTGAACGGCAGGCGGCAACATCAGCGTTGCTTTCGCTCGCTTCATCGCTGGGTCTGAACCAGTCCGAGCGTCGATCGTATCTCGAACTGGTCCTCGAAAAGACCGGATGAACAGTCCGTTTCAGCAACTGATTTACATCAAGCCACGACGCGCGAGCTCAGCAACAACCTGCTGAACGATCGCCGACACTTCGGCCGGATGTGGCTGATTCGCGGGAGCATCTCCAATGGGACAGCCACCAACCGGCTGGTCCGTAAATCCATGCGCTGACAGCATGCACTGCAGCTCGCGGCTCAATGTCGTCAGGTCCGTCTTCTGTTTGTCGGACAACGGCTGACGTCCCTGCCCCATGCGGAATCCTCGCAGCCCCACAGCCGCTCGGAATCCTTCAGGGAACTCTGCCGAGTAGATCATGGTGTCGAAGAGTCGAATCAGGTCGTACTGGACTCGTCGCGCTTCATCAATCTTGTATGCGGTGGTCAGATCGTACAGCTTGCGTGTCAGTTCAGGCACAACTCCGGAGCTTGCATTCGTTCCGCCGTCACAGCCTGCCAGAAGCATCGGCATCAGCGCCGCATCCCAGCCGGTCAGAAACGCAAACTCCGGCCGGTTCGGTCGGACCGCCTGAATCATGCGAATCATGTGAGGGATGTCGCCGGAGGAATCTTTGATCGCCACGATCCGCTCGTATTCTTCCGACAGTCGCTGAATCGTCGGCACATCAATCGGGCTGGCAAACATCGGGATGTTGTACAATGTCACGTCGATCGGAGTATTCTTGCCAATCTCTGCGAAGTAGGCATAAACCGAAGCCGGGCTCAGCTTGTAGTAGAACGGGGCAACAATGGCGACTGCGCGAATGCCAAGCGATGCGTAGTACTCACACGCTCGGATGGTTTCCTTCACGTTGGCTTCCGCCGCCCCGGCCAGAATGGGGACTCGCCCGCGAACCTGATCGGCCAGAATCGCCACAATGCGGCGACGTTCTTCCGGGGTGAACCGAGTAAACTCGCCGGTCGAGCCGTTCGGGTACAGGCCGTGAACCCCCCGATCAATCAACCAGTCGGCGTAACGTCGAAGCTCTGACTCATTGATGCCGCCATCCGCCGTGTAGGGAACCAGGTTTGGCGTGAAAATACCCTGCAGCTTGGAGGCGGTCATGTCAAAATATTCCGGTGGGAAGGGGGCGCAGCCGACGATCTCGCTTCTGAATGTCGGTCACAGCCCGTTTGCGGGTTGAGAAAAGCCGTGGGGAGATCGTCCGGAACGGACAGGTCGTGGGTCAAGGATCAAATTTGAGTCTTTTCCGGTCACCTGCGTATGAGAAAACACCGTGGTTGTTCACGCCGTGAACAGAACGCCATCATCATTCTTTCAGCCGCCAATAAGACCCTAACCGGCATTTCGCTTCCCGCACTAATCCCGCGTTTCATCCGACCTAAGTGGAGTTCTGAGATCTCAAATCTCAAGTCCGAACACTGAAAACCGAAAACCGAAATCTACCCTACAGGCATGCCAATCAGGAATTCCGCCCCGCCGGAAACCGGGGTCTGGAAAAACAGCAAGCCCTGGTGCATGCGAACAATCTGCCAGGCAAGACACAACCCAAAGCCAAGACCCCGGCCTGCTGATCGACCTGAGTAGAACGGTGAAAACAAATGCCGACGGACGTTCTCCCCCTGAAGTCCCGGGCCGTCATCCCGAACCAGGATTTCCACGACTCCCTCCACATCGCTTCGTACTTCGACCTCCACATTGCCAGTCGTGTTCTTCGAAGCGATGGCCTGAATACTGTTCCGTATGAACTGAGCCAGAGCGTTTGAGATCTGAGAACGATCGGCTCTTACCTGGACTCGGTCGTCCTGAGCCAGCAGGTGTAGCTCGACTCGATTCTCTTCAGCCGTCTGGCTTAACCCTCCAAACACTTCCTGAATGGCAGGAATCAGCGGAAACACCGAACGCTGCGGAACCGGTGGTCGAGCAAACAGCATGGAGTTGCCGATCATGTCCCGCACTCGCCAGGCCTGTGCTCCAATCGTCTCCAGCGCCTGTCGACGTTCGACAGAGGTATCCGACTTCATCAGCAATTGAGCCTGACCAATGATGCTGGCCAGCGGGTTGTTGATTTCATGCCCGGCCCCCGCAGCGTATTCCGCCATCGCCTCCAGAAGCGCGACGTCGGGAAACAAAAGCGGGCGATCAGTGCTTCGTCCAAGAATCTGGCGAGCCACCGTCTGAATAAGGTCATTGACGGAGTTATCCGCAGCAGCCGTGGTGGATGCCATCTGCAGCAACAAAACCGCACCAAGATCCGGCCAGGGAAACAACTGCACGGTGAGTCCGCTGAAGACCCCCAGTCCGGATACCAGCTCCAGAATGGTCTGGCGATTCAGGACATAGCCGAACGAACGATCCAGCAGACTGCGAGTCATGCTGACCGTGCCGTTGCCTGCCGTTCGCCCGGCTGTGACCAGCAGAGTTTCTGCGGTGTTGACGGTCACCAGGACGGCCGATGTCACCGACGACTGGGCACAGGAAAACTGGATGCACGCCTGAACCGCATGATCCCATGGAAGTCCTGACGTCAGTCCCCAAAGGACAGGCGTGGAAATCCCTGGCTCATCACTCGCTCCGAATTCTGACACCGCGGCCTCCGGAAACGAACAACGGTCGCATTTATGCGACCGTTGAGAAGTCCTGCTCCATTCGGCGAAGACAAATTGGATGTCTTCACCAGTGCACGATCATCAACCTTCCACCTGCTCAATGTCCAGCAGACGACAGATGTTGTCAATCAGTGCTTCCACTTCAAATGGCTTCTGAAGGAAGTGGTTGGCTCCGGCAGCCTTCAGCTCCTGAATCTTGTCCTGCTCAACCATTCCGCTGATGCAGATGATGCGAACATCGTCCAGGGCCGAGTCACTGCGGACTCGCTGACACACTTCTTTCCCATTGATATCCGGCAGCATCACGTCCAGTACGATGATGTCAGGGTGATATTCCTTCACCATCATGCCGGCATCGAACCCGTTGTTCGCGATCCTAACTTCGAAACGGCCATCGGCCTCCAGAGCATCCGTAATCAGCTCCACCAGCTCGACGTCGTCGTCAACAATCAGGGCCTTGCGCTTGCCGCTTTCCAGAGCATCCGTCGGGATGCCGTTTTCCTTCATGAATTTGTACAGCACATCTCGCGGGATTCGTCGAAAGCGAGAACCCGGGACTCGGAAGCCCTTCAGCTGTCCGGAGTCAAAGCAGCGAATGATGGTCTGCTGGCTGACCTTGCAGATCTTGGCGGCTTCGCCAGTCGTGAACACTGTTTTCATGAGCACAATCCGTTTGGGGAAAAAGCGATGAGCTGCGGAGAGCAGCATCCCATCGTCCGGCCGTCCGCCGAACGCCATCCCTGACGCTTCACCACCGAGAACAAGGTCGCCGAGACGATTCGTTGGCCCAGTGTGATTCGCCCTGAAACACTGCGAGTACCATTTCTGTGGCATCCAGTGAGCCCGCAAAGTCCCCGAAGTCGCTTCGAGTTGCAGCAGTTTCCCTGGCTCTGCCAATCCTCAACTCAACCGATTGTATCCATTCACAAAAGACGGTCAACGGCAGTTTTATTGCGCAGATTACCCGCTTTTACGTGCAATTCCGGGCATCAAATGCGAGCAGGAAAGCTGGGCAACGATTTTTTTGAAAAACCACCCTGCCCTCAACCCGCTTCTCGCCAATCCCACTCAAACACCCAGAGCAAAGCCATCGGCCCAGTCGCTTCAAACCCTCGCGACCAAGACTGTACAGCGATTATCCCAATCGCTCAGATCGCTTCTCCATCACTAAAGCCCAGGCGGTCGCCAGACAAAGAATGGGCGGCCTGCACTGACTGACGACACTGACACGAGTTCGCCAGAAACGAACTCACCCAACATCCGTCGCATTGCCCGCAGCTTAGCTCAGTTACAAAAAAAGCCTCCCCGACGACTTGCGTCATGGGGAGGCCGATGTTGTGGGCCAGCAGCTTTTCAGCTCTCGTTAGTCCAGGTTGCCTTCCAGTTTCTCAACGATGTCATTCAGCGATTCGCGAATCTTTTCTCGCACAGATTCAGGCTGCTTTTCCAGAGCTTTCAACAGCTTCGGGCTCAGTGCACGGCTGAGTTTATCCAGCATAGACGATGCACGCTTCCAGAACTGTTCCGGCGTTAATTCCTGCTTTTCTGCACCGGGTTCCTGTTCGCGAATCTTCGGTGCTGGCGAACCAGCTTCTGACCGGAACGGAGCGTACGAAGCATCGCCGGCATCACGAGCCACTGCGTCCATCGTGGCCGTGGCCGGACGAGCACCCGCAGCCATCAAGCCAGCTCGATCGCCCATTCCGCTTGGAGTGTACTGCGACGGATCAACAACCCGAGACAGAGGAACAGCGCTGGTGTCCATGCCACCCAGAGGAGCCGCCCATTCGGAATAGCCTTCAGAAGACTCAGCAAACAGGTCTTCGCCGCGCTGAGCCCGCCGCCAGGCTCGCATTTCGGCGACGGTGGCATCGGCATCCTGAGCCCACGCAAGACAGTCTTCGGCATCGTCCCAGTTCAGAGCGACGTAGAAGAACGACCATTTGAGGGTCTTGTACTTCTTGTGGAGATCGCCGAACGCTTCCCAGACTCGCCGACGCTGGAAAATCTGGTCGCCGCTCAGACCCACCATTTGACCAAAATCAGCATCCGTGCGTCCTCGGGCGTATTTTTGTGTCCACTTGGAAGCGCATTCACCCACAACCCAGTTGCATTGGCTGACGGCATCTCGAGCAACCTGGATCAGTACTTCTTCGGATTCAGCCACGGCGGTCGTTCCTCTGCATCTCAATTGAACAAACGTGTTCTATGTCCCGTCGGCGACCGTGTTCGGCCCGCCGCAATTTCCACGAATTCCATCCTACGCACGACCAATGGCCGCTTCTACCAGACTGGCGGCGAACCCTCAGGAATCCCGGATGTCTTTAGATTGCCTGGTTTCCCTGGTCAAAATCCTCAGAGTTTTTCCAAAACCCCGAACCTGAAGCCTGATTGGGCGACAACCCGAAACCTCCAAATGAAAGAACACCAGACGCCGCTTGCTCTGCGAAACTCGCCTCTTTCCCAAGGTGAACAACTCACAGAGATTCTCAGACCAGATTTTCGCCGGAAATGGGCTCCAGAGGCATGGACCGTCTGCCGATAGATTCGATATAAAATTCCGAGGCGACAGGGCCAGCAAATTCTGCCCAGTTTCCCTGAATCAACTTCTGGGGCGGTAGCCAAGTGGCTAAGGCAACGGATTGCAAATCCGTCACGCGAGGGTTCGACTCCCTCTCGCCCCTCTCAAAAACACCGGGTTTTCTGTAAAGAAGACCCGGTGTTTTTTTGCGCCCTGACCCAAATTTCCATGAGGCGATCGTCCTCAATCGCTGGTCAGGCAACTGCCCCATTCCGGCTTCTTGGTTCGTCGGGCCAGAGCGTCCAATGCGTCCGATTCCGAGCGTTTCCGGAACTTCTGCGACGAACGAGCGTCTCAATTCCATTCGAATTCCGGACTGTGCCATCGGTTCGGTCGCCTGGACACGAGGTTCGGCACCGATAATATTCAAAAGTTCCGGAAACTGCAGAGAATTCGCCGTGTGTTGCGACTCTCAGTTCGAGACGATGCGAATCGTTCCTGGACGCTATGTGCTTTCATTGATGGGCTGTCGTGGGGGAATCGGACGGTGTCGACAGTTTCAGAGCATTCCCAGACCTATGCTGACCCGGATGAATTCATTCAGTTCCAGGTCGATCAGGCCCGACATCGTATCAAGTCCACCGACCTGATGACGGCGGGAGTTCTGACCGGTCTGCTGCTGATCGGTTACGTCCTGACGTTTACTCTGCTGGACCATTGGGTTGTTGCCGGCGGCTTCCGACCGGTTACTCGTGCCGTCATGCTGGCTGTGGTGCTGACGCTCTGCGCCGGGATCGCGATCCGCTTTATCGTGATGCCATGGTTTCGTCGCATTCATCCTCTCTATGCAGCGAGGATGCTGGATAAATCCTCCGAAGGTCTCGAAGGCAGCCTGCTGACTCTTGTCGATCTCAAGGCTGCGGGTTATCCGTCTGACTCAGCCATCCATAAGACTCTGGAAAAGCGAGCGGCTTTGAAACTCGCCGAAGTGCATATCGATGAAGTGATCGACAGGCGCTGGCTGGTTCGAATGGGAACCGCCCTGTTCATTCTGACTCTGCTGACTTGCCTGTATGCGGTCTTCAGTCCGAAGTCGATGAGTCTTCTCAGGCCCTTGACGCTCTCACAGACACAAGTGGCGACTCGAACGATTCTGGACGAAATCCGACCTGGCGATGTCACGATTCCCGCCGGGACTCATGTGGAATTTCAAGTCGACATTTCCGGCGTCGTCCCGGAACAGATTCAGATTCTATACACGACCGCAGACAAGAAGTTTGTGGACGAAGTTCTGACGATGCAGGCGACAGAGGATGACCATCGCTACAAAGTTCTGATGACCGGTGAAGGTGGCCGAGGCGTTCGACAGGATCTGACGTATAGAGTCGTCGCGGGTGATGCGTATTCGCAGGACTTCACCATTCGAGTAGAACAGCCACCTTCCGCGCGAGTCACCGAGGTGCAATACAAGTATCCGGCTTACATGAAGCTGCCCGATCGCACAGATTCGAACGGCGCGATCGAAGCGTGGGAAGATACGGTTGTGACCATCGTGGCCGAAAGCAATGTGCCTCTGAAGTCGGCCGTGCTGGAACTCTCCGATGATGCAACCTTCAAAGTGTCCGGAGAAGAAGTGCCTGTACAGGTCAGCGGAACATCGTTGACCGCCTCGCTGAAATTGGAAGATCGGTCTGACGGAACGTTCCCAAAGTTCTATCGCATCCAGGTAACAGACGAAAAAGACAATCACGATCCGGAACCGGCCGCGTACCCGATGGAAATCCGTCGTGACCAGGCGCCGATCGTGAGACTGCTGGATCCGACGAGAGACCTGGAAGTTCCTGCAAACGCGATCATTCCTCTGCTGGTCGAAGCCGAGGATCCGGATTTTCTGCTGAGAAACATCACGCTGAATTATTCGGTGAACGGTCAGCCTCGACAGCCAGGTGAAGTGCTTCTGGATGCCGCAGAATCCGGGGAAATGAAGAAGTGGGCAGGCTCATGGGACTTTCGCCTCGAACTGCTGAAACTGAATCCCGGCGACGTTGTGACGTATCACATTCAGGCGCGCGATAACCGCCCGCCACTCGGCAATCTCGGTCGCAGCAGCGAACTGAATCTGGTGATCAAGCCGCCGGTCTCTGAGCAGGAAGTCCAGGAACAGCTGGCTCAGGATCGCGAGATGCAGCAACAGCAGATGAAGGATCGCCAGAACAAGGAACAGAACGGCGAAGCCACCGAACAGCCTCAGCCAGGTGAAGCGACTGAAAACCCGGGACAGGAAAATCAAAACCCGCAGGAAGGAAACCCGGCGAACGAGAATTCTGCCGAGGGAACTCAGGAGAGTACTGAACCCGGCAAAAGCGGCTCAAACGCCAACGGTTCAAACGGTGACGGAGCGGCACAGGATGGCAAGGAAAATGGAAGCCGGAACGATGGTCAGAAGTCAGCACAACTGCCACAGAATGGCCAGCCAAATCCGGGGCAGCAAAACGGCGATCCGAATGGTCAACAGAAGACTCCCGGATCAGACAAAGACAAATCGAAGAAAGCCGGAGATGATGAAGCTCTGCAGCGTCTTCTGGACTCCATGAAGAACAAGCCTCAGGACTCTGGCAACGATGAAGAAAGCGATAATCCCCAGTCCGGTGACGACAAAACTGAGGGCGACAACAAGAC
>CAZIGZ010000209.1:8469-8901 GCA_964538835.1 uncultured Chitinophaga sp. | reverse complement strand
CCGTTCCAAAACGGAAAGTTCAGGACTGAACTGGTCCGGAATCTGGTCTTCGAGCAAACTCCGCCACAATGATTCATTAAGGATCCAGCCAGTGTCTTCGAGGTCTTGACCGCTGGCGGATGACTCAAATCATGCGAGGAACAAGGATCGTTCGTGCGCAAGCTGTTGCAAATTCCGATGCTGATTCTTGCGCTGCTTCTGATTGGCGGCGTAGGGCTGCACATTCTGACGGGGCAGCCGCTGCTTGACTGCTTTTACGAATCGACAGTGCTGTTGACAACCGTTGGCTGTCGCGAGCCGAATCCTCTGACCGACGGGACCAAGATCTTCATCATGGTCTACCTTTGTTGTGGCGTCGGAGTTGTCACCTATGGAGTTGTGCAGTTCGGTCAGATCCTGATGAATACGGACCTGAAGGCTGTACTGGAGCGA
>CAZIGZ010000209.1:327-8459 GCA_964538835.1 uncultured Chitinophaga sp. | reverse complement strand
AACTGGACATCGCAAAACTCTCGAATCACTTCATCGTCTGTGGTTACGGACGCATGGGAGCCACACTCTGCGAGTACCTGGAGACTCGACGCCAGCCGTTTGTGGTGGTCGATGAGAATCCTGCGGTCTTCGATGAGGAGTTTCGGACGCGTCACTGGAAGTACATCTGCGGTGATGCGTCGCAGGATGAGATTCTCCACAAGGCTGGCATTAGCAGTGCTCGAGGTCTGACGACAGTTCTGCCGACAGACCCTGATAATCTCTACGTGGTTCTTTCCGCTCGCCTGCTGTGTCCGAAGCTTCAGATTGTTGCACGAGCCAGCGACGATCGAGCGGCACAGAAGATGATGCAGGCCGGGGCGACACGAGTGATGAACCCACTCTCCTCCGGCGCGATTCGAATGGCCCGCTTTATGCTGTCGCCAAGCATTGAGAATTTCGTTGAAGTTGCAGAGTCGGAAGGTGTTGACTGGGAAATCGCCGACGTTCAGGTTCCAGCCCACTCGGTTCTGGTCGGCCGAAAGCTGAGTGAATCAGGGCTGCGAGATTCAGGCATCATGCTTCTGGGCGTCCGCAAGTCCAACGGTCAAAAGATCTTTCCACCGCCGGGTCACCTTGTGATCGAACCCGGTGACAGTTTGTTTGCGTTTGGAAATTCCGAAGGCGTTGCCAAACTGAGTGCATTGCTGGAAAAGACCACCGGCTAGTAGTAGCGCAGGAGACATTGCGGGCCCAGTAAAGTCCGTTACTTCAGAGGCATGCCTGGTTCCGGGACGCCATTGGTCGTCAGAATCTGGAAGGAATGGACGGCGGTCGCAGCCGGATGCTCACTGGTCCAGACGATCTTTCGATCCGGGTTGACTTCCACCATGAACACTCCCGTTCCGGCACCATGACTGCCAACAACCGTGTTGCCATTGGGAAGTCGCTGGGCGCCGCACGGGTCTTTAAACAGACCACCGACGTCATCGTTGGTGACCTTCCAGACGACCTTGCCTGTTCCGTCAACTTCAATCACCTTGTTTCCGTGGGTCAGTGAGATGACCGTATGGCCGTTGTCCAGTCGGATGGCAGTGAAAGGCCAGTTCTCCTGCGGACGGCCACCCAGTTCTTCGAGATCAGTGCGAAGTGTCTGGATGACTTTGCCGTCCGGTGAGTATTCCTTGACAGCAAATGCGAGAAGGTGAGGAACAAGGTAGTTGCCATTGCGAAGCTGTCGTGCCATTCGAGTCTGCATGTGGGCGTTATCAGTTTCCGGCTGGAGCGGAACTGTGTGCTGAACCTGCCCGTCTGGCTTTACTTCCAGCAACCGCGGAACTTTGCCAAGTTCTGTGACGAGTGTGTTACCGTTATACAGTCGCTGCACCGTGCCAAGTTCGCTGTTCTCTTTGCTGAGCTTCCATGTCCAGACAACTGTCTTGTCCGGCTGCACTTCAACCGCATGATCGCGATAGGCCACAAGAAGATTGCCGTTCGGAAGAACGAAGCCGTCTCTCGATCCTCCATCGTACTCCCATGTTACCTCACCGGCTTCTGAGATAATGGCCGTTCGCTGACCAAGGACGAGCATGGAATGCCGGATCGTCTGTTCCTGAGCGATCACATTCGAGCTGACGGCAGCGAGAATCAGAGCGAGTATCCGAACAGCAGTCGTTTGCCGGGGTTTGAAGACAGTTTTCACGGGATCGCCTTCTTAAGAAATGGGGGCGGGGGAAGTCAGCATATGGACAGGCCGCCCTGGCTGGGTTTCGCCAGGGGCACAGAGTTTATGGCAGGTGAAGTCCATGCACACTGGAACCGCGGGAGATGGGATGTTACACAATCTCTGTTTGCAGTCATTCGACCTTCCATTTCCCTCCAGAATACGGACCCCGCCATGAGTATCGCTCGTCGCAATCTTCTGAAGTCAGCTGTTGTCGGTGCCGGGCTTTTTGTCGCCCCTCGGCTTTCACGGGCTTCCGGAAGTCGCCCGGAGACCGTGATCGGATCGGGCGAATATCAGTACCGCGTCAACCACGCGTTTGCTCAGCTTCCTGACAAATACACATGGCAGACCACTCATAACGTGGCACTCGACAGTGCTCAGAATCTGTATGTGATCCATGAGGGGCGTCGCGACCAGAAGGATCATCCTTCGATTTTCGTGTTTGACCCGGCCGGCAAGTTCATCCGAGCATTCGGCGCTCAGTTTCAGGGGGGTGGACACGGTATCGAAGTGCGCAAGGAAGGCAATCAGGAGTTTCTCTACGTTGCCGCGTACCAGCAGGTGAAAGCGTTTGCCAAGATGACGCTGACGGGGGAAATCGTCTGGTACAAAAAGGCACCGATGGAAACCGGGCTTTACGCAGAAGGTGAGAGCACATCGACGGAGCCATCATGGAATCGTAAAGGATTCCTGCCAACAAATTTCGCGTTCCTTGATGATGGCGGATTCCTGCTGGCTGACGGTTACGGCACATTCGCCATTCACCGATTCGACAAAGATGGCAACTGGAAGAGCTGCTTCGGCGGGGCCGGTGAAGGCAAAGGTACGTTCAATACTGCTCATGGTCTGTGGATCGATAATCGTCCTGGCCGTGAACCTTCGATCGTCGTTACCGATCGAGCCCACAACACGCTTCAGGTTTTCTCAATGGACGGTGTGTATAAGGAGACGATCTCCGGCTTTGGTCTCCCTGCCAATATTGATACTCTGAACAATCTGATGCTGGTTCCGGAGCTGAAGTCATGTGTTTCGATCCTGAACGAGAAGAATGAAGTGGTCGCTCAGCTTGGACGAGCCGTTGAGCGACTGGATCAGGTGAAGGATCTTCGAGGCCAGCCTGCACAATGGCTCGACGGACAGTTCGTTCATCCGCACGATGCCTGCTTTGCTCCCAATGGGGACATTTTCGTGGCGGAATGGGTCGCGACCGGCCGCATCACGAAGCTCGAAAAGATCTCCTGACAAGGGCGGAATGCCGCTGAACGCCCCTTGCCCCAAAGGAGCGTGGCGGCTTGTTGCCGTGGTGGTCGCTCACGCTGCCCGCTTGCCTCAAAGAGGTGGGCAGCGTGCGTGCCAGAACAGAGTAAGACTCAAAACGCTGAGGCAGATTCGTGGACATTTATCCGGTTCTGGACCTGCGCGGCGGCCAGGTTGTGCATGCCATTGCGGGCCAGCGGCATCAATATCAACCGGTTCAAAGTTGCCTGACGAATTCGACAGACCCAGTCGACCTGCTGAAAGTCATGCAGGATCGACTGGGGCTCAACCAGTTCTACGTCGCTGATCTGGACGGAATACAAAACAACACACCGGACTGGAAGACGCTTGGTCGGTTGAGTCAAATGTCGGTCACGCTGCTGATCGACGCTGGCTTTCGGCAGATGGAGGATGCGCGGTTGTTGCAGAGTCATGGATTGACCTGTGACGCTGGCGTTCGACCGATCCTGGGTACGGAGTCCTTCGAGTGTCTTCACACACTGACTCCGGAAGATTTCGACAACCCCGTGATCAGTGTTGATCTGAGAGCGGGACAACTGCAGGTGGCGGATCCAGCCATCGCGCGTTCCACGCAGCCATTGGAATTGATCAACTTGCTGGCCGACCGAGGATTTCAGGATCTGATCGTTCTGGATGTCGCTGCGGTCGGAACTGGCCAGGGAATTCCTACCCTTCCTTTGATCCGATCGGCTCAGAACATGCATCCTGGGCTGCAATTTGTAACCGGCGGTGGAGTACGATCTGAGCAGTGTCTTCTGGACGCTCAACGTTCTGGTCTTCATGGTCTGCTTGTGGCATCGGCAATCCACTCGGGAAGTCTGGGTCGCGCGGAGTTTGAACGCATCAGACAAAGGGAATCCTGATCTGGTCTCAGCCACTCAGTCTCCTGGCCTGAAACGAGCGGATACCGGGAGCGAGTCCAAAAGAAAAACGCCGAGGAGTTCGTCCTCGGCGTTATTGTCTGATTGCAGTGCTGTCGTTCCGTTTTTAGTAGCGGCGATCTCGGCCACCTCCGTATCCGCCACCACCGCCACCGCCGCCGTATCCGCCGCCACCACCGCCACGGCTTTCACGAGGACGAGCTTCATTCACGACGATCGTTCGGCCATCCAGTGTTGCTCCATTCAGAGCACGGATGGCTTCGTCACCGCCTGAGGCCATTTCCACGAACCCGAAGCCTTTCGAACGGCCGGTCTCACGATCAGTGACAACCTTGGCAGACGTCACAGAGCCATACTGTGCGAATGCCTGTTCGAGTCCTTCGGACGTGGTTCCCCAGGCAAGGCTGCCGACAAAAATGTTCTTACTCATCACACAAACCCTGAGCCTTGCAGCTCCCAAAACACCATCGCTGCCCCAACGGCAGCCGTTTGAACACAAGTTGAATGGGACGTCTTTCGGCACCGAAGTGCCACCGCGTCACTCAGACGGGAACTGCAGGGATACTCAAGTAATGCACCGAGAACTCTGAAGACAGCACCCAAACCAGTGAGTCATACTCACCGGTCACCGGGACTCTATGCACTCGCCAGAAAATGATCAAGGTGTTCAGGGGAATATCACTTAGGTATTGTTCCTTTTCGTCGATTCCCGGTCGCCACCCAGGGGGAACGGCCATGAGCAGCGGGGATTTCAGATGCAAGCTACGTGTGTGGCTGACACGGAACAGAGCAATCTGCCGGAGTTGCCGGCAAACCAATGCAATTCTTCAAACCTCTTCAACCCGACGAAGTTGCTGGTCGTCTGTGACCCCTTCCATCAATTTGGTCAGGCGACTAAATGAAACTTGATATTGGCCGTTCTTTGGTCGTCGTTTGTGAGAAACCGTCGCCCAGACAAGACTACCAGGGCCGTTGTAGATCTCCACGAAATCGCCATCGCGGGTGAGTTTCAAAACTAGCAGCCACTCCGGTTCGCTGCTGATCGAGATTGAACGCCCCTGTGTCGCCTTCACCTGAACTAACCGACCGTCAACAGATCCGTCATGTCCTTTTGCCGACGCTGTGAACAAGGAGATGTTGTAGTAGTACGCTGCGATCGCTTCGCCGATGCTGCCAACCATGTGCCCATCGGGTGTGAAGTGTCGCCCTGGAAACATCCTTTCCAGTTCATCTACAATTTCATAGATGCGTTGCAGCAGAATTGGAAACTTTACCAAATCCATCGTTGGGCTCCACATTAGTCGATGCCGTCCGCCTAAGGAGTTCTCCTTCGATCAATCTCCAGGACCGCGTGAAGGCCGTCTTCGAGGAACGACAGACGGATCTGAATCTCACGGAATGAATCCAGCATCTTCTGAGATGCGGCATTGGCAGATTCGGGGCCAGGCTGAACCGGGTGGCTGGCATTACGATGGACGGTGCAGGTCATCTGGCCATGTTCATCCAGTTCATAGTGTCCACCGCACGGACAGAAGTGCTTCCCGCCATAAAGCGACCATGCCTGTTCGCGAATCGCATCGGCTCCAGGATCTTTGCCAGGAGCCGCCAGAATTCTTGCAGCACTGGTGAGAGGTCCGAGGTTATCGAGGCAGGCTTTGCGAGCACCCTCGTCCCAGGATAACCTCATCGAAGGCAGAATCGCCTTCCAGTGCTCGCGGTGAATCGTGACCTGAGCATGGGCCTTCTCTGTGTTTCCTGCAGCGTCTGTGTGAGTCTTTGCGGCATTCTTCTCTTCAACCAGTCTCTGAATCGTCTGCAGTTTGCTGGCAACGATCAGCTGATCTTCAATGCGAGCGTAGAAGAGTCGCCAACGAACCGGGCCGATCGACAGGACAAAGCTTCGCACCGGAAACTCCGCCAACGGAATCTCATAGAAGTCCTTCTGCAAACCGAAAAAGCCAATCTCCACGGGCTCTCTCGCGGTCATCGCCAGTCCTTCCGACAGCTTCGTAAGGAAATCGTCGACAATCGCCGTGTCAGCCACTGAGACATTGGCATACACGGGGGCCGTAATGGAAGCCACAAGAAAGCCAATTCCAATCTCTTCATCCCCCAGCCGTCCTGGATTGTTGAACATTCGCGTCAGAAGCTGCGTCAGTTGCAGGTCAAAAGTTGGATCACTGTCACAGATATGGAGTCCGACAGAATTCCCAATGCCTTTGGCCAGAAAGTCATACAGATCTCGTTCTGTCAGGCGATTTCCAGAGAGTTCCTGTATCTGAAACGGATCACGGTTCATGGGCTCAATGATGCCAGGAACATAGACTTCATAGGACTGATCAAGTGTCTCGCCATCGTGGATATTGAAGAGCCAGCTCGCCGTCTCTTCGCTGATGCCTTTGTCGATGCTGTGTACGCTTCCGTCTGCAAATGCCACGGGTGTTGCCAGTTGAAAACGGCTCTGCAACGCGGCCACGATCTTCGCAGGATCCTGTGGAACATCGTCCGGCTTCGTCCAGATCACGGCATTGTCGGCACTGGCGTCGATCAGCATCGCGGTGTTCGATGTGCCATCGGTGATATCGCGAAAGTTCATCATTCTGTCCGCTGAAAACAGTGAGTCCTTCCCGAGGACACCCACATAGGTTGTCATGCCTGCTTTCAGCTTGATTCCGGGAGGCCGATAGATGTCCGGCATCTTGTCGATCAGTGTTTTGTTGTGGTCACTGTCCCAGGGCTCATCAAGGTGAAATTGGTTGTACAACTGCGCCTGTTCAATAAACGGCAGAATCTGGACTCGCCAGCTGAGTCCCTGGTGGACATTGCCTATTGGTCTGTAACCCGGAAACTGATTGTAAACGTCATGGTAGTTGTGGAAGGCCAGTACCATCTGCTTCAGATGGTTTCGGCTCTGCGTGTACTTCAGTAGCTCAGTTCTTTCGAACGGAACTTCGTCTGATGAGGCTGCCGGAGGCTCCCATCCGGACATTTCAAGAAGCCGTTGCTTCGCAACAGCGAACGAAATTGACATGATCGAATCTGCGTTTTCACCGCCGGACAGATCGGATGTCTCTCCCTGCAGAGCCATTGCCATACTTTGGTACATCGAATTATTGATCAGCGGAAGCACAATCGTTTCCAGCCGATAGGAGTCTGGTGTCGCCCGCACCCGAATCGCAATCGGGTCGAAGAATGTCTGCCAGTATTGTTCATAGGCCACCACAAACTCCTGATAGGCCTTTGCTTCTTCGGCCGTAACCGCTTCTTCAGGAATCTCGCAGCAGGGTGTCAGCGAATCGGCATGCCCATGATGCGTGCAGGCACCGTGGTGACCATCTTCGGACAGTTCATATTTTCCGCCACATGGGCACGCAAGACCTTCCTTACCGAAACCGTCCGGCAGGCACTTGGCGTCTTCCAGTTCTTTCAGTGACTTCGGCCAGCGATCATTCTCAGCAGCGAACAGCGCGGCACTGTAACCGATCATCCGAAGGACATTGTTGCAGCGAAGTCGGCGAAGCTCTGTCAGCTTGAGTTCTGCGCCCATCAGTCGTCGAATGAACGGGTCTGACAGGTAGATCAGTCCGTCTTCCTCTTTCGCGTCGGGCGGGATCAGCGTGCGGATGTATCGAAACTCATCGGTGGCTCCAAGACTTTCAATATCCTCCGATTTACCGGCAATCAGACGCAGAGTTCGCTCCAGTGCCACAAGTGAATTACTGCGAACATGAATGCCATCTGCCGGGTAGGCGGAATACACATGGACTCGACGATCAGGCGACGCGACATGGGTCACAGCGATTCCCTGAACCTTAAGCTCCGTTCGTTTCACGTCAGAGCCAGATTGTTCGGCCTTTCTCAGATACTGCTCCATCTGAGCCTGAAAGACGGCTGGCTGTTCGAACTGAAACAGCAGCGTCACATCACTGCCTTCGGCGACGAACGGGTCACTTCCGGTGATCGCAATTTCTTTCACGACCAGATCATAGAACGGACGCGCCAGGGGATTTGTGTCAATCGCCAGTTGAGTTCTCAAACGCTCTTCTGTGTCACGGACGAATGCTCCGGCATCCGCCTGCGTGTAGAGATGTTTCGCAAAAAGATCGCCGCCGTCGATCACGTCCAGCATGCGGGACACGGAACGAAATCCGACGTAATACTGGTCGGCAGGGACAAACATCACCAACCCGGAAACTGACGGTGTCTTGCCACTCAGCATCTCCTTCCATGGATGGCTCTTGACCGTTGGGCCTGTGAGCGAACTGACG
>CAZIGZ010000209.1:0-317 GCA_964538835.1 uncultured Chitinophaga sp. | reverse complement strand
GGGCACATCCTCAGTTGCATCACCGGAAGGTTGCGATGCCGGTGTCTGGTTGAACGAGGATCGAGGCTGCATGGCATCCAGCTGCAGGCTTTCCTGTACCGCCAGCGATCCTGAGAACAAGCTGAAGAGATCGACTTCCGCATTTCGATCGAACGACTCCTGTCGGCGAGTTCGTTCCTGAAGCATTGGCAGGTGGGATACACTGAGACTGTCGCGCTGAGCGAGCTTGAGCGTGACGTACTGAAGGAAAAGATCTTTCGGATACATCCGCAACTGCAGCTCGGCTTCTTCAAATGTCCAGCTGCGAGTTTTTGGTG
>CAZIGZ010000208.1:404-8957 GCA_964538835.1 uncultured Chitinophaga sp. | reverse complement strand
AGTGAACTTCTTGAAATCAGCAGCTAACTCCGGATGCTTTGGAACATATCCCATTGGATCGCAATTTATCTTTACGTATCATTCCATGATCCAGCGCAGACAGCTTTCCTTGCCGTTTCACCAGAGACCCTCCTATGTCACGTCCGATGCATCTGATAGGCCTGCTTGGCAGCCAGCTCGACATGGGCAAAAGGGAAAACCGCTGGGAACGGTGGCGTCCCTCGGTCGCGGCATGCCAGCACGAAGACCTGCTGATCGAACGCTTCGATCTTCTTTACGAGACGCGATTCGAATCCCTGGCCCGCACGGTCGAAGCGGACATTCAGTCGGTCAGTCCGGAGACGACCGTCGTTCTGCACGCGATGGACTTTGCCGATCCGTGGGACTTTGAAGAAGTCTTTTCGTCACTCCACCAGTTCGCGCGAGCCTTTCCGTTCAACACGGACCGGAATGACTACCTGATCCATATCACAACCGGCAGCCATGTTCAGCAGATCTGCCTGTTCCTGCTGACAGAGTCGCGCCATCTTCCGGGAAGACTGCTCCAGACATCACCGCGACGCGGCGTCGAAGACCACGCGGGCAGTTTTCGAATCATTGACCTCGACCTGTCACGCTACGATGCTCTGGCAACTCGCTTTGCCGAGGAGAAACTGGAAGGCCTGACGTTTCTGAAGTCCGGGATAGAAACTCGAAACACGTCCTTCAATACTCTGATCGAGCAGATTGAACGAGTGGCCATCTCCAGCCGCGCGCCCATGTTGATCACCGGACCAACCGGCGCTGGAAAGACGAGACTGGCTCGAAGAATCTACGAACTGCGTCGGCGGCGAGAACAGATTTCGGGCGATTTCGTGGAACTCAACTGCGCCACCCTTCGAGGCGATCAGGCCATGTCGACTCTGTTTGGTCACGTGAAGGGAGCCTTCACCGGAGCGCTGAATGCTCGTCCGGGACTTCTGGTCAGCGCGGATCGAGGCTTGTTGTTTCTCGATGAAATCGGCGAGCTGGGCCTGGATGAACAGGCCATGCTGCTTCGGGCGATTGAGGAGAAGAAGTTCCTTCCCGTGGGAGCGGATAAGGAATCAGCGAGTGATTTTCAGCTGATCGCCGGAACAAACCGCGACCTGACTCTGGCGGTGGCCGACGGGGATTTTCGAGAAGATCTTCTGGCCCGTATCAATCTCTGGACATTTCGCCTTCCGGGGCTCGCAGAGCGTCGTGAAGATATCGAACCGAATCTCGACTACGAACTGCACAGGATCAGCGATGACATGGGGCATCGCATCAGCATGTCCACCGAAGCCAGAGCCACATTTCTGAAGTGGGCCGAGTCACCGTCAGCGCGCTGGAGCGGTAATTTTCGAGACTTGAATGCGGCTGTGATTCGCATGGCCACACTCGCCCGCTCTGGCCGTATCAGCGTGGCAGATGTCAACGATGAGATGGCTCGACTGTCGAGTTCGACCGGAGAAGCACGGCATGATCGCCCGGCAACGTTGAGCGAGCTGATGAGCGAAGAGGAGATTGCGAAGCTCGATCTGTTTGACCAGCTTCAGTTGACCAACGTGATTCAGGTCTGCCGCGAATCCAAATCTCTCTCCGATGCCGGCCGCAGACTCTTTGCTGTCTCACGAACAACCCGAAGCTCCACCAACGACGCCGATCGCCTTCGCAAGTATCTGAGTCGGTTCGGCTTGTCGTGGCAGGATGTCGAACGCAGTTAGCCCAGCTCGGCCATCCCTTGCAGCGACTCACCAACGGCAAGACGAGTCGAGAGTTATCAAAGAGCAATACGATGGCAGGGCAGAAAAAGAGGGACAATCCCGTGCGATATTCGCGTCGATTCGCGGTTACTTGCGGTTACCAATACCGTACTCACGGACGAAACGCATACTGAAAAGCTTACCGGGAGGCTGACGCATCCCGCTCGTCAAACGGAGTTTTCAGTTTTCAGTTTTCGGTGGACTTCGGCTGCCATCGCACCAGCCAGCACCGGGTAGCACGCCTGAAGGGCGTGTGCCGCAGGCGCCGGAAGCCGAAGAGTGCATGCGATATTGCCGAGACAAGATGCACTGGGATAACCACACTGGCCCAGCGGCGTCCGACCGCTTCGCGGCACAGGCTGCACCTGTGCTACCCGGCTGTTGCGGTTCGCTCGTCGAACCTGGCGTAATGCTCCAAAGGGGAATCACCATGCGGTCGACGATTGAGGACAGTTGTTGTACGCAGTGGGTCGAGTCATGGAATGACTCGCCTACGCAGCGCGGTCATTCCATGACCGAAAGCTCTCCGAGCCGCAACGCGGAGAGGACTGTTCCTCGCGACTCCGAAGAAGAGACAACGAAGGTCCACACCAGAAACAGACTGCAAAGCCACGACCACATCGATGCAGCAGCACCGAATGCAGGGAGCCAGGTTCGAGTGATAGAATGGACTCGCCTACGGTGAAATTGCTGTCAGTCGGCGGTGACTGTCTTCCCTCGGTCGTGTCGGCGAGTATAAACTGTGGGCGGAGTGAACGGGCCGCCACGGCTGTTCTGGGGTGATTTGCTGACCGGACATTGAAGTGCGTCACGAATCGACACACCTCTTACATCTTACATCCTACGAGTGGAATTCTTGCGATGGGGCGTTCAGGAAGAATCGCGTTGTGCTGTGCAGCGATGCTGGGGCTGACAGGTGTCGGCTGCAATCGCCAGAGCGAAACTGCTCCACCGACGACAGACGGAACCGGCACGACGCCGCCCGCTGGCCAGCCTGCCGATACCGGCACAACGGACGGTGCGAGTTCCGGCAGCACAAACGGAGCGACAGCAAAAACGCATGCTCGTGATGAACTCTGGACCGACGACAAGGGGCAGAAGTGGTTCGGCAATGTTCCCCTCGATGCCTTCTTTGATTCTCCGTACGAAGTCGCATCCGACATGACTCCGATCGGCGGTTCAAAATCGGAGACGGCGGTTGTTCAGAACGACACTCCAGGCGAATCCACCGGAGAAATGAATGGCGACAAGCCAGCCACAGATGATGCCGGCAAGAAGCCCGAGACGACTCCGGAACCGACCAAGCCGGCAGAAGAACCAGCGGCCGCCGGCGATTCGTGGGACTCACTGATTACTTCTGCGGAGCTGGACGAAGAAGTGAAAAGCATTCGAAGCTTTCTGCAGGAGAACGTCAGTTCGGTTGGCAACTTTAATTCCTCCATGATGATGATTCCTCCCAAGGCCGCAACACTTGCTGCGCTGGCCGAGGTGGCTCGGCAGCAGAAGGAAGCGGTCTCATGGAAAGATGACGCAGCCTATGTGCGAAACCTGGCCAAGAAAATGAATGAGACTCCTTTGCAGCGAGGAGCCAAAGACCAAAAGCGTCTGCTGGAACTGTTCGAAGCGATGTCTGACACACTGAACCGTTCGAAGCCGGCCGGGCTTGAAGAGCCACCGGAAACCGATTCGTTCGCAGAAGTCGCTGACATGCGAATGCTGATGAAGCGAATGGAAGACTGCGAAAAGATCATGAAGACCGAAGTCGCATCGGAAGCGGCCCTGGGCAGCAAGAAGGATCTGATCAAGCACGAAGCAGCTTTGTTGGGAACCTTGACCAGGGTGGTGACGCTGCCTGGATTTGGCTATGAAGACGATGCTGAGTTCAAGGGCTATGCCGCAGAGATTGTGACTGCGTCCCAGACCCTGAAAGCATCTGCCGACAGCGGGGACTTTTCAGGGTTTGAAGCCGCCATGTCCACTGTGGCTCAGGCCTGCCAGAAGTGTCATTCGAAGTATAAGAATGATTAATTGTCCCGGGTTGGAGCTTCCCCGCAACGCCGAATGGGTGACGATATTCCGGCAGAATCTCCGACACTGATCGCATCACGGTGTGCTGGCAAGTCCGGCAAGGCATCGTGAAATACCGTTCCCGCAACGCAGCTTGAGTTTCATCCGCATCCATGGAGTGGGAGGTTCACGTTGGCAGCGAAGACAGTAATCGCGGACGTTCCTCTGCGGAAGATCGTGTCGGGCGGCCAGACTGGCGTTGATCGAGCCGCTCTGGATGCCGCCATGGCCGCTGGAATCCCCATCGGCGGATGGTGCCCGGGGGATCGGCGAGCCGAAGACGGGCAGGTTCCGGAACGTTACCCGCTGCAGGAAACCGCATCGAAATCCTACGCCGTGCGGACCGAATGGAACGTGCGGGATTCCGACGGGACACTGATTCTGGTTCTGGATCGAATTTCCAGCGGAACAAAGCTGACCCTCGACTCCGCCCGAAATCAGAACAAGCCGGTCTTTGTCGAATATCTTGCCCCTTCGGCATCGCGAAGTCTGCTGGGCCGTGAGAATTCGCAGGACGAGCAGATTGAGTCAGTTGTCGACTGGCTTCGCCGCCATAAGATCTGCATCCTGAATGTCGCTGGTCCTCGCGGCAGTTCTTCGGCTGAAGTTTATCCCAGTGCCTTTTCGTTTATGACTCAACTGCTGGCCAGGCTGGACCAGACGGTTCGACCAGGGCGAGGCACGAATGCGGGAAAGACAGCTTCTGCGGATCCTGGTCCTTCACCAGCCCGCAAACGCTGGAAGAAGTCTTCGTAAAGGACCAGCCGCCTCCTGATTTCGCTTCGTTGACAGTAACTACGGTACGGAACACACATGTCTGCACAGTACATCATGACTATCGAACATCTGACTCGTATGTACGACGAGAAAGAAGTTCTGTCCGACATCTGGCTGGCATTCTATCCCGGCGCGAAGATCGGGGTGCTGGGGAACAACGGTTCCGGCAAGAGTACTCTGCTGCGAATCATGGCCGGTGAAGACAAAGACTTCATGGGCACAGTTCGGCCCGCGAAGGGCATTCGCATTGGCTACTTCCCGCAGGAGCCTCGGCTGGATCCCGAAAAGACCGTTGGCGAATGCATTGAAGAAGCGGTCGCTGAACCTCGCAAGGTTCTTGAACGCTTCAACGAACTCAGCATGAAGCTATGCGAAGACCTTAGCCCGGAAGAAATGGAAAAGGTCCTGGACGAACAGGCGAAGGTGCAGGATCAGATCGACCTCGCGAACCTGTGGGAGCTCGACCGGACTCTGGAGATCGCTGCGGACGCCATGATGCTTCCTCCTGCCGACCAGAAGGTCAGCGTTCTGTCCGGGGGTGAAAAGCGTCGAGTTGCTCTGTGTCAGCTTCTGCTGAGCAATCCGGACATGCTGCTGCTGGACGAACCGACAAACCACCTGGATGCTCGATCGGTCCAGTGGCTTGAACAGTTCCTGGGCACGTTCAAGGGAACGGTGGTTGCGGTCACCCACGACCGATACTTCCTGGACAACGTCGCCGGCTGGATTCTGGAACTGGACCGCGGCAAAGGCCATCCGTTTGAAGGCAACTACACATCGTGGCTGGAACAGAAGCAGAAGCGACTGGAACTTGAGGAACGTCGGGAAAGCCGACGCCAGAAGGAACTGAAGCGAGAACTGGAATGGGTGCGCATGTCACCCAAGGCGCGAGCCACCAAGAATAAAGCCCGACTTCAGCGATACAACGAACTGGCGGCTCAGGCCTACGACGAACGCGATGATGCGGCACAGATTCAGATTCCGATCTCACGCAAGCTTGGACAGCTGGTGGTGAAGGCGGAGAATCTCAAGAAGAGCTTCGGCGACAAAGTGCTGTTCGAAAATCTGACGTTCGACCTTCCGCCTGGCGGGATCGTGGGGGTCATTGGTCCGAACGGTGCAGGAAAGACGACGCTGTTCCGAATGATCCTGGGCACGGAGAAGCCGGATTCCGGGACGCTCCGGATTGGCGAGACGGTCGATATTTCCTACGTTGACCAGTCACGTGATGAACTCGACGGATCCAAGACGGTGTACCAGGAGATTTCGGGCGGACATGATCTGCTGGAAGTCGGTTCGTCAAAGATCCACGCGCGAGCTTACTGCGGACGTTTCAACTTCAAAGGCTCGGACCAGCAGAAGTTTGTCGGGCAGCTTTCCGGTGGAGAACGAAACCGAGTTCACATGGCCAAGCTGCTGCGAAGCGGTGGAAACCTGTTGTTGCTTGACGAACCCACAAACGACCTTGACGTGGATACTCTGCGAGCACTCGAAGAAGGCCTTGAGAACTTCGGCGGCTGTGCGGTGGTGGTCAGCCACGACCGCTGGTTCCTGGACCGAACTGCGACCCACATTCTGGCTTTTGAGGGTGATGGCTCGGTCGTCTGGTGCGAAGGCAACTACCGCATCTACGAACAGCAGCGTCGCGAACGTCTGGGAGACGCCGCCGACAAACCAGTCACTGGTCGATTCAAGCCACTGAATCGCTGATCATGACACTCAGGTTCGTGGGGCACGTATGAGACACACAATTGGCGTCCTGCTTCAGCTTCTTGTGCTGGCCGTGTTGCCGTTCGTAATCATCTGGCAGCTGAATTTCGGCTTCCAGCTGATCGTCATGCCCATCGCGCTCCTGACGGGAATCTGCGTCTTCAGCATCGGCACCATGCTGCGCGACAAAACCTGAGCTGAAGCTGCCCAAGCCTCAAGCTCCTCGCCCACACCTCCGGGACTCGGGCTTTCACGCTCCCCGGAGTAAGTCTTTGCCACTACCTCATGGTGACTGGCGAAACGCAGCGATTGAGCTAGTCTACGCACAGACGAGACCCGAGGACTGACTACAGGTGCGGCGTGCAATACTCCCAGGATCCACATCAGACTGACCAATCACAAAGTCCCCGTGCGGGGCATCCATTGCTGGTTCAAGTGCTTTTACGAGCGGGTGCCATTCTGACGCTTGGAGTGCTTTGCTTTGTGATCCCCGAGGTTGGACCAAATCGTTTTCTCCTGGGCAGCATTCTGATTGTGGTGGTGGCACCTTTGGCCGCTGCCTTTGAACTGTTGTGCCCGATCACGCGTCTTGGTCCAACTCAGCCGCTGTTTGACATTACGGCAGCGATTACTCTGGTGCACCTTGCTCCTGAAGCCTGGATTCCCGCGTTGATCGCAGGTGCACTGAATGCAAATTCCACAAGCGTGCATCTTTGCAAGAATGCATTCCTCGTTTATCCATCTCTCAATGTGCTGCTGGTTGGCGGCATGGTGTTTTCTGCAGTCAAGTATCAGGTCCACGACTGGCATCTGCCAATTCTGACGTATCTGGCCTGCCTGCCGTCGCTAATCTTTTACCTGCACTGGAACATCCGCCGTTCGAATGAACTCCGTGATCGGACACAGCGATTGCAGAACATGGCACTTCTGGCGGGAGGTGTGGCACATGATTTCAACAACATCCTGACGGGAATTGTTGGTTATGCGGAACTTGCGAAATCCGCTCTTCCGGAAGACCACGCGGCCAATCGTTCCATCGGAATTCTGCTGCAGGGAACACAGCGAGCCAGGCTGCTGACCGGACAGATGCTGACATTCGCCGGCCGAGAAATTCGAAGTATCACCAACGTCAATCTGGAGGAGGAGATTCGAAGCCTGCTTCTTCTGCTGGAATCTGTGGTACCAAACGGCGTTCGATTTCAATTGGTCGCCGCTGCTCAACCCGTGCATGCCATGGGTGATCGATCTCAGCTTCAGCAGGTCTTCATGAACGTATTGATGAACGCTGCGGAATCCATGAACCGGCGCCCGGGTACGATCCGGATTGAGCTTCGCGCGGAGCATACTCGTGGAATCGGTGGAACGGCCAGCGCGGTCTGTGAGATACAGGACCAGGGATGCGGCATTGCTCCCAGCAATCTCGCCCGAATCTGCGAACCCTTCTTCAGTTCGAAAGCCAATGGGCATGGGCTGGGACTGGCGTGTACGAACCGAATCGTACAGGAGCATCAGGGCTCGATGGAGTTTTCGAGTCTGGTGAACCGCGGGACCACGGTTTGCATTCGGCTGCCACTTGCCAATGCAGCATTGTCTGGAGTCGCACTGACTGCTGAAGATGACGCACAAAACACCAGTGACCGTCGCGTCATGGTAGTCGACGACGATGAGAATATCCGTGATGTGTTTCGCTTAATGCTGAGGCAACTTGGGTTTGACGTCATCACGGCAGGGTCCGGTGAAGAGGCCGTGACCCTGATCCTCGACCGGGAACTGGTGCTCGACTTTGTGGTTCTGGACCTCAAGATGCCCGGCATGACCGGCTGGCAGTGTCGTGACGAATTTCGAAGACTGCGTCCCGGATTGCCTGTGATCATCTCCAGCGGTTACGATCCGTCACCGGAAAGTCGCAATGCCGATTCGCCGGACGTCTTTCTCCGGAAACCATTTACATCGCAGTCTCTCAAACAGGCCGTCACCTCAATCCTCGAAACCAGGCGCCGAAACCGCGAACACTCTGCTGAGAGAGCTACGGTATTCACTGGCAGCCTGCAGAGCCAGATGCTCCGAGGATGCTGCTGAGGCCAGCCTGACGGGACACTCGAAAGGATCTCAACGTGAAGCTGCTGAACCAACGCCAGTATCTGAAACTGCTGTCAGATTCTTCTGAGAAGATCACCCCGGAAAGTTCTGTGATCGAAGCTGTGCTGGACTATGCCGGCAGCGTGTTTCCAAC
>CAZIGZ010000208.1:0-394 GCA_964538835.1 uncultured Chitinophaga sp. | reverse complement strand
GGACTCACAGCCAGAAAGCTCAAACCGTCCGATGTGCGCCATACGTTTCAACATGGAAAACGGAAGCTCTGCCATGTTCGTGCGTTTCCCCGAAAGAATCCGGACACATTCCTGATCGTGGTTTTCGGACCAAAGAAGATCGAAGGGCACATCCTGATCGATCTGGCGGCCGAGTACTCAGCTCCGTATCTCGACTGCGTCGCAAATGGGTATAAGGGCACCCCGGACCGGAAAACACTCGAAAATCAAATCCGGAGCATTGATCCGAACCTGCCCAATCCGTTCGCCATTCTGAACACCGGCGAAGGCACGTATATGCAGACGTACCGGGAGGAGAAGGGGTTCATCCTGGAATACCAGCTGGTCAACACATCCAGCCACTACGAAATCCCGA
>CAZIGZ010000207.1:0-8983 GCA_964538835.1 uncultured Chitinophaga sp. | reverse complement strand
TCAGTCGACAGCGCAAGAAGGACAACACACGCAGCGAAAGGTCGCAACATGAAACACCGGAGGAAGGAAGGCGGGAGGAATATGGGCAGGAAGAACGACGAGTAGCGTAGCAATGAAAAAACTCGCCAGCGAGTCACCGGCGAGTTTGCGTAAATGGACTCCGTGAAATGATGGACCGTTGATGAACAACTATCGCTTGTCACCCAGCTGTCGATACTTCTCGTTGTACTTTTCGTTCAGCTGAGTATGGCGGCTGGTCAGGTCGACTCGGCGGCCCTGGATCCAGGCGTGAGTGATCTGCGTTGGTGTTTCGAGCGGATCGCCGGTGGCAACAAACAGAGTCGCGTCTTTGCCCTTTTCGATCGTGCCAAGCCGGTCCGCGATTCCCAGGATCTGAGCAGGATAAAGCGTGACGGACTTCAGCCCTTCTTCTGGCGGCAGACCATAAGCAACGGCTGTTGCAGCCTGATAGGGAAGGTTACGAGTATTGTAGGTTTCAGCTCGGCCTGAACCGGAGATGCAGAATCGGACACCCGCTTGCCGAAGTCGTTCAGGCAGTGTGAAAGCCGCATCATAGTTTTCATGATCACGCTGAGGATCACGGTGAATCGAATCGATGATCACCGGAACATCGTAACGTCGCAGCAGCTCTGCACAGGCCGGTGCATCGTAGCCGCCGAAGATGATGATCTTGACGTTCTGCTCAACACCGAAGGCTACTGCTGATTGAATCTGCGATGCTCGATCGGCCGCCACCATCAGTGGCATCTTGCCCGTCACGACAGGTTCCATCGCCTGAAGCTTCAGGTCGAATCGCTGACCATCCGGATTGGCCGCACGCGCCTTCAGGTAGGCTCGTGCCTGATCAAACAGGTCCCGCAGTTCCTTCACGCCGGAGTTTCGTTCCTGCGAATCACCGTCACCGCCCTGCCCCGGTGTTGGAATTGGACCCGGACCCGGAGCTGGTGAGGGCAGCGGACCTGGAAAGAACCCGCCACGGAACGAGGAACCCGTTCGAGGCCAGTTGACCCACATTCCGGCATCCGCCTTGAGCGTCATTTGTTCGAACGTCCAGCCGTCCAGCATCATCACGGACGCTTTACCGCTGACCGTTCCGCCCGTGGGTGCACTCACAGCAACAAGCACGCCGTTGGCTCGCGTCACCGGAATCAGTTCGCTGTCCGGATTCACGGCCACGTGAGCACTGACGTTGGGATTGATGTTGCCCGTTTCGGCCGTATCAATCGTGGCTCGCGTGGAAGCCAGCTCCTGCATGCCGAGATGTGAGTGAGCTTCGATGAAGCTTGGGTAAACGTTTTGTCCCTTCAGGTCAATCACTTCCGCACCGGCGGGTGGCTGTAGCTTGTGACCGACTTCTGACACCTTGCCTTCATACAGAATGACGGTGCCTTCCTGAATCGGCTGACCGGTCAGCGTGTGAACGACTCCGTTCACCAGAGCAATCGGCTTCTTCTGCGGTGCTCCGGGAATCTGATCCGAACCCGCCGCAGGCGTAACGCTCACGCCGCCCAGCAGCGCTGCGGAAAGGACACACTGAACGATCCGTCGGAAGTGATATCGAGGCATGGCACAAACCTGATCTGCAAGAAGTGTTCGCGGAAGTATCAGAAGACAACAGTCAGACAAACAGAGTGATGGTCAGTGTGTGACCCGTCATTCTTTCTGTTCTGTCTGTTGCCGCTGAAGCTGCAGCTGCTGAGCCGCCTGGTGTTTGAAATGAGTACAGTATTCGTCGAACCGAGGCCACAGCTCGGAAGGGTTGCGGTCGCGTTCGCCAGGCTGACGCATTTCTTCGCCGGAGTTCAGGATCTTCTGAATGAGCGTGTTGCGCTTTTCCTGAGCCAGCTTTCGGAGCTGTTCATCTTCGTCACGCTGGAAGTACCGGCGGCCATCGATCCATGTCTGTTCACAGCGAGAGAAGTTTGACAGAGGATCGCCGCTCCAGACAACGAAGTCTGCATGCTTGCCCTCTTCCAGGCTGCCGGTCAGATGATCAATTCGCAGCTGCTTTGCGGGATTCAGCGTGACGAACTTCAGAGCTTCTTCCGGTGGAACGCCACCGTACTTGATCGCCTTGGCGGCTTCCTGATTCAGGTGTCGGGCCAGTTCGCCGTCGTCGGAATTGAAGGACACAACAACGCCCTGCTTATGCATGATGGCCCCGGCGTAAGGAATCGCGTCATACACTTCGAACTTGTAAGCCCACCAGTCGGAGAATGCGGACGCCATGGCACCGTGCTTCGCCAACTCGTCGGCCACTTTGTAACCCTCGAGGATGTGCTGAAGCGTTCCAACCTTCACGCTGTACTCTTCGAGGACTCGAAGGAACGCCAGAATCTCATCCTGACGATAGCTATGACAGTGAATCCACCGCTGGCCCTGGAGAATTTCCTGGAGAGCTTCCAGCTCCAGATCACGACGCGGTGGCAGGCCACGATGGCTGGTCTTCCATGAGTCCATTCGCCGACCGTAATCCCGAGCGGCTTCGAAGGCATCACGGTAGACCTGTTCGACGCCCATTCGAGAGTTTGGATATCGACCACCACCGTCCGTGCGGTTGCTCTGCTTGACGTTTTCGCCCAATGCGAATTTGACGCCGGCTGGAGCTTCACGGAACTTCATTTCTTCGCCCGTCTGACCCCAGCGAAGTTTGATCACCTGATTCTGGCCACCGATCGGGTTCGCGGAGCCATGAAGAATGTTGGCGGCTGTCACACCGCCTGCCAGTTGTCGATAGATGGTGATGTCGTTAGCGTCGATGAAGTCAGAGACTCGCACTTCACACGTGATGGACTGTGATCCTTCGTTAACTCCGCCATCCGTCGCCATGTGAGAATGGCAGTCGATGATGCCCGGAGTAATGTGCATTCCTCGAACGTCGACCACGTGGGTACCGTCCGGAATCTTCACATCTTTGCCCACAGCGACGATCTTGCCGTTGTCGATCAGCAAAGTCGCATCCTCAAGAACACTCTGCGGCCCGCACGTCCAGATGGTCGCATGAACGAACGCGGTCATCTTTGCGGTTTCAGGAATCGTAGAGCGACCGAACGCACCCAGCGGATAGTTGACGTCATAGCTGGCCTTCGCGGGCTTCTTCTGCTCTTCCGGCTTCTTGTCGGAGTTTGCTGCGTCGGTGTTTGCCGTGGTCGCAGCTGGAGCTGGAGTCGTTGGGGCTGCCTCAGCCGTCTGAGGTTCCGCCGCGTTCGGTGCTGGTGATGGTGGAACGGGTGTCGCCGGAGCGGCCCCGTCTGCGGGAGGAGTTGCGCTGGCGGCGTCTGGTTTTGGAGGCTCAGCCTTTGGAGGTTCTGGCTGAGGCACCTGCTGAGCGACCGCGGAGGATGACGAACCATCGGTCCAGACCATCGTGCCGATGCCCGCCGGACGATCCTTCACGCTGGAATCGGTTTCGGTCATCGTCAGCGAAAGCCGCACGTTGCCTTCAAGACCCAGGGACTTTCCTTCAAATGACGCAGTCAAAGACGTGTCGCTCAGACGAACGTTCTTGAGATCCACGACGACAGTTGCAGGCTTGTCACCGGAAGCTTCACTGCTCGGTTTGTCAGTGGCGGACTGCTCCGCGGCTGGCTTCTCTCCTTCCGGCTTTTCTTCGACCTTGTTTTCGCCGCCTTCACCGCGACGCTCTCCTCGACGACCGGGACCACGCGATGAACGGGAAGAACCTTCTGCAGCCTTCGCAATCGGTTCACGGGAGATTCGACCTCGAAGACGTCCCGCTTCATCGATCAGCTCCATGTAGAGCCTGTTCGGGAACTGACCGGACTGTGACAACTGCAGTTCATAATGGCCGGACGTCTTGCGAGCAGGTTCCGGAGAATGTTCGTAGCGAGTTCCACCGACCCACGTTTCAACGATCTTTGTCTTCTCGGCAAACAGATCACCGTCGGTCACGACGAAGCTGGCCAGTTTGCCAGACTGCACCGAGCCGAGGTCTTTGGCGAGGCCGTACATCTCCGCAGGCACGCTGGTGATGGCTCGCAGAGCGGTGACAGGCGACAGTCCTCGTTCGACGGCCTTGCGAAGAGCCTTCAGAAACTCGGATCGGTCCGACAATCGATCGGTTGTCAGAGCAAACTGGACACCAGCGGCTTCCAGTCGGCCTGGATTTTCAGGGGCAATGTCCCAGTGCAGAAGTGACTCGAGCGTCACATCATCCGCCGCTTCCGGCGTTCCAACGGCAGGAGCTTTTGGGAAGGACAGAGGCAGAATCATCGGACGTTTGGTGGAAGCCACTTCCTGCAGGCGACGATATTCGCGGCCATTGCCGAGGACGATCAGCTTCAGGCCAAACTCCGCGGCATACAAATCCGCACGCTGAACGAACTGCTCGTCCGATGTGGAAATGATGACGGGCATCTTTCCGGAGATCACCGGTTCCAGTGCAGCGAGTGCATCGTTCTCCTCAACCGGTGGTAGAGAAGAATCTGCAGCCAGTGCCTGTTGAGCATCTCGGTACCACTGGGCATCCAGCATGGCCTGTCGTGCGAGAGCCACAGCGCCCATCGGGCTGCTTGGGAAACCGCCGCCGCCACCGCCGCCTCGTCGTCGCGAAACTGTGAGAAGAATGTGCTGAGCCACATCGCTAGAAATCAGCGTTGTGTTCGGAGCACCGGTTCCTGTGGAGAACACCGCGCTGGTGCCTCGAATCACACCGTCAGCCGGTGCAATCAGTCGAGCAACGAATCCGTTCTTTCGCCACGCGGAGGCATCTTCTTCAATCACGCCATCGGCAACCGACAGCTGAGGTGTGACCTGGCCGTTCCAGTAGCGAGCCGTTCCATTCAGCCGATCGCTTGGAATCGACTGCTCAGAATACGCTTCGACAAAGCCTGGATAGACGGTCTTGCCCTTCAGCGAAATCTCACGAGCATCTGCGGGAATGGCAATGCCGGCTCCGACAGCCTCAATGCGGCCATCACGAACAATGATCGTCGCTTCGTCCAGCGTCTTGTCCGCACTCACAACCACTTTCGCGCCCGTCAGTGCATAGACTCGCGGAGGATTGCTGCGAATGGGCTGCTGAGGTGTCGACGTTTCGTCGGCCGACGTGGCACCCAGAACAAGCGGAACAAGGCAGGCGAGCAAGGCAAAAGAAGCCAGCATGCGTCGAGGCATAGAATCACGTTCCCGTCAGTAAATGCGTTCACTCTCCGGTACCAAATCGCCTTCGGAGAGTCGCCCAAACTACCGGCTCTGCCCCTTTTTTCCAGAACTAGACCACAGTTCCGCGGGAAATTTGGCAATTTGACGGGTCGAAAATCGCCAAACCAGCCGAAGCCATGAAAGTCACTGCGCGAGAAGCATCAACTCTGCTCGAAGAATGACGTCTGATGATACGAGGTGCTGGACGGTTGTCTCGCGGCCAGTTACTTCGCCTTGCCAGCCCCTAAAGCAGCATCACGAGTCCATCCAGTCCGGACAGGCGGGCGTAGATCGCAAGGACCTGCTGTGAACTCTCGCAGGTTGGCTCGAGCGTGACAGCCACATGACGGCCGTGAGCAGTGTTCCTCAGCGAGAACGGTGGATCTGTTTCCTGGCGAAGTTCTTCGCGAACACAGGCGACAACGCGAGCGGTGAAATTGTCGGCGGCGTAGCCAATGACCTTGAACGTGTAGGCACACGGGAAGGTGTGCCGCATTTCCAGGAGTTCATGGGATGGAAGATTCAGCACGGCTGGTTCTCAATCAGGTTCTGCGAAGAGCATCCACTTTGGCATCGATGAACGGCAGATGGTGGGGAATATGCCGAGTCGTTCGTTCGAGCAGTGTTTCGAGGGTCAGCGGGCCTGCTTCGGTATGTACGCCAGTCCGCTGAAAATCTTCGACGTCGGTTTGTCGCAGGATCCTGGCAATCTGACTTCTCAGCAGTCGAATCAGATCCAGCTCTTCTTCCATGTTGCGATGGTCATATTGCAGCGCCGCGGTAAAGTGATCCGGTTCCGCGCTGAACAGAGTTGGATTATCTTCCGCCAGGACTCGCTTCATTCGATCTGCATTGACCAGCTCAAAGTCGGCAATGTGGCAGACAACCTCGTGAATGGACCAGGTGCCGGGAACAGGATGAAGCATCCACTGTTCACGACCGACTCGCTTCACACTGGCCTCCAGCTGACCGGGTCCCAGTTCATACTGCTGAAGAAGTTCGTCCAGAGTCATAGCGGGTCTGCGAATCCAAACTTGATGCCAAAGAAACAGGGCTGCCGAGAATTCTCCGCAGCCCTGAATAATGTCGAGCGATTGTCCTCAATCGCTTCCTCAATCCCGACCGTTGAACGGTCGATCCTTCGTGCCGAAAAGAACCTGCGGCTTGCAGCCGACTGTCTGCAACTGGACGATGAGCCCGGTTGCGAACGTCCATTCCGGCAGAAAGAACCTGCCTGTACTAGGCAGAGAAGCTGCTTCCGCAACCACAGGACTTCACGGCGTTTGGATTCTTGAACGTGAAGCCACGGCGAGACAGATCGGTGTAGAAGTCGATTTCGGTGCCATCGAGATACAGATCGCTCTTCTTGTCGACAACGACACCGACGCCATGATGTTCTTCCATCAGGTCGTTGGCTTCATCGTAAGAATTGGTGAAGTCGAACGAGTACTGGAAGCCGCTGCATCCGCCACCGACCACGCCGACTCGCACGTACTTCAGCTCAGGGCGATTCTGTTCGGCAATCACGCGCTTGATTTCGTTTGCGGCATTTTCCGTCAGAACTACTGACATGGACACATTCTCCCAAAAACCAAAACTGAATGACCTGGATATCCCAACCGACTAGATCCCTCGATCATCATCGGAATACGACAAATTTAGACTTGATGACGTGCAGCTTACAGGCGAAAAACTGACAATTCCGAGTCTGCGAAGGTGAACGAAGGGCATTTTCCAGAAAAGACGTGCTCACCGCACCATTCCGGACTCAATCGTCTATTACTTTTCCCGTTCGAGATCATGAGAATTTCCTCTGACGGGTCTCGGAGAAACCAATCATGCACGTTTCGATGAACCGTCGAACCCTGATCTTCGGCTGTATGCTGTCGCTGGCATTTTGTCTGCCGGGCTGCGACGAAGGCCCAAGTGCGGGAAAAGCCGTCAAAGGAACACCGGACGGCCCGGTCGAACGACTGATCGTGAAAGATGGAGCCATCGTGCACGAGGCGGGCCAGTTTCTGGAACTGGTCGATCGATCTGATCAGACGCTGGTACTGGTCGATTTTTGGGCCTCGTGGTGCGGCCCCTGCAAGGCGTTGGCGCCAAGTCTGGAAGCCATCAAAAAAAAATGGGGCGACAATCTGGAAGTCGTTAAGGTCGACGTCGACCAGAACAACGCCATTTCCCAGCACCTGCAGATCAACAGCATCCCGGACGTTCGTATCTATCGCAACGGCGTTCAGGTCGGCGGATTTGTCGGCCTCGCGCCGCGTCAGGAAATTGAATCCATCCTGAAATCTCTGAAGTAATGTCGACCGCAGCCGCCACAGGGAAACGCCAACATCGCCGCTGGTGGTTTCGAGTGGCCGCTGTGATGGCCGGGCTGTTGCCGTTTGTGATTCTGGAAGTCGCCTGTCGCCTGGCCGGCTGGGGAACGCAGGATCTGCACGTTGATCCGTTCGTGGGATTCGCAAAGCAGACGCCCCTGTTTGAACTGTCTGACGACGCGTCCACGATGCAGGTGTCAAAATCACGCCGAGGTTTCTTCAAGCATGATGCCTTTTCGGTGAAGAAACCTTCCGGGGAGTTTCGCATCTTTGTTCTTGGCGGTTCGACGGTTCAGGGCAGCCCGTTCTCCATTGAAACCAGCTTTCCGGAATTCCTCTCGCTCTCTCTGAAGGCCATCAGCCCCGACCGACAGTGGAAGGTTGTGAATTGTGGCGGAGTTTCCTACGCCAGCTATCGTCTGTTACCAATCCTTGAAGAATGTCTGCGGTACGAACCGGATCTGATCATCTTCTGCGAAGGACACAATGAGTTCCTGGAAGATGTCAGTTATTCCCGCCGAAAACAGTCTTCCGCGTTTCTTGCTCCCGTGTATTCCACCGTTTCGCGCCTTCAGAGCTTCCGCGCCGCGCAGAGTCTCTTCAGTTCTGGTGACGCCCCGGAAGCAGATGAGAAACGCCCCGTGCTGAAGGCCGAAGTTTCGACGCGGCTCGATCAGGAGAACGGACTTGCGGCGTACCATCGTGACGATGATCACGCAAAGATGGTGGCGGAGCATTTTCGGCTGAACCTGATTCGCCTGTGTCGACTTTGCCGTGAGAAGAACGTGCCTTTGCTGATGATTCGTCCGCCAGCAAATCTGGCCGACTGTCCGCCGTTCAAATCCGAATTCTCTTCAGGACTTGCCGAAGACGAGCAAGCCAGAATCGCCGAACTGCTTCAACAGTCCCGGCAGTTTTCTTCGGAACAAAAGCGGGACGAAGCCATGGCCAGCCTGCTGGAAGCCGTGCGGCGGGATGATCGTTATGCCCTGTCATGGTACGAACTTGGACAGCTTCAGCGAACGCTGGGTGAAAACTCAGACGCACTTCGTTCCTTCCAGCGAGCCGTGGACGAAGACATCTGCCCGCTGCGCATGACGTCGTCGCTTTCGGATACAATGAATGCCGTCACACGCGAAGAAGATATTCCGCTTCTGGACGCTCACGATCTGCTGTCGAACCTGTCACCACAGAAACTGCCGGGAGACTATCTTCTGGTCGATCATGTGCATCCGTCCTTCCGGGGACATGAAGAGATCGCCATTGCGATTGCTCGATGGATGCAGACCGTCGGGCTCGCTCCTGTGTCAGACACTGTTCAATGGGAGCCGAATGCTCGCGATTCGTGTCGTCAGCGAGTTCAGTCGATGGACGACACCTACTTTCTTCAGGGCCGTCGCCAGCTGGAAATCCTGAAACGCTGGGCCGCCGGCCGTTCACAGGAACCGGAATTCGCAGAACCTCAGTAGGCC
>CAZIGZ010000206.1:0-9070 GCA_964538835.1 uncultured Chitinophaga sp. | reverse complement strand
GCCACCTCGGGCCAGAACGGATCGGTCTTGCCGGAGAGGACGAGGTCCGCAAAGTTGCGGAAGAGTGCCGTTTCCTGAGCGTTCTTCGCGTTATTGCTGTACTCGGGCAGTGAGTGTGTCCGCAGCGATTTCTCCATGTTGAAGAAGCATCCATCGGCAGCGAAGTTGTGCCGTCCGGTCTCGAACGAGACTTCATTGCCAAAATACGGCAGGACAAAATCATTGACGGCCAGGTACCCCTTTGTGCCGCTCACATGAGCCCATTGCTGATGGTTTGTCCGGAACGAGTTATAGAACGTCGCGGAAACACCATTGGCGAAATGCATCTCGCCCTGGAACTCCATTGGAACAATCTCCGCACTGTCGGCTCGCTTCACCCCGTTCAGAATTCGGCCACGAACTTCCACCGGCATCTCGTACTTCATCGCGAACAGAATGATGCGGATCGTGTACCAGCCGAGATCACCAAGGCAGCCGGCCGGTTCCAGCTGGCTGCTGGCTCGAATGTTGCTCTGCACCCAGGATTCATCCGCACAAAAACTGAACTGGCTGGCAATGCGACGAATCGTGCCGACGGACTGTCCGTCATCCAGAACCTGTCGCATGGCATTCATGCGAGCACTGTGCATGAACATGACGCCGTCCATGAACTGCACATTGGAAGCCTTGCAGGCATCGACCATGCGAGTCACATCGGCGGTCGTGACGCCGCAGGGCTTTTCCACCATGACGTGCTTTCCGGCCTGAGCCGCCTTTACGACCCAGTCGGTGCGAATGCCCGTCGGCAGCGGAACGTAGACCGCATCCACGTCCTTCCGCTGCAGCAGTTCGTCATAGCTGCCCAGAGCTGCGACGGAGTGTGACACAGGCACGGAGGCCTGGCATTCGTCGATAAACTGCTGAGCTTTCGCAGTCGAGCGGCTTGCAACGGCAACGGTCTGTCCGTTGCCGGAGTTGATAATGGAGTGCCAGTTCTTCTTCGCAATACCTGCCGTGCTGAGAATTCCCCAGCGACAAACTTTGGAACTCATGGTGGGATCTTTCGATTTCAGGAGGATTCAAGTCAGGTGTTTCAGTTGCTTCGACAATGTGGATGCAGCGCGAGGCTGACGCATCCGTGGCTGGCCTGAGCCACCGTCGCGGACCAGTCCGCCAGATAACCTCGACGAGGTTCGGCGGGCGGGCGAGGCTTTAGTTCTTTTCGTCGCGAAGCAATCTGTTCGTCAGTCAGATTTACGTGGATCGTGCCCTTGAGCAGGTCGAAGGAGATTGTGTCACCGTCGTGGACACAGGCAATTGGTCCGCCCACAATCGCTTCCGGCGCGCAGTGGACGCCGATCGCACCGTGGGAGACTCCGGAAACGCGAGCATCCGACAGGAACGCGATTTTTCCGTCCAGCTCCGGAACCGCCAGAGCCGCCGTGGCGATCAGAACTTCCGGCATTCCTGAAGCGACAGGCCCAAGGTATCGAAGAATAATGACGCTGCCGGGTTTGATCTTTCGCTGTTCGACCGCACGGACAATGTCGCGAGGATCATCGAAGCAGACCGCGCTGCCGCTGAAGACCGGGTCCTTCATGCTGGAGACTTTGAAGACGATGCCTTCCGGAGCCAGATTGCCAAAGCAAATCTGCATATCGGCGAACGGCTTGTAACAGTTTTCGCGGGACACGATCAGGTCCTGCCCTGGTGGCGGCTTCGGGACGTCTCGCAGGTTTTCTGCCATGGTCTTGCCGGTCACGGTCATGCAGGAACCATCCAGCAGTCCGCAGTCCAGCAGGTGCTTCAGCAGAATTGGTGTCCCGCCGATTTTGTGCAGGTCAACCATCGTGCGGGGACCGCGAGGAGCGAAGCTGCAAAGCACCGGAGTATTGCGGAAGATTTCCTGCAGGTCTTTCAGCGTGAAGTCCACCTTCGCTTCCCGAGCCAGCGCGAGAATGTGGAGGACACCGTTCGTCGATCCGCCGGCCGCGGCAATGGTGACGGCACAGTTTCGGAACGCTGCTTTGGTCAGGATATCACGAGGCCTCAGGTTGCGCTGAAGAAGATTGACCATTGCCTGGCCAACGCGACGACACTCCGCCTTCTTTTCCGGATCGACTGCGGGAATCGAGCTGCTGGCGGGAAGCATGAGTCCGATGGCTTCCATGGCCAGGCCCCACGTGTTGAACGATGCTGCGATACCGCAACCGCCTGGACCCGGGCAGGCCTTTCGAATGATCTCTTCCGATTCCTCATGAGTCATCGCGCCGACGGACGCTTTGGCCTGGGAGTCGTAGACATCCAGAATCGTGATGTCTTTTCCGTTGTGACATCCCGGAAGAATGCTGCCGCCGCTGACGATCAGACCTGGGTAGTTCGTGCGAGCCAGTGCCATGGCGAAGCCTGGGCCGTTCTTGTCGCAATTATGAAGCCCGATCAGGCCGTCATAACAGTGAGCCGTCACGACGCATTCCGCGCTGTTGGCGATCAGGTTTCGTGACGGCAGACTCGCGTTGCCGCCTTCGTGCCCCTGACTGATGTTGTCAGAAACGCCGGGCGTCCCGAAAGGAAACCCGAGGAGTCCGGCGTCTCGACATCCGGCTGCGATCTCCTGAGCCAGTGAGTACGCATGGACGTTGCATGTGTTGCCGTCCAGAAGAGGAACTCCAATCCCGATCTGAGCGCGGTTGAAATCGTCCGCATTCATTCCAAGAGCATAGTAGAAGGCCGTAATTCCCTTCTGCCATCCGTGAGTCAGTTGATTGCTGTTCCAGTTAAGCATGCTTCGTTCGCCGTCAGGAAAAGTCGCAGTGAGAGAAATGTGGTTTCGATCGTCTCGGTGCCATTTGTTCAACTCACGATGTTGTTTGCATTCCGGCAAGCGAACAACGTGAGCGATGGACTGGCAACGAGCCGGCCAGCTCCCTCAGGTCAAGGAGCCTCGCTCTTTGGGCAAGATAACAGAATCAGGGGATGTCGCGAACGAACGGCGAGGAATGAGAACGTTTGGGAAGCAGTTTTCCGGCAAGGATCATCGAGACTTTTTTGGAAAGATGGTACAGTCCGCCCGGAGGCCGGGGTGGACATATTCTACTGATACCCCGACTGATCCTCTGAAAGGACTCACCATGGTCTCTCAGTGTCAGCTCATTGGACCGTCTCGTTTGCCCCTGCTGGCAATCGTGCTGGCCAGCGTTGTTCACGTGGAATGTTCGACGATCGCTCATGCTCAGCTCATTCCCGGATTACAGGGAGGCGAACAGGCTGACACAGCGCCGAAGGATGATCTTCAGCGGCTGAACAGTGATCGTCGGACTACTCAGCAGTTTCAGCAGTTGCAGTCGGCATTGCGTTCGGAGGACGCAACGGCTTTCCGTGAGACGCTGGAAGGACTTCGTGCTGCGGACCCGGGGTTGATGCTGTCACAAACATCAGGAGTGTTTCAGCCGCTGCATCGAGGACTCACGATGCAGCTTCTGAATGCCAGTGAAGACCTTCGACGCGGTCTTGCCGGAGATGAAGAAAGTGCGACAAGGGAACTGAATCGTGCGATCGCGGATGGATCGCCTGGCGATATTTTGGCCGTGCTGCATCGTCATTCGGGCACCGACGCTTCGCTTCGGGCTCACCTGCTGCTGGCGATGATCCATCTGGATCGCGGGAATTCGCAGGCGTCGTTGTACTGGCTGGTTCCTGTGCTACAAGCCAGGCATCTTCCGGAGCTTCAGGCAACGGCGACAAAGCTGCGAGAGAAGATCACGGGAGAAGGTGCCCGCGAGGATCAAGCGAAGTCGGCGAGCGAGGATCAGGCGTCGAATGAGAAGAACGGTTCGAACGCCAGTCGCGCAGAGGAACCCCAGGTTCCTGAGAGGCCCGAAGAGCCTGCCGTTGCCGCGACGAATGATGCCAGATCGCTGAAAGCGGATTATCAGTTTCTGCACTGGATGCAGAGTCTTCCACTGAGCGTGCGGCAGAAGCGAGTGTCCCAGGACTTCGTTCTGAATGCTTCGCAGACTCCCATGGTACCGTGGTCGGCATGGCGGCCCGAGATTGATGCGGACAGCATCTTTGTTCGCCTGCCGGATATGGTCTCCGCATTTGAGCGTACCACCGGCCGACACCTGTGGACACGAGTGCTCCGACAGCGCAAGGCCAGCGTGAGCGAGCCGTCCGGAATGGACGACATGTTGCCGCTGATGCTGCCGGGACTGCAGTCGAATCAGCAGGCCGAGAGCGGAGACGTTTCTCTGCTGCATCGCAACGAGATTGTGGGGCGGATGTCTTCGGATGCTCAGCGATTGTATGCGGTATCGCAGGTGTCAGACGGCAATCGAAGTCGCGACATGGTTCTGCAGAATCGAATTCTTCTGGGTCGCGAAGAAGGCGGCACTGCCGGGCTCTGGGAACTGGTCGCGATCGAAAAGGCAACGGGCCGACGTGTCTGGACTGCCGGTGGCGCGCCGGTGGAAAAGCGTTTTGGCAACGAATTGTCGCAAACGTGGTTCTGCGGTCCTCCGCTTGTTGAGGGCGAATTGCTGTATTCGGTGATTGAGCGTGATTCGGCCATCAAACTCGTCTGCCTGACTGCGGCGACAGGTCAGGTGCAGTGGCAGATTCCTTTAATGTACCCCGATGCTGCGATCGCTCAGGACCTTGGACGTCAATTTCTCGCGGCGCAGACATCCGCCTATCAGGGCATCGTCTTCACGACGACGACGACCGGCTGGTTTATGGCCGTGGACAAGCTGACTCGAAGTCTTCTGTGGGCCAGTCGCCTGCCTGGAAACAGCGGTGCTGCCACACCTCCAAGTCGCCTTCGATCCTCCGCACTGAATACACAGCAGATGAAGCCGCTGGAATCCACATGGCATTCGGAAGCTCCCTTTTTCGCCGGGCGTTGGGTGTACTGTGTGAATGCGGAAAGCCCTTCGCTATCAGCGTTCGACATGCTGACAGGAAAGCTGGAAGTCAGGAAGAACATCGACAAAACAACTCTGCTGTTGCATGCCGATAACGACATACTGATTTTTGCGGGCGGCAGAGTACTGTCGGCTTACCGGCCAGGGACATTGCGTGAACTCTGGACGAACGAACGTTCCGGCGACCTTGCTGTCAACGTGGGGCAGGGCATACGGAATGGTGATGAGCTTGCGATTCCGCTGACCGACGGGTCGATTGAATTTCGCAGTGTCAGGACCGGTGCCTTGATCACTCGGCGGACCGGCCTTCGTCCTTCACGAAGTTCCGGGGGACTGCTCAAGGCGGGCGAGGATCTCGTAAGCTTTGGTCCGGACCACATTGCCGTCATCTCAACAAAGACTCCGGAAAAATCACCGGCCCAGGATGCGTTGCAGAGGGCAACATTTCTGATGGATACCGGTCGAGTCGATGATGCGGCGCAGCTTCTGAGCGAAGTCACAGCAAACTCGATCAATCGCGACGATGTCCGCCGCCTTCGATTCCGCATTGCGGCCGCCCGCGCAGCGGCAGAGAACGCGGATGAGGCAACGATCACCGCCGTCGCCGATCTTGCCGGCTCGGCGGAAGAGCGAGCGATCTCGGCGTTTCTCCGTCTGTCACGACTGAAAAAGACAGCCGCCGTTCCCGATGAGTATGCGAAGGCCCTTTGTCAGGAATTGAGTGATCCGAACGGATGTCAGTCGGTCGAGTTGCCGGATGCTGACAAAGTGATCGAAACGCTGCGTTCGGTCAGCGTGGTTAATCCACTGGAGATCAGTGCTCTGGCCAAAGGTCGTGAGACCATTCGTCGGCCGTTTCGGTCGTGGCTCGCGTCGGAACTGATGGCGTTGCTGGAAAATTCGACGGACGAGGCTCGTCCGGCGCTCCTTGAACTTGTGCGAACTTTGCCACGAACCGAACTGCTCGCGATGCACTCGCCGTGGCTGAGTGATGTCTTCCTGGAACTCGCCGAGAAGGATGTCCAGGAAGGCACAGTTAACGAGCAGACTCTGCAGCTGCTGCTTGCCTCGTTTGAGAAGCGGACGACGCCCGATGTGGCCGCTCGAGACAAACTGGCCCAGCGGCTGGACAATCTTGCCTCCGCGATCACGAGCCATTTGCAGTCTGCAGGTGATGCTGGAATTTCCGGCGGTACACCGGACGCTGGTTCGGCGGTTTACAGTGTGCAGCGTGAGATGACGGCGGCTCTGGTTGAAGTCATTCGTGATGAGATCCTGAGACAACTGGGGGCCGGAGTCGAAGTTCCCGCGACGGTGGCGTCACCGATCGCGGAATTGTCACGTGCGATGGAAGGGAAATCGTATCGCATGATTCCGGTCAGTACAGCAGGCCAGATGAGCTTTCGACCGACGAACCGTCAGGCACTCGAATGTGATCCGATGGACGATCCATTTCTCAGTGCGTTCCACTGGTTCGTTCGGCGAGATCCCGGCGCGCTGATGGCTCGTTCGTGCCAAACTCCGGAAGCTGATCCGTGGGTCTTTCCGATGGCCAGTTCAGAGTCCCAGATGCTGCAGGCTCACGAGAGTCTGATTCGATGCGGCAGCATTATCATTTACCGTGGTGGTTCAGCCATCTCGGGATTCTCTGTGGTCGACAATCGCTGGCTGTGGACTCGACCGGTGACCGGAGCGAGTTCCGTGCTGATGCTTGAACCTGTCTTCCGCCAGTTCAACCCGGAGATGCATTCGTCGAATCTCTTCGAACCTGCTCGACGAATCTGTGGCATGGGTTCACGCTGGCTGTGTCTTCAGACTGCTTCGACACTGGAAGTGTTCGATGTTTACTCCGGACGTTCGATGTGGCAGATGAACGCTGTCGGTCTTCCAGGATTTGCCTACGCCGGAACCGATGGCGTTCTGATTGCGGATCGATCTGGTCGAGACGATCTTCTGCTTCAGTCGGAAACCGGCCTTCCGATCAAACTGGACGCTAGGAACAACGCCACCAATAAACCATCCAGTAATTCTGAGAAGGACGAAGAGTCCAAGACGACAAAGAAATCCGGCAAGTCCGACAAGCCAGAGAAATCAGAGCTTTCACTTCCGGCGAGCGTGCGTCGAGCATCAATGGCACGTCGAATTGTGCGGGCAGCAGGAAGTGACCTGATCGTCTGGAATGCTCGCGGGATGTTCGTGGCCGGAGCCAGCCTGGAATGGGTCAACATGAAGACACTCGATGTCTCCCGCTCAATCAACCTGCCGAACGAATGCTATTCGCAGTTCCTGGGTTACAACAAAGTGGCTGTCGCTTCTGACGATCATAAACTGCTGCTGATCGATCTACCGACAGGCCAGTCGTCGGAGTATGACTTCAACAGTGAAGACGAAGATCTGCCGTCCCTCAAGGGGCCGGAAATCCGGATTATGGCAGATCGTGACTATGCCTACGTGTTTGGTTCCACACGCATGGCCGCGATCGGACTGCCCTCCAGTGTGTATGGGCTGAAGATGGTTCCGGTTGCAAGGCAGCTGCGTGTGATTGATCGCGAAACAGGAACGCTCGCATGGTCTCGCGAAGTGAAGGAGAACACGTTCCTTTGCGATGACGGCGGACAGTCGCCCGTTCTGCTGATCGTGCAGATGGAAGGCGAAGATGGCGGCATGAATGCTGTGCCGGCCTTCGGGCTGCGAATGGGGCAAAGCTACCGCGTTGTCGGATTGCTGAAGTCTTCCGGTCACGAAGTGTTCAGCTACCCGGTTGTTTCGCAGACCCCGTTTCCTCAAATGCGCCTGACGGTCAATTCCCTCGAACAGCTCGAACTTGATGCGCTGGGAAATCGTGTCCGTTTTGTGGCCGGCGATGCTGAGCCGAAGTGAGCCGTCTCCCGAGTCGGATCTGGGGCAATGACAATGAAAAGACTCGCGCAAGACTTTTGGTCCTGAACCGCCGCCGGCACGCACAGGACTGCTCTCACCGTGCCGCTCTCACCGTCCAGCACGCGGAGCACTGCGCATTGGGCACATCAAATGGCGGGGGATGCCGGAGCGGAGTTCAAAGCAGGATCGGACGAATTGGAGCTGCGGGTTCAACGCCTGTCAGCCTCGAATCCAACCCCTGGAACCGGACGCTGAACCGCTCATGGTCGATACCCAGAAGGTGCAGCATTGTCGCGTGCATGTCGCGGACATGAACGACATCTTCCACAGAGTTGTACCCCAGTTCATCGGTGGCCCCGTGACTGACGCCGCCTTTGATTCCGCCGCCCGCCATCCACATGCTGAAGCCCTTGATGTGATGATCGCGCCCCGGGCCGCCTTTGCCCTGGAACATCGGAGTTCGACCAAATTCTCCGCCCCAGACCACCAGAGTCTCCTCCAGCAGTCCTCGACGCTTCAGATCCGTCAGCAGCGCCCATGTGGCCCTGTCAGTCGCGCCGCAGCACATGTTCATGTATTTCACCAGGTCGCCGTGATGGTCCCAGTCACGATGATACAGCTGAATAAAGCGAACGCCTCGTTCCGCCAGTCGTCTTGCGGTCAGGCAGTTTGAGGCGAATGAACCGTCTCCTGGAGTCGCGCCGTAAAGTTCCAGAACTTCTTTCGGTTCCTCGGAGATATCCATCAGCTCGGGAACACTCGACTGCATCCGAAACGCCATCTCGTACTGGCTGATTCGAGTTTCCACGTCTGGACGAAGGTACTGCTGATTGCGATGTCGATCGAGCCGGGCCACCGAGTTTACCAGACGCTGCTGCTGTGCTGATGTGACTCCGGCGGGATTGCGAAGATAGTTCACGGGATCGCCGGACGCATTGAATTCGACCCCCTGAAAGCGGCCGGGAAGAAATCCATTGCCCCACATTCGCTGAGAAATCGGCTGAGGATTTCGGCCGGCAAAACTGGTCATCACGACAAAGCCAGGAAGATCTTCCGCTTCACTTCCAAGACCGTACGTGATCCAGCTGCCCATGCTGGGCCGACCACTCAGAGCGGTACCGGTATTCATCATCGTATGCGCAGGATCGTGGTTAATCTGATCCGTCACCATTGAACGAATGATGGCGATGTCGTCGATAAACTTGCCGTGCCATGGAAGAAAGTCGCTGATCCACTGACCGCTTTGACCATACTGACGAAAACGTGTCATGTGACCCTGAACCTTCAAC
>CAZIGZ010000205.1:0-9372 GCA_964538835.1 uncultured Chitinophaga sp. | reverse complement strand
AACTGCGGTTTTGCAGTTATTGGTGATCAGCTTTTTACGAGGCCAACTGATCAACCTCGGCACGCCACCCTGACCGCCGGTAACCCAGTCAAATCCGATCGCCCCCGGGTTTCTGCGTTCATTGCAGCAATTGAACTATCGGCATTCTAGGCGGTTCAGTTCAGGGAGGAAAGGGGCTGCCCAGGAATTGTGGACGTTCCCTGTCCATATTCGCTCAGAATGGACCGGTCGCCGCCAGCCGTATGGGCGATTTGCCAGACGGCTTACCCGTTCAGCAGTGAACTCAGGACGTTTCCATGCACGTCCGTCAACCGACGAGCAATGCCGTTGTGCCGATACGTGAGCCTCTTGTGGTCCAGGCCAAGCAAATGCAGAATCGTCGCATTCAGATCATGGACTGAGCTGACATCCTGAACCGATTTGAATCCAAGCTCGTCCGTGACTCCAAAACTTGCCCCGGCTTTGACTCCGGCTCCAGTCAGCACGGCGGTGAACCCATTCGGATTATGATCGCGGCCTTCTGCTCCCTTCTGGAACATTGGCATGCGACCAAACTCCGTGCACCAGACAACCAGTGTCTCTTCCAGCAGTCCTCGTTGCTTCAAGTCCCGAATCAACGCCGCGGTCGGCTGATCCATGATTCGACCATGAATGTCGTATTGAGACTTCAGTGCCTGATGTCCGTCCCAGTTGAGACGTCCGGCACTGGCATACGCTCCGTTAAAGAGCTGCACAAAGCGAACGCCTTTTTCAATCAGTCGACGGGCTAGAATACAGTTCTTCGCATAGTTCGCCTTGATGGTGTCTTCTGCGTCGTCAGCACCGTACATCTTCAGAATGTGCTCCGGCTCTGACGACAAATCCGAGATTTCCGGAATCGATGTCTGCATTCTGGCGGCAAGCTCATAGCTGGCGATGCGAGCCGCCAGTTCGGAATCACCGGGGTTCTGGCGAAGATGATCTTCATTGATTCGTTTCAACAGTTCGCGAGCCGCCATGTCCTTGTCGACCGAGACGTTGTCCGGTCGCTGGAGATTTCGAATGGGCTGAGTCGAATTAAAGGCGGTGCCCTGAAAGACGGCCGGCAAGAAGCCGGGGCCCCAGTTATTCACACTGGCCTGAGGAATTCCTCGTGGATCGGGAATGGCAACAAACGCAGGCAGATCCTGATTCTCACTGCCCAGCGCGTAGGTCAGCCATGCTCCGATGCTGGGAAAACCATCCTGCACAAATCCCGTCGAAAGGAAGTTCTCGGCGGGACCATGAGTATTCGTTTTGCTTGTCAGTGTGTGCACGAAGGCAAAGTCATCAACAAGCTCCGCGAGATGAGGGATCATGTCAGAAACCCATTTCCCGCATTGCCCATGCTGTCGAAAGCCATACTGAGGACGCGCCAGATTTCCGGCCGGCCCCTGAAATGTCACGGCGGGACCACCTGGCATCGGCTGACCATCGAGGCGAATGAGTTCCGGCTTGTAGTCCCAGGTCTCCAGCTGACTGCACGCTCCGGCCATGAAAAGCACCAGCACGTTGCGAGCCTTGCCGTCAAAGTGGCCTTGCCGTGCAGCATGCGGATGTCCCGGATCAATACTCGGAGCCCACTGAGCCTCCGTGTGGTCCTCGTCCGCCAGCAACGCCTGTTCTGCCAGCATGGACGCAAGCGCAATGCCGCTCAGTGAAGACACGGTCTGACCGAAGAAGTTGCGGCGATCGAGCAGTTGTCTTCCAGCGTGTGTCAGGACGGTACTGAGGCGTGAAGTAGGTCGTGCCATGATCAGACTTTGCTCGGAGGGGAATTCGGCGGAACTCGCATTATGGCTTCCATGGAGACGAAAACGCCAGCGCGAATCGTACTGGCCAGAATCCTGCGTCCCTGAGCCCGCCTTTGTCATCCTCATCAGTTGGCAGACAGATCAATTCCGGGTAGCTTCCACGAAGCGCATGGAACTGATTTCGAGGCGTCCGACTCCTGTGAGTTCAAGGGCCTCAGCACTTACGAAGATCGAGGTCACCTATGAAGCGGATGGTGTTCACCGCCCTGTTGATGATTGCAGCCAGCACTGCGGACTCCGGACTCGGTGTCGCAGGCGATATCCCATCAGCCATTCAGGTTCTTCAGAAGGTCCAGCCCGGCGGTGCAGGAAGTGCTCCGGCACAGAAGGCTGTCGGATCCCTGGTGGAATCGGGCAGCGAGGCTTTGATCCCGGTGCTGAAGGGTTTCCAGGGAGCCTCTCCTCTGGCCGCCAACTGGCTTCGCAATGCCTTCGAGGAGATTGTCGCGGCTCAGGCAAAGTCCGGGGCCGCTCTGCCCGCAAAGGATCTCGAAGCATTTGTGCTCGATACAACTCAGGCTGCCAGCGCTCGTCGACTGGCGTATGAAACTCTGCGAGCCGACGACGCATCGGTGGAGGCAAAGCTCATCCCCGGTCTTCTGCTCGATCCCGGCTCGGAGTTTCGTCGTGATGCGGTGGCGCTGCTGATCGCCGAAGCCGAGAAGTCCGAAGGCGCGGCCGCCATTGCTCTGTACCGCAAGGCAATGTCCGGTGCGGTTCATGAAGATCAGGTGCAGAAGATTGCTGAAGCTTTGCGGAAGGCCGGAGAAACGGTCGACATCAGTCGGCATTTCGGCTTTGTCCAGAAGTGGATGATTGTCGGACCGTTCGACAACAAGGACGAAAAAGGCTTCGCCGTCGCTTACGCTCCTGAAAAGGAATTCGAAGCCGGGAAGCCAGATCTTCAGGCGGAGTACGATGGACAGCTTGGCAAGGTCCAGTGGAAGCCCGTCGAAACCACTGACGACTACGGCGTGATCGATATCGCAAAGCAAATTGAGAACTACAAGGGCTCTGCGATGTATGCCACAACGACGTGGAAGAGCGACAAGGATCAGACTCTTGAACTTCGCCTCGGCACACCCAATGCCTGGAAGATCTGGGTCAACGGCAAACTGGTCTTTGAACGTGAGGAGTACCATCGCAGTTCACAGATGGATCAGTACACAGTCCCTGTCTCACTCAAGGCCGGTGAGAACGTTATCGGTGTGAAGATCTGCCAGAACGAAATGACGCAGGAGTGGGCTCAGCGTTATCAGTATCAGATTCGAGTCTGTGATCAGACCGGATCAGGCGTACTGCCGGCCGAATAGCGAGCCATCGCGGATCCGTTCTGTCCTTGCGTTCCATCAAGTCCTCCTCAGGCCGACGACTGTTCCGCCTGTTTTCTGATCAGAGAGATTCCTATGTCAGCTCGATCGCTGTTTTCTTTTGTTCTGTGTTGCACCGTTTCGGTTCCGCTGATTGCTTCAGACTGGAAGCAGTTTCGAGGCAACGACGCCAACTCCGTGGCAGCCGGAGAATCACTGCCAACGGAACTGAGTGGTTCAACCATCGCGTGGAAAACTCCACTGCCAGGGCGAGGTCTTTCCGGGCCGATCGTCGTGGGCGATAAAGTGTTTGTGTCATGCAGCTCCGGATACACCCAGGATCGCCTTCACGTGATGTGTTTGGACGCGGCCAAAGGCGAAAAGCTGTGGGAGCGTCAGTTCAATGCTCTCGGCCGTACTCAGACTCATGAAAAGATGTCGAACGCGACACCGACAATGGCCAGTGATGGCGAACGAGTCTTCGCGTTTTTCTCCAGCAATGATCTGCTCTGCCTGAGCATGGATGGCAAGCTTCTCTGGTTCCGAGGCCTCGGAAGCGAATTCCCTAACGCCAGCAACAGTCTGGGAATGTCGTCGTCTCCCATCGTCATCGGAACCACGGTGATCGTGCAGGTCGAAAGCGATGCCGAATCATTTGCCTGCGGCGTCGACACTGTCAGCGGAGAAACCAAGTGGCAGATCGAACGACCACGAGCCGCCAACTGGACATCTCCGACGATGCTGCCGGCCACCGGATCGCGCCCCGCTCTCGCGCTGCTGCAGTCATCCAAAGGCATTGCGGCAGTTGATCCTGATTCAGGCAAGATCGTCTGGAACTTTGAAAAGGGAGCATCGACGATCCCTTCGGCAACGGTCGATCAGGGTACGGTACTGATTCCGTCCAACGGGCTGACGGTGATCAAACCCGAGGGCGAGACGTTTGCGGAAGTGTGGAATGCCGGAAACCTCGGCCCGTCAACTCCGAGCCCGGTTGTTGTCGACGGCATTGCTCTGGTGGTCAACAGCTCTGGCGTGTTGAATGCCGGAAAAGCCGCTTCCGGTGAACGTCTCTGGCAGCTTCGCCTTCGAGGCCCCTTCAGCAGTACACCGATCGTCGCCAACGGCCACGTGTATCTGTTCAATGAAGCCGGTGTCGCATTTGTTGTGAAAGCCACGGAAGAAAAGGGAGAAATTGTTTCCGAACTGGACCTGGGAGAGACAATTCTGTGCAGTCCCGGTGCGGCAAACGGAGCAATCTTCGTTCGCAGCGACAAGCATCTGTTCAAATTGGCGAACCCCTAGTTTGTTTTTGGGAGAATTCCGTCTCCATTTTCGCGCCTGTTTGAATACGGTCCCCCACGACAGTACTCTGGGATCAACAACGTCGCCGATTTTCGGCGACGTTTTTGTTTCTCCCGACTTCTGCCATGCAGCGATGTCGGGCCTTTCGAACTTCCTGTCTGCAGATTTCGGAATCCAAGAATGAGCACGGCTCGTCGAGCGCTTGTCAGTGTCAGCGATAAGACTGGTCTGGAACCCTTTGTTCGGGGACTGTCAGAGCTGGGGTTCGAGATTCTGTCGACCGGCGGCACTCGAAAGTTCCTGGAGCAGGCTGGCATTCCGGTCATTGATGTCACCAGCTACACCGGCTTCCCGGAAATCATGGATGGCCGAGTCAAGACGCTGCACCCCAAAGTTCACGGAGCCATTTTGGGCCGACCGACGCTGCCGTCTGATGCGGAAGCGATTGCCGCTCATGGGATCATTCCGTTCCAGTTGGTTGTTGTGAATCTGTATCCGTTTCAGCAGACCGTCGCAAAGCCCGATGTCACTTTTGATGAAGCAGTGGAGAACATTGACATCGGCGGACCGTCAATGGTGCGATCTGCTGCCAAGAATCATGCTCATGTCGCCATTGTGACTCGTCCCGGTCAGTACGAAGACGTGCTGCAGCGTCTCAAGTCTGACAGCATGGACGAGCACTTCCGAAGAACTCTGGCTGCGGCCGCTTTCGAAATGACGGCCATCTATGATCGAGCCATCAGCAACTACATGGCGAAGATCGTGGCCGGGGATTCCGTACCCGCATTCGGCGGTCGACTGGATCTGTCCTTCCGGCTTCAGCAGGAACTTCGTTACGGCGAAAATCCACATCAGAAGGCCGCTTTCTATGTTGAAGATTCTCCAGCGCCAGGCACATTGGCAACTGCAAAGCAGCTGAATGGAAAAGAGCTGTCGTACAACAACCTCCTGGACCTCGATTCCGCCAAGGCCATCGTTGCCGAGTATTCACAACCAGCCGCCTGTGTGATCAAGCACAACAATCCGTGTGGCTGTGCCGTCGCGGAGACTCTGGCCGACGCATTCCACAAGGCTTACGAAGGCGACCCGGTCTCAGCGTTTGGATCCATCATCGGACTCAACCGAGTGGTCGATGTCGCCACGGCCGAACGCATGTGCGAACCTGGTCGTTTCATTGAGGCAATCATCGCTCCGGGTTATGACGAAGAAGCGATGAAGATTCTGACCACGAAGCCAAAATGGAAATCCAATGTTCGTCTGATGCAGGTGGAATTCTCTGCCGCGGATCGCGGGGCTCCGGATTTTCGTCGAGTCAGCGGCGGGCTTCTGGTGCAGGATCGGGACGACCTGCCACAGCTGGATGCGGCGTGGAAAGTCGTCACTGCTCGAACGCCTTCCGAGCGTGAACTGGCAGACCTGAAGTTTGCCTGGGCGGTCTGTCGACATGTGAAGTCCAATGCCATCGTCTTCGCCAAAGATGGAATGCTGCTGGGAGCCGGAGCGGGGCAAATGAGCCGGCTCGATTCTTCCATGATTGCTGCCTACAAGGCCGGCGAACGCAGCAAGGGCGGAGTTGTCGCTTCCGACGCATTCTTCCCATTCCGAGACGGGATTGATGCGGCTGCGAAAGCGGGGATCGTCGCCGCCATTCAGCCTGGCGGTTCAAAGAATGACGACGAAGTCATCGCCGCTTGCAACGAACACGGAATTGCCATGATCTTCACCGGGCAGCGGCACTTCCGGCATTAGCGGCCAGTTGAACCACTCTCAACCCGCTGCGTGAGCGAGGGATGGTCGCTGAGGATCATGATGGCTGAGGATCCCTCACTGACGTTTCAGGTTGTGATGTTGGTGCCATTTTCGTCTGAAGATATCGCAATGAAATACACAGCCCTGCCAATCGTTCTGCTGACCCTGCTGATTGCGGGCTCAGTTCCTCAGCACTATTACTATTACACTCAGCTTCCTGAAGTTGTTGCGACGCACTTTGGAGCCGATGGCAAACCCAACGACTGGATGTCTCGGCTGAGTGCAACGTTGCTGGTAGGCGGCATCCAGACCCTGTTGCCGCTGTTCCTTCTGGGCATGTCGTGGCTGTCCGGAAAGTTGCCAGAGTCGATGCTGAACATTCCCAATCGAGAATACTGGCTTCGCCCGGACAAGCGGGAAGCGACGCTTGCTCACATGCATCTTCTGCTGTCATGGATCGCTGTGCTGACAACGGCGTTCATGGGAGTCATGTCGCATCTTGTGTTTCTTGCCAATCGTGATTCGGTGGCGTTGAATGTTACGTTGGCCTCGACGTCACTTGTGATCTATCTGGCATTCGTGTTTTCTATCGCGTTCTCAAGCGTCTGGCGATTCCGATTGCCGCGAACGGAAAGTGCCCCGTAATCAGTCTGCGCGATAGTATTCTCGAAACAGCGCGTCGAGCGATGGAGCGCCGACGGTAAAGTCCCGCGGAGCATACTGCTGCAGCCACGGTATCAAGGAACTGACAGAACCTGTCATTTCAAAAATGCAGGTGCGTGGAAGACTGGCTGGTGGAATTCCCAGCAGACTGTTTTCATCACTGTGAATTCCGGAAGACATCCCCGGGTTCCACAGGCCTTTCGCTCCCTCCGGAATCGCTGATGGAACTGACTGTTCCGTCTCAAACGTTGCGACAATGCGCCGCGGGGCTTTTTGCTGAAGTGATGTCAGTCGGTCGTCCACGATGATACGACCATCACGAATGACAGCGATGCGATCGCAGAGAGATTCGACTTCTGCCAGCGTGTGGCTGGAAAACAGAATCGTGTGTCCCTTCATCGACAGTTCTCGCAGGATCGCCATCAGAGTATCCTGCATGAGCGGATCAAGCCCCGATGTCGGTTCATCCAGAATGACGACCTGCGGATCGTGAGCTAGTGCCAGAATCAGTGCCAGCTTCTGACGGTTGCCGCGAGACATCTTTCGAGCCGGCAGGTTAGGTTCCAGCTGAAAGCGTTCCGCCAGCTCGCGGGCTCGCTGCGTCATTCCCTCTGGCCGCAGTGACTTCAGAAGTTTGATTCCTCTCTCAAGACTGAGCCACGAATACAGACGGACATCGCCGGCGACATAACCGACATCTTTGCGGATGCTGGCACCATCTCGCCAGCAGTCTTTGCCAAGGATTGCGGCCGTACCGGATTCAGGCTTGAGCAGTCCCAGCAGAATGCGAATCGTTGTGGACTTGCCCGCCCCGTTCGGCCCCAGAAATCCGACAATCTGACCGGAGTCGACCGACAGGCTGACATCGCGAATCCCGCGACGACTTCCATAGGTTAGAGTCAGCAGCTGAGTTTGAATGATGTTCATACGAGTCTGCAGGAATGTCGACGCATCAACGGCTCTGTTCAGACGATTGTTTCAGGATTCCACAACAGACAGTCCTGGCAGTTCCTGCTGCCGGGGCCGCCGACGATGTGTGCCTGGAACCGGTGATCGAAGAGTCTTCACGATCAGCTTTGCGACCGCCTCAATCACTGGCACGGCAACACTGTTGCCAAACTGACGATAGGCCTGAGTATCCGATACCGGAATTCTGAAGCTGTCGGGAAATCCCATCAGCCTCGCACATTCACGAGGTGTCAGTCGTCGCGGGTTCTTTGAACGTCCCTGGTCGATCAGAATCTCAGAACCATCCTTGTAGTACCGAGCCGAAAGAGTCCGCGCAATCATGTCCGGCCGAACCAGTCCAAACCCGAAGCCATTCCCTTTGGCTCGGTGCTTCTCTGCATAGTTCTGAAGATACTGCCACAGATGATCAGTCAGCGTGTATTTCGTCGCAACGCTGGCGCGGCGTCCGGTGGTGTAGGGCTCCTCGGCCTCCTCCGAGCCATCCTGACTGTGCAGGATCGATTTCAGCGTCGGCGCAGCTTCGTCCGATGCGGGAACTTCCAGTTTCTTCCAGTCGAATCCTGAATCCTGTCGAAAGCCAACGATGAAGATGCGTTCGCGGTGCTGCGGCACAAAGTGTCGAGCATCGATAATGCGGTAATCGACGCAGTAGCCCAGATCCTTCTCAAGCGTCTCCATAATGACGGAGAACGTCTTTCCCTTGTCGTGGCGATGAAGGTTCTTCACATTCTCCAGAAGAAAGGCATCGGGGCGTTTGCGATCGATGATGCGAGCCACGTCGAAGAACAACGTTCCCTGAGTTCGGCACTCGAATCCATGCGGCGTTCCAAGCGCGTTTTTCTTGGAAACACCAGCGATCGAAAACGGCTGACACGGAAAACCCGCGACAAGGATGTTGTGGTCGGGAATCTCCTCCGCCGGCACCTGAGTAATGTCACCGGCAATCGCGTGTCCACCAAAGTTCGCGGCGTAGGTTTCCTGCGAGAAGCGATTCCATTCGCTCGTGAAGACACAGGTGCAGCCCGCAGCTTCAAAGCCAAGACGCATTCCGCCGATGCCGGCAAACAGGTCAATAAACGTCAGTGCTTTTCGAGCCGCCATGCTGGAAGAATCTGTCTGCTTCAAATCGTGACCGGAGGAATTCCGAGTGACCGGCATCATAGCATCGCCACGGTGAATTCCCATGCCGCCATGCTTCTCCACAGTTCATCCCATGATGCTGCCCGGTCCCCTTGCCCAGCGATCCGCCCCAAACAGGCGATGACGCCAGGAATTTTGAACCTGTCGTTGAATTCCAGGCGTGGAAGTCGTACCGTCGCACCTCCTGCCTGAATTTTCTCCTTCCGACCATCGAGAAATCCCATGACGCCTTTTCGAGGCATATCCTTCTTTGCTGCCGCATTCCTGATCACCGGATGCCAGCAGAATCAGCCAAAGCAGGAACCACCGAAACCGATGTCGGTGCTGTTCGTCAAACCAGTCACTGAAGATGTGACCGAAGAAGAAGAATTCACGGGCCGAACAGCTGCGACTGAAACCATCGAGCT
>CAZIGZ010000204.1:0-9717 GCA_964538835.1 uncultured Chitinophaga sp. | reverse complement strand
ATCTCAATTGCTCCAAGCATTAGCCCGGGGATTACTATGCATTTGATAAGACTTGATAGTTTAGTGGTGGTCAAGCAGGTGCCTGTTATTTCTGGGTTTCATTGGGTTTGTGAGTGCTCAGCGTGCGAAGTGTTATACCAGAGATCGTGGATCTGAGGGATTTTGCTGAGTTGGTGTCTTGAGGAACCCCCAGTCCCTGTTCATAGCAGTTCGCAAGCAGCGACACGGCTTCATACCACTCAAGCGGGTGCTTGATTTCGACTTCCGGTGTATTCAAGAGAACCATTAGCCAACGGGTTGCTTCGAAGGGATCACATGTGGGTTCAGGCTTTTGACCCTTTATTTCGACAAGATGGTATTTTGCGAGGGTTAATTGTGCTGGGACGGATCCTGAGCAGGCAAGGGTGTATAGTTGAGGTTCGGGGCGTAAAGTTGAGTTCGTTGGGTTTACTATCAGCAGTTTCGCCAGTGCGATGGTTCCTGCCTCAACTCCTTCTCGGTGCAGCACTTCGGCGAGTGTTCTGGCTTCGGTGTGGGTGCTTTGATTTTCGGCGAGGATTTCAATTAGTGCGATTTGAGCGTCAGTGATTCCCGCCCGAGAGGCCGAGCGATAGAACCGAAGTGCCTCATCGCGATTGCGGAGCAAGTTTCGATAAAAATTCCCGATAGAGGCCTGAAGGCGCGGGGATTGCTCAGCCACGTTCTCTGCGTTTCGCAGCCATTTCTCAGCAGTCTCGGTTGATCGATTCTGCTGAAAGAGGCCAAGATAATGGATTTCCGCGAGCATCATCATGGCTCGACCATCGTTTCTGGCCGCAGCCCTCTCTAGCAGAGCGAATGCATCCGTTCTTCTGTCCTTGTTGGGGTATTGCAGGAGCAGGACTTGTGCCATCGCAAAGATTGAAGGAATGTGGTTTCTGGTTGCACCGTATTCGAAGTGAACTTCTGCGTCTTCTCCGAGCTTTCCCAGCACGTAGTGTGCCTCGACTGTCGCTTCCTCCCGCAGCCAGTCATTTGCCCACTTTTTCACATCGCTGTCGACGTCGAGAGGATCGTGAGATTCGGCAATTGTTCTTATTAATTGGTGCTGGGCTTCCTTATGCCCCATCTCTGCGGCCGTATACAGCCATGCGAGGTAATCATTGCGTCTGGCGGTTCGGTAAAACATGCTTAACCGAAACGCCGCATCGGAGGAGCCATTCTGAGCTGCTTCACGCAACCAGATCTTTTCGTTGACTGCATCTTTCGTAAAAAGGCGACCCTCGCGGAATCCTGCAGCAAGGGTGATGCATGCATCCGGCCAGCCTTCTCTGCCTGCTTCTAGAAGCAATGCGGCTGCTCGCTGGGTGTCGATCGGCAGATGACAACCATGATTGTAGCACATCGCGGCTAGGTATTTTAATCTTGGTGATGTAAGCATGCCACTGATGAGCTGGTCTACTTCAGTTTGTGGCAATGCCTCGAGTTCCTTCACATATTCTTCATTAAAGCCGGATACAGGTTCAATGCGGGGTGGTTTGAATGGCTGATCTTCGGTTCCATTGCTGGGATCGGATGCTGGCGACGCTGTGTCTGTGTCTGTCTCTTTTGATATGGCATTTGAGCGATTAGATTCCGGCGGCGTTCTGTCGCAGGCGAGAATGTTACTCAGGACAAAAGTGATGACTACACAACATGGCAGTCGCGTCGCCACGGCCGATTTTTGCATTCCTCTCATTTAAATGCTCAGATTTAAGGATATTGTAAGATTTGAAAATGTTGATGGTAAGGTCATCTGATGCTTATCAAATTGGCTGATAACTATCAGCAGTGATCTTAGGGTGGCAGGGAAAGACAGTGCGAGTCCGGGGCATCACGTTTCAAAGCGCCACGCTCAGTTTCGTACGAATTTGTGTATCTGGGTTGGGATGTTGTCAAGTGGCGTCTCAGCTTGCGAGGCGGCCATCGAGGGGTTCCCCTATTTCTTGTGGCAAATGTGCTACTTTGTGTTTCCGGCCTGCTTTTCCAGATTTGAATTCGCCATCGTGTTGCTGCCGAGTTCGGGAATTTTGTGACGGTAAGGTTTCTCTACGATCACGCTCAGGTGTATTGGCTCGACCTGTGGACATGGAATGGCCGATACGTGCTCTATTCCGGCGACCGGTATTGCGAGTTAGATGCCACCGAGTGGCAGAATGTTATTGAAGGAGACCCGTCTGTAATTTATGGCAAACCTATTTTGTACCGGATGCCGTTGCTGCCAACGTTGCTTGTGGTCTTCGTTGTTGGGGCTGTGGTTCGGAGGAGTTTCTTCAGAACAGAGCAGAAAAACTCGAAGACCTCATGGATGACAAGCGTTATCAGAGAGCCATACAGGTTCTTTTTTGACACTGACAATCATGGAGAATTGTTCGATTCGCTCAGATCAAACTGCTGTGGATTGCTTGCGGCACCGCCGATTTTGGTGCGCTCCGAACGAACCGCCAGTTCAAGACCTTTTTGGATTCCGCCGGCGTGAAGGTCACCTTCACGGAGTCTGCTGACGCCGGCCACAACTGGCCATTCTGGCGACAGCGTCTTGCCAATTTAGCACAACCACCGATTAAGGAGTAGGAGTGTATAAGCGTTCCGTTTTGTTAGGCACCGTTGTCGGCACCGATCGAAGCACATGATTCCACAACTCTCTTCCTACAATAGACTTGCGTCGAATTCAAACCGGTCTTGAAAACCGGAGTGCCCGCAAGGGTACCCAGGGTTCGAATCCCTGTCTCTCCGCTTCGATAGGCGTTGAAAAACGCAGCGTTTATCCCAGAAACCCCGAGTTCTCTCGGGGTTTCTTTGCGTTTACGGCACAAGGTTTTGGCTGTTACGATTTGCATTCTGTCATGCAAACCGATGCAGAACTAGGCAAATTCCAGCGAGCCATTCGGCACCAATACCGGCACCTCGGCACCACTGTCGGCACCATTTTACTTCCCACTTTGATGTTTGTCCGCACCCCACGGCTTTCAGACACCACCGAAAGCTGCAACAACGGCGTCATGGCCTTGCAGCGAGTGCCGTTGGTCGATGTCGAATGATCAGCGGTTTGTAAGGTTTCTGCATCCCACCGTTCGACCGCCTCAGAATCTTGCCGGTTTTTGTGGTCAGCAATCTCATCATGCTGGACGACGCTGGCGAACTGCAGAAACAGACCGGCGAAGGCTGGTAGATCATCAGGAGTGGGGAACACTTCAGATCGCTGCGAGAAGTTCAACGCGCTGCGCGGAATGCTCAATCCAATGCCCGACCGCTCGGCATGTTTCAAGTGAGACAATGCTGAGTTCTACCACTCCAAGTTACTACCGTGCTGCCTCAACCAGCCTCTTGCCTTCACCCAGCGTGGCACATGTACTGCCACGATGTTCCAGAAGTCTTGCGAGTGATTCGGTTCCAGGATGTGGGCAAGTTCGTGAACGATCAGATAGTCCACAACGATCATGGGAGCTTGAATGATGCGCCAATTGAATGAAAGAGTTCCTCCAGGCGTGCAGGACCCCCAGCGATACTTGAGATCGCGGACCCAGATCCGAGAATAGGCCACACCCATCTCCGCTGCCAACGCGGCAATGCGTGGTCTCATCTTTTCGTTGGCCCGCGCCAAATACCAAAGACGGAAGAGACTGTCACCTTGGGCTTTGACAGCTGCTGCCATCTTAAACTCTCTTCCCTCTAGCCGCACCTCCGGCTTTTCTTCCCGTGTGAGCGATAGACCATACTGCTGCCCAAGATAAAGGAAGGTTTCTCCATCCACAAATTCCTTTCGTGGTGCGGGATCGGGATATTTTTGTGGGTCGCGGACTTTCTGCCAAATCCATAGGCGTTTCTTGTTCACTGCCGCGGACACGGCATCCCTGCTTGCTTGCTTGGGCGCTCGCACGACGACCGTCCGATCACGCTCAACCGTGATGCGGATTGTCTTTCGGTCGGAGTAAATTACCTCGTAATCGAGCTTCATGGCCGGATGACCAGTTTGTGGTTAAGCCGTGACCACTCCATAATGCGAGAAATGATCGTAGACTTCTTGTCCCACATCGGCCCGAAGTCAACGTAGTCTTCTCCGATCACAATCTTCTGAAGTTCACCGCGTAGCCGCGCTTGCTTAGCACGTGCCTCAAGACCCTCCACGGAGTGTAGGTATCAAGGCCCTCGTCGTGCCGGAAACCGATGGCCTTGATCCCACATGCTTTGGATCATCAGACTTTTTTGGCGTCTGCGGAATGATGACCGTTTCCGGTGCATCGGAGTCTGATCCGGAGGCTGCTGAAGTTGGTTTCGATGATTCCTCAGGAATCAGGCCTGGAATCCTGGGCTTCAGGTCCAATCGTCCCGGTTGCCCGACTTCATGTCCATGGTCAGGTGTCAGCGTGTTTGCGGAACTGTACTCCGCTTCAATCTGGTCGATTCGTCTTCGCAGGATTGCTCTGAGTGATTCCGGGACACGCTCGATGTAACTTTTGGCGTTTGGCAAGCTTCCGATCCGCTGAAGCTCGTAACGGAATTCCAGGCATACAGCGTCAAGTCTCTGCTGATCGTCGTCTGAGAGTTGCCCTCTGTCAGTCATAGCGACAGAATTCCTCGCCCTTGTTGTCGAACCACGAATACGCCAATAGTGCTCATACGAAAGGCTACTTCCGTGAGCAAACGCGTCACCATCTGCGTGCTACTTTATGGCAACTACCCAGGACTTGCACGTCAATCGATTGACTCTGTGTTGAATCACTGCGATCGAGATCTTTATCAGCTTGTCGTGGGCTGCAACGCCTGCTGTCAGGAGACCATCGAGTACCTGAAATCCGTGTCTGAGATTGATCATCTGATTGTGTCTGAAGTCATATCAACAAGTGCCCGATGCAGCGTCAGATGTTTGAGCTTGTTGATACGGAATACATCTGGTGGTTCGATGACGATTCTTTTGTCGTGGAAGATTTCGCGCTGGCGAGCCGGATTGCGATCGCGGACAATGCGCCTCATTCCACGGTGTTGTGGGGCCCGGTCTTCTACTGGAACGATCAGTACGGGTTCAATTTTGGCGTTGATGTTGAGCCCTGGATTCGATCGCAGCCATGGTATTCCCGCGAGCCGATTCCCTGTGATAATTCGGGAAAGTGGGTCTTTGTCATTGGAGCCAACTGGTTTGCTCGGACGAGTGCTTTGAGGCAGCTCAACTGGCCGCCTGAGTCATTCATCAAGGCGGGAGATGACGCCATTCTGTGCGAAGCAATTCGGCAGTCGGGATGGTCTTTCGAACAGATCGGCGAATGCGGCACGGAGTTTCAAACTCACGAACGCCGTGCCCCGGAGACGCGGGAAATGATGCTGGCCCAGGTCGGCCGGCAGCAATTGCAATAGTGCCTCGGAAGGAGCTGACGCCCCGGGGAGTCTTGACTGTCTTTGTGATGAGACATTGGTTTTGTGATCATGAAATGAGATCGGCTTCTCAAAGCCGTTAAAAGCTCCTGCTGACAACGGTTTACAGCAAATGTCAAACTCACAATTTGAACGCTTTATCGGCATCGATTATTCCGGGGCGAAAACCTCCACATCCCGCCTTTCCGCGATTCAGGTCTACCTGTCCGACGGAAGTCCGGAGCCCACTCTCGTCTCATCGCCGGTTTCCGCGGATGGAAGAACTCGGAACTGGTGTCGTCAGGAAGTCGCTGAGTTTCTGATTGCGGAAGCACGATCCGGCAGGACCTTTATTGCTGGGATCGATCACGGGTTTTCCTTTCCCCACACCTACTTCCGGAAGTACGGCATCGATTCGTGGAGCAGTTTTCTGGAGGACTTTTGTGCCTCGTGGCCGACGACTCGCAGCGATGTCACTGTCGATTCCGTTCGCAAACGAGACGGCGGTCCACCTCGGATGGGAGAGCCAGACGAATTGCGCCTGACGGAGAAGTGGACATCATCCGCCAAAAGCGTGTTCCTCTTCGATGTTCAGGGATCTGTTGCCAAATCCACCCACGCGGGCTTGCCCTGGTTGAAGCACATACGCGATGAAGCCGGCGGGATTCTTCACTTCTGGCCTTTCGACGGCTGGTGCGTGCCACCGGGGAAATCGGTCATTTCGGAAGTTTATCCGTCCCTCGTTCGGCGTCGATATCGTTCCGCGGATCGAACTCCTGATCAGCATGATGCATATTCCGTTGCGCGGTGGCTTACCGATGCCTGCAGATCCCGCACACTGTCCAGATACTTCGATCCGCCGCTGAGTGAGTCCGAGCGCGCGACGGCGAATCTTGAAGGTTGGATTCTGGGAGTGACTTAGAACTGTCGGGCATTGTGTCATCGGGCATGCCAGAAAGTGGCTTTGAGCCAGACCGATCGGAAAGGAACCAGCGATATGTCGCAAATCGAATCCAGCCATGGACCAGTCCCAGGCAGGGTAGGGGGTCTGATGCTCCTGAACAGTCTCACTGAGACAATCGCGAACTACGGGGCGTCTCGAAACTTTGCGGACGGTCAGACAACAAGCCGACTGTCTCCGTACATTCGGCGACGACTGGTGACCGAAGAAGAAGTCCTTGAGTTCGCTCGCTCCGTCGGGAAGTTTGAGGCGGTTGAGAAATTTGTGCAGGAGGTTGTCTGGCGAACGTACTGGAAAGGGTGGCTCGAAGCCCGTCCTGGCGTCTGGGATGCGTATCTGACGCGAATTCCGATCATTGAAGAAATGCTTTCTCATCATCAGCGCGATCGTCTGGATTGTGCGACCAGCGGAAAGACAGACTTGCCTTACTTCAACGCATGGTGCGAAGAGCTGACAAGAACCGGTTATCTGCACAATCACGTACGGATGTGGTTCGCAAGCATATGGATCTTTACGCTTCAACTTCCCTGGGAACTCGGTGCTCGGTTCTTTCTGAACCACCTTCTGGACGGCGACCCGGCTTCCAACACGCTGTCATGGAGATGGGTTGCTGGTCTGCAGACACGGGGGAAACACTATCTGGCAAAAGCTGACAACATCGCAAGGTTCACGAACGGGCGATGGGTGCCACGGTCGGGCGAATTAAATGAATCGGCCCAGCCGCTGCAGGATGACGGGCTTGGCCGTGTTGCTGCGACGAAGCTGGTATTTAAGGCAGAAGCGACTCACACGCGTCCCAAAGCGGTGCTCCTGCATGAAGAGGACTGTGGTCCATTACCACGTGACTGGGAATTCGTTCCGGCCATTCGATACACGGTCACTGATCGGCCGCAACACCGCCTGAGTACTCTGGTTGAACGCTGGATCACAGACTCCTGTGCGGACCTCGATACCCGTGTCGGAAGCGTGACAACCGCACACAGTGCGACCGAAGTGATGGAATGGTGTCGGGCGAACGGAGTGACGGAAGTATGGACCTTCCGTCCACTGAAAGGATTTGTCGAGGCTGAACTGTCGAGGCTGACTGTCCAGATGGCGAATGAAGGCTTTCAACTGAACTATGCTGACCGCAGCCACGATGTTCGCTTCTTTCCACTGGCCACAAAGGGCTTCTTTCCATTCTGGGAAGCCGCATCAGGCATTTTGCGTCGTCAGTGGAAATGAAATAGTTCGGAGAGGCATTCGAGAACCAGAATACTCCGGAAGGCAGGTCTTCAGGCTTGAGCCGCTCGCAAACAGCTGTCACTCATCTCAATCCGCTGCGTGAGCAGAAAATTCTCATCTCTCACTGACGTGTCAGGTTACGAATTTCCGAGGGACTTGGTATGGCCACAGGATCAGGCCAGTGAAACAGCATCGGAATCTGCATGAGCCCTGCGACGGGCAAAATACCGACTGTCAGCAATCCAATCTTCGCGTGTGTACTGGATCACCGAACTGTCCGTCTCCTGAACTTCCAGCACTGCCAGGCGAAAGCCCATCTGAGTGATCTCGGTGAACAGCATGTGACAAAGGTTCTCGACGCTTGTCGGGCCCTCCATCACTTTCAGCCGCAACGTCTCACCAGTTCTTGCCATGTGCTGCTGAAGAGTCTCATAGAGCGGGTCGTGGACATTGATCAGCATTCCATGATCGTAGTTCTCTTTGAGCCACGGCTCGATTTTCGAGTCGAAGTCTCCAAAGAGTGTGCTGATGTCACCGTCACGCTCGACTTCGAAGTGACACCGCAGGCCGTACCGATGTCCGTGCAGATTGCTGCACTTGTCCTGAAGTGTTTCATTGCGGTGAGCCGCATAGAACTTGTACTGTTTCTGAATGATCATGCGGGATCGCTCGCCTTGTGGAAGACACGCAACCTTCGGAACACACGGTTGCCACAAACATCACCACCGAACACTCATCAGCCTTAGTTTGGCATGTTGATCAGTGACATCAGTTCCGCACGGCTAGCCGGATCAGTGCGAAATGCTCCACGCATTGTGCTGGTCACGGTGAGGCTTCCTGTCTTGCGAATTCCGCGGATCGACATGCAGGAATGCTCAGCCTTCACGATAACACCCACCGCACGACTGCCGAGACGATCTTCAATCAGATCAGCGACTGTTTGAGTCATTCGCTCCTGCACCTGTGGGCGACGTGAGACCTCTTCCACAACTCTCGCCAGTTTGCTCAGCCCTGTGACTCGACCATTCGGAATGTAGGCCACATGCGCCACACCGCGAAATGGGAGCAAATGATGTTCGCACATGCTCGTAAACGGGATATCGCGCACGAGCACGATTTCGTCGTAGCTTTCTTCGAAGGTCACTTCCAGATGTCGACCCGGATCCTGTTGCAGACCGGAGAACATCTCGGCATACATTTTCGCAACTCGGCGAGGCGTCTCGAGCAGGCCATCGCGGTCCGGATCTTCGCCGACGGCTCGCAGGATCGTTCGAACAGCACCTTTGATCGCGGCCAGATCGACTGGAGATTCCGTCAGCAGTGCGTTACGGCTGTGTCGAGATTCCTCGGATCGAACGCAGCAGTCATCGGAGAGCGATTCGTCAGTAAGTGTTTCGTTGAATGCAATCGACATGAACTTCAACTCTCGTTTCAAAAACAGAACCCAAATCTGGCTTGCTCAAAGCCTTACAAACGTCCAGAACGTTCATTTCCTGATGTCATTCCGGAAGAGCCCTGCATCCTTAACGAGATTTCTGAGAAAGATCTGGCAATCCTGGATCGAGACCCTTTCGTTGGCGTCAAGACTTGGTTTTGTTCCTGATATTCAGTTTTTTGACTAATGAAATGAGTCGGACAACCAAATTTTGTCCAGTTTGTCGACTCCCCCACGGGATACTGTGGGAAGACTCTTTTCCTTAGAATCGACGAGACTAAAACGTTCACGGATGTTTAAAAACGTTCATTTGTGTCGTGGTGGTCGTTTGGGGTCGGCAAGAGCGAGGAGATCGGCCTCTGTGAATGAGCATTCCGTCATTCGGTCCGTCAGCGCATTGACGACAAAAGCAAAGCGGAAGTCGCGAAGGTCGGTTAAGTGCAGGACACGGTCACGGTCAGCCGCGAGGAACGAATCATGCGGGAGCGAACGTTGGCTCGATCAGTGCTGAACGAGTGTTTGCGAATCCGGAGTTTGTGCTTTCGAAGATTGCTCGCACTCGAGGTTGTTCATCCGCACATTGGACATTTGAAAATTCGCTGTGAGTGCTGACCCAGGGAACCTGTGAGATGTCTGAACCATACGTCAACGGCGCCTCCCCGCTTGTGTCCCTGCTGATTGAGCATTCGCATGGGACCATGGAAGTTGTGTTGCGTCGAGTGGAGCTGCA
>CAZIGZ010000203.1:1591-9856 GCA_964538835.1 uncultured Chitinophaga sp. | reverse complement strand
GCGGCACCTACGTAGGTCCTGCTTGCCGAGCAGGACTTTCGCCGTCAGGCGAACCATTGTTCTCGCATCCGCTAGATGCCAAAGCCACTTGCCTCAAGGGAACAAAACGGGGACGCGGCTGCGTTTCCCCGTCCACCAGCGATCTGATGGAGCCTCGTCTGGTCGCTGGTTGCGGCGATGCCGCAAGGTGCCGCTCGGCAAGCGGCACCTACAATGCGACTGCCATGCGGTCGCCGATGCGGGCGTAGAGTTCTCTTTGCTGGCGGGAGTTCTCAATCAGGTCCTGGTCAAACTGAACGCGACCGGGTTCGAAGATCGTGATCGTCGATGAACCTCCGAAGCGGAAGTAGCCTTTTTCGGCGCCTTTGGTGACAGGCGTTCCGGGCTGATAGGTCTGGCAGATGCTTCCAACACAGGTCGCGCCGATTTCCAGCAGCAGGACAGTTCCAAACTGTTCCGTCTTCAGTTCTGTGATGCACCGTTTGTTGGTCGCCAGGATGTGAATATTCTGACACAGAGCAATCGGGTTCACGGAATACAGCGGGCCGTTGATCAGCCGAGCCTGGCCGGGGACACCACCAACCGGAAAATGAAAGCGGTGATAGTCCACGGGACAAAGGCGTGACAGCAACAGACTTCCTCGAGCATACCGCTGCGTCAGAGCGTCATCTTTCAGCAGCTGCGAAAGGCTGAACATCTGGCCCTTCACAAACAGGCCATCGGCCTTGGACAGATCGGGGACACACATGTGTCGTCCATCGGCAGGACAAACAATGGACCGCGGATCACCATCTATCGGTCGTGCTGTCGGCTTGAGTTCGCGATAGAAGAACTCATTGAAGGTTCGAAAGTCACTGACGTCTCGAAGGAACTCAGTGGGGTCGAGTTCATACTGATGGATGAATGGCACAATCTTCTGAGCTGACGCGGGCTGATCCATTCGCCAGCCATACCAGCGTGAAAACACAATTCGCTTCACCAGCAGACTTAGCGCCAACCGGCCCGCAAGCGTCCCGTACGTCCAGCGCAGGGCTTTATCGCCGTACACTTTTTCTGTGCACGTTGTCTTTCGGTAGCGGTCGAAATAAACGATGTCATCCATGTCGATGCCCGGAACAGTATGGCTGCCGGTTTGAAAGAGCAAGCAACGTGACTCGACAGGAGCATGGCTGTGAGCTTCAAGGCGAGTTGTCGGTCGAGTATCGGAAAAACGAATGTCGGGTGCTCCCAATATCTATTTTTCAAATTGCCCTACTGGCCAATAACAACCACGAGAACTATTCGCATTGACAGGAGAGACTCGTGGTGGTCAAAAAGATTGGCATCCTCGGCTGCGGGATGATCGCAGAACTCGGGCACATGCCTGCTCTCCAGCAAGTGTCCGGAGCGTCGCTTCACGCCGTGTACGACGTAAACTGGGAACGAGCCCTGCAGCTGCAGTCGAGGTTCCGCATTCCGCACGCTTATCCGACGGAACGAGCGTTCTGGGAATCGGACATCGATGCCGTGGTCATCTGCACACCGGCTCCGTTCCATCTTGCCAATGTTCTGCAGGCGGCGCAGTACGGGAAGCACGTTCTGTGCGAAAAGCCTCTGGCGATGACGGAAGACGACATCGTTCAGATGATTCAGGTGATGAGTACTGCAGGGCTGCAGCTGTTCACTGGGTTCACGTATCGATTCAGCGGCACGGCTCAGCAGATTCATCAGCTTGTGAGTGCCGGAGCCATTGGTGAAGTGCGGCTGCTGCGGCTTGTTTACCTGTGGAATCTGCATGGCAAGTGGACGTGGAATTCCGCGGGCGAGCGCATTGCCAGTCCGCTGCGGGTCGGTCGAATGCTGGAAGGCGGCCCGATGGTGGATTGTGGCGTTCATCAGATCGATCTGGCTCGCTGGTGGCTGAAGTCGGAAGTCGAGTGGCAGCGGGGAATCGGCGTCTGGGTCGAAGACTACAAAGCGCCGGATCATCTGTACCTTCACATGGGACATGCCTGCGGTGCTCATTCGATGATCGAAATGAGTTTCTCGTACAACGCGACGTCCAAAGAGCCACGGTCGCATTTTCAATATGAGCTGATTGGTACTGACGGAGTCATTCGGTTCAATCGCGAAGAGCATACGTTTGAACTCCGAAACTCCTTTGGAACACAGTGGCTGGCATGGCACCCGGAAAAGAACTTCGCCGGCATGCATGCGGAATTTATCCATGCGCTGAATACGGGTGATCCTCGCCACATGCCAACGGCGACGGATGGCCTGCGAGCCACTCAGATTGCTCGACGTGCCACTGAAGAGGCAATCGCAGATCGGGAACGAACAAGTGCCGAACATCCTTCCAGTCTCTGCCGAGCGCAACACTCGCTCTCCGAGTTCACGAACATCCCCATGGACCTTCAGGAGCCTGAAGATCCGCCCGTGTCCACTCTTTCATCTCTGATAGAACGAAGCAGGCAATAATGGAATTCTTTTCTGCAGAAGCACTGATCGCGCTGCTGACACTGACATCGCTGGAAGTCGTCCTCGGCATTGACAACGTCATCTTTATCGCCATCCTGGCGGGAAAGCTGCCGGAGTCTCAGCGGGATAGCGCTCGCAAACTTGGCCTGACAATAGCCGTGGCGTCTCGCGCTGTCCTGGTGCTGGGCATAGGACTGGTGATGACGCTGAACAAACCGCTGTTCCATGTGGCCAGCATCGGTTTCTCCGGCAAGGACCTGATCCTGATTCTTGGCGGTCTGTTCCTGCTGGCGAAGGCAACGTATGAGATTCACAACAAGATTGAGAATGCTCAGGCCACCGACAAATCTTCGGCGGGTGTGGCAACGCTGAAGACCGTTCTCATGCAGGTGCTGATTGTGGACGTCGTATTCTCACTGGATTCCGTGATCACTGCGGTTGGTATGACGGAAGGTCTGGCGTCCCCGATTCCTGTCATGATTGCGGCCATCGTCATCTCGGTCGCCGTGATGCTGATCTTCTCCAAAGCCATCGTGACGTTTATCGAACGTCATCCGGCTCTGAAAATTCTGGCACTCGCCTTCCTTCTGCTGATCGGAACTCTGCTGGTGGCTGAGGGATTCCATCAGAAGATTCCCAAGGGGTACGTCTACTTCGCGATGGCGTTTTCTCTGGGAGTGGAAATGCTGCAGATGCGAGCGACAAAGACGGAAAATCGCAAAATCGCCTGACCCGGAAAACACCCAAGCTTCCTCCAAAGGACCATTTCATGCTGTGCCCGTTGTGCAAAGTTGAACTCAGAATGACTGACCGGCAGGGAATCGAAGTCGATTACTGTCCGCAGTGCCGTGGCATCTGGCTGGACCGCGGAGAACTCGACAAGCTGCTCGAACGTGCCGACAGACGCACTCCTGAATTCACTGACCGCGAAACACCGCGAGTCCGTCGAGACGATAGTGACGATTATTCGAAGCCTCGCGGAGCACCCCAGGATTCGCGACCGCGCACGGATGATCGTTCGGGGGACTACTATCCCGGCGATCGCTACGACCAGAAACCGCGCAAACGCGAATCGTGGCTCAGCGAACTGTTCGACTGGGACTAGGCGTTTCAGCGAAGCCTGCTTTCACGGTGACATGTCATTCGCCGCACCGTTCAGAAACTGACCCACCAGCGCGTCGGCCAGCGTCTGAGTCAGGTAGCGCCCCGGTCGCGCGCGGCGTGAGAAGAGATTGATGGGCTGATCGATCAGGCAGCAAAAGCTGAGTGCCAGAAATTCGGCATCGGAGGCTCTCAGAGTGCCGTCGGCCATTCCTTCCTTCATGATTCGAACAACGAGGCCGTAACGACTCTGAGTCAGGCTGTCCAGGACTCCGTCAATCTCCGGGATGCGAGGACCAAAGTAAGTTTGAAACATCAGTCTTGGGATTCGAGGATCCTTGCAGCAGGATTCGAACGAGTTGATTGCGAACAGCTTCAGACGAAGCACGCAGCTTTCCTGAGATTCCACAATCGCTTCCAGCCGCTGCTGACTTTCGCCGTAGTATCGTTCGATCAGCGCACAGAACAGTGTCTGCTTGTCGGCAAAGTGATAGTACAGAGTCGGCTGTGTGACGCCGGCCGCTTCGATGATGTCGCGAATTCCCGTCGCGGCATAACCTCGTTCAGAAAACAGGGTCAGCGCGTGGTCGAGAAGTCGATCCCGAGTCTCTTCGGCGCTTCGGCGTTTTGCTTTCATGGGTTTGCACCCACCTCGCGTCGTGGCTGCTTCAGATCATGACCGAGATTGTCAAAGATCGTGTGGATCAGGTCTTCAGTTCGATCGGCTGTCAGCAGAAAGAAGCAGAACAGCATTTCATCAGTCGTTTCGTCTCCCCAGGTGACTCGCTTTGGCGGTGACGAAGGATTGGAGGGATTCTCGGCCGAGTTATCAAAAACGGCTTCAACCTTCAGTATCGTTCCTTTCGGCAGCGAGAACGGTCGTTCGTAGTAGTACTCGTCCTGCCAGTTGTAGTTCCACACAGGAATGTCAATCAGCGTCCCGGCATCCTCGCCGGGCCGTTGCGCGGTCACCTTCATGGCTTTGCCAAGCAGATGCATGTGCGGTACCACGCCGACCATCGTGACATCCCGAGGAAGCGTGTACTCCGTAGAACGTCGATAACCAGCGTCGCCCGGAGCAATGTCCATTTCATAATTGGCCATCCAGATGCTTCCGACCAGTTTGCCGGGCTGTTTCAGCAATTCCGCAACTGGCTTGTCGACAAAGTAAATTCCCAGTTCAGACTGATCAGTCTCCTCTTTGCCGGAAGGGTGGTAGTGCACCTGAACCACCAGATCACTCCCCGTCTTCAGGTATCGTCCCATGTTGTCAGGCAGACGACGGGCCGTGTTGCCCACGGACCATCCACCCAGCGCGCCACTGGGAAGAAATCCGGGCCCGCCAAAGTTCGCATAGCCAGGCTCCGGAGTTCTCGCATCCAGTGCGCGTGCCTGCTGCTTGTCGTCCAGGAACAGCACGGCATGATGGACGACTCGCCGATTGCCCGGATGAAATTCCACGGCCGCGACCAGACGATCTTCTTTCACATCCAGGGGGATCACAAAGTTCTGAAGAATGTCTGGACCATCGGCCGGCACTGTGAACTGTTCCGGCATTCGCACAATCAGATCAGGTGTGCCCAGCTGCCAGCCATCCGCAAACTGTGGTGCTGGTGGAAGATCTTCAGGAAGACCTTCCGGGCATCCGTTCTGAACCCACGTCTTCAGCAGTTCCAGTTCACGATTGGAAAGTCGTTGCTCGCCAACAAACCGATGATTCGCTTCCGGACCAGGAATCCACGGCGGCATAATACGCCGCTGAGTCACTTCGACGAGCATCTCGGCGTGAGCAACCGCTTCGCGATAGTTCGTCAGGACGAACGGCGCGACCTGTCCCGGACGATGACAGTTCAGGCATCGTCTGTGAATCAGTGGAGCAATGTCACGAGTATATGTGACGGATGATTCCGCAGGCGCATTCTTCTTTGGAAACACGCATCCGACCGGCTCTGTCTGACTCTTCGTTACACTCTTGCCACTAGCAACTGCCTGTAATGCATCGCGCAGAAAATGATGTTTCACGTTCGCGCGTCGACGACCAATGGACTCATACGCGTTATCAATTGCCCCGCGATAGACGAGTTGTGAATCCCGGTCGAGTACAAATGCTTCGGGGACATGCGTGGGCTTCAGCTGTTCAGCGAGAAGCCCCGAACCATCAAACAGGATCGGGAATGAAACTGAGTACTCCTGAAAATGCTGCACTGCCTCTCGGTGCGTCACAAACGGATCGGCGATCACGCCAAACAGGCGGACATTCTTCGGCAGGCCTTCCGCCAGACGATTGAGTGTGGCCGTATACGAGTTTGCAATAGGGCAGGTCGTCGACAAAAAGACAAACGCTCGCACTTCCCGAGCATCGTTCTGAAGAAGCCCCGCGGACTGCCCCTTCAGGTCTGCCAGATCAAACGACCACGGACCGTGAGCAGAGCCGTCCGAGGACTTCACGCCGGTAGAATCGTCGACAGGCGTTTTCAGTACATTTTGAGCCCTGGTGACGGTTGTCAGTCCTCCCAGAATCAGCGCCAGCAAAAGCACGTACTTCACCACGACAATCCTCACACAGTTCGAACTCGGTCACTTTGTATAACGATCGTTATACAATTCGTGAGTGTTGAATGCAAGAGGTCTGTTTCCGACGCTGCCAGGCTCAGCGCAACAAAAACGCTCACGTCGTTCCTGAATGAACAACGTGAGCGTTGATTGGCAGCGAGCCAGCAGGCTCCTTTGGGTCAAGGCTGTTCCGGCCTTGTTAGGACAGCTTCTTGGCCTTCATCAGCTTGGCGGCGTTGCCGGCCTGGCCGAAGGCGGTCATGCGAGCGATGCAGACCTGCTTCATCGCGTCGCGAGCCGGCTTCAGGTATTCGCGAGGGTCGAAGGCTCGTGGCTTCTCAGCGAAGATCTTTCGAATCGCGCCGGTGATGGCCATACGGCAGTCCGTGTCGACGTTGATCTTGCGAACGCCATGCTTGATGCCTCGCTGAATTTCTTCAACCGGCACGCCGTAGGTTTCTTCCATCTGACCACCGAACTTGCGGATGATGTCCTGCAGTTCCTGTGGGACGGAAGAACTGCCATGCATGACCAGGTGGGTATTCGGAAGGCGACGATGAATCTCTTCGATCAGAGACATCTTCAAAACTTCGCCGGTTGGCTTGTGCTTGAACTTGTACGCACCGTGGCTGGTTCCGATGGCCACTGCGAGTGCATCGCAGCCGGTTTCGGCAACGAATCGCTCCGCTTCAGCCGGGTCTGTCAGGTGAGAGGAATCCATGCCACCGGAAGCGCCACCGGTTGCGTGTGAGTCGCGGTCGCCTGGTTCCTTTTCCAGGTCCTTGTCGTGACTGTGAGCCGCAGCTGGCTTCGCTGGTGCATGTCCGACCTGACCGAGGCAGCCGATTTCGCCTTCCACGGAGACGCCCATGGAATGAGCGACGAGTACGACTTCGCGAGTCACCTTCACGTTGTATTCGTACGATGCCGGAGTTGCTGCGTCTTCCATCAGCGAACCGTCCATCATCACGGAAGTGAACCCGTACTTGATCGCGCTGTAGCAGGTCGCCGGGCTGTTGCCGTGGTCCTGGTGCATCACGATCGGGAGTTCCGGATACAGCTCTGATGCTGCCAGCATCAGATGTCGCAGGTAGTTGTCCTGAGAATACGATCGAGCACCGCGCGAAGCCTGAACGATCACCGGTGAATCGGTTTCGCGAGCAGCTTCCATGATCGCCTGAATCTGCTCCATATTGTTAACGTTGAATGCTGCAACACCGTAGTTATTCTCAGCGGCGTGATCGAGGACAACACGAAGTGGAACCAGGGGCATTTGAGTACTCCGAGCGCGAACCAACTGTTATCGCGCGAACAAGGGCGAACGAAGGCGGACAGGAATCTGTCTGCCGAATCTTCATTCCGGGACGTGAAAACGAGGCGAATAGAGTAACGGTCCGAACAGTCCTTCGCAACGACCGAAGCCCGCTGTTGCCAAGTGTGGAATCTCACAAAACACGGCATTTCGCGGACAGCGGGCTCCACAATGTCCATCCGGCAGCGTTTGACGTAAGCTCTTTCGCCACCCAGTACGGATTTTCCACCTCTTCCTGGAACGTCGTATGACTTCACGCATCCTTCCTGCCCGGCTCCTGCTCTTTATTCTGCTCTTCGGCTCGCTTTCGTCCACGTGTGAAGCACAGTCCGACAAGCTCGTGGCTCTGACTGACAAGACTCTGGTGGTCTGGGTCTCCCCGGAGAATCTGGCTCAGCAGGGCGGCAGCGCACTCACGATCGACGACAACGCGTTTCATTTCGACGGGATTGTCTTCGGTGAACTCGAACCGGCTCGGTGGATGGCCGGAAGTGACCTGTTCAGCCGGACTCAGCGCGATCAGGCGAAGTTCCCTGCAGAAACATTGACGGGAGACACGCTGGTTCAGATCGCGATCGTCTACAGCGGCAAAACGATGACGACCTTTCGCAATGGTGCGCTGTATTCTCGGCACGACGTCGCAGGTCTGCAGAGTTTCCCGGACAGCAGCGTGGTGATCATCGGGCCTCGACACATTGGTAACCAGGAATTCTTCGCAGGCCAGATCGATGATGCTCGCATCTACAACACGGCCCTGACGGAAGCTCACCTGAAAGCACTGAAGCCTGGAATCGCCGGTGATCTTCGTCCATGGGCATGGTGGACCTTTGATGAAGATTCTG
>CAZIGZ010000203.1:0-1491 GCA_964538835.1 uncultured Chitinophaga sp. | reverse complement strand
CGGAGAAAACCGGGCGGCTGGCTCACACAAAACTCACACCCGGCGCGAGTGTGAAGAATGGGCGTCTGATCCTGGATGGCCGGACGGGTGCTCTGTTCGCATCGGCCGATCGGAATACTGTCGAACAGTTGGCCAGTCAGAAGCGACGACTTGGCAACGTCCGATCTCAGCCGCCGGAAGACCTGATCCTGAATTACCATCTGATGCATCCGGGCGATGACAGTCTTCCGGGTGATCCCAACGCGGCGTTCTGTGTCGATGGTGTTTACCATCTTCATTACATCATTCAGCATCCGTGGAACGGCGGGCGATCCTTTTCGTTTGCTCATGTCACCAGCACTGACATGCTTCACTGGACATGGCAGACAACCAAACTGCAGCCCGCGTTTACGGGCCATGGCATGTTCAGCGGCACAGGGTTCCTGACGAAAGAGGGTCGACCCGCCGCCATTTATCACGGTCAGAATTCCGGACGCAACCAGATCGCCGTTGCGACTGACAAAGCGATCAGTGCCTGGGAGAAACCATTCCCGGTCAACGTGCGAAACCCGGATGGCACCGAAGTACAAATGAATCACTGGGACCCGGATTGCTTCCTGGTCGGCGATACCTACTACGCCATTTCCGGGGGCGAAAATCCGCCACTGATGAAGTCCAAAGATCTGAAGACCTGGTCTGTGGTCGGACCGTTTCTGAAGCACGATCTTCCGGATGTTGCGAAGGGCGAAGATGTCTCGTGTCCGAACTTCTTCCGCATTGGCGACAAGTGGATGCTGCTGTGCATCAGTCACGATTTGGGCTGTCGATACTACATCGGCGACTGGGATGCGAAGACCGAGCAGTTCGTTCCGGAGACTCATGGCCGTATGAACTGGCGGCGTGAATCGCAGAGCCTGTTCAGTCGCGAATCGTGGCGAGCGGACTTCTTCGCGCCGGAGAGTGTCCTGACGCCTGATGGTCGTCGAGTCATGTGGGCCTGGTGTGCGACGCTGGATCGTTATGACGGGCACATGAGCGATCTCACGATTCAATCGCTTCCTCGTGAGCTGAGTCTCGCGAAGGACAATACGCTGAGAATTCGTCCATTGCGCGAACTGGAAAGTCTGCGGCACGATCCCGTCGTCACGGAGAACGTCACCGTGGGGCATGTTGATCGAACGCTTCTTTCTGACAGGACTCCGAAGGGGCAGAAGATTGTGGATCTGACCAGCGATTCGATGGAGGTGCAGATCACGATTCCTCGCAGTGAAGCTCTGGGAAAGCTGTTCGGCTTCAATGTCTATAACGATGGCAATGGCAACGGGCTGCCGATCGTGTTCCGACCAGAGACAGGGATGCTGCGAGTGGGCACGGCGGAAGCTCCTTTCCGCGTTTCTGAACTCGCCGCAGAGGAGGATGTCGTCGTGCGAATCTACATCGATCGTCATGTGGTTGAAGTGTTCGTGAACGACCGACAGGCCATGATGGCTCATCATCGCGACTACCAGGGCA
>CAZIGZ010000202.1:7305-9882 GCA_964538835.1 uncultured Chitinophaga sp. | reverse complement strand
CCTCAGACCGAGCCAACCTGTCCTACCGTTCGCGAGTGGTCAACGAAGACCTGATCGAACTCGACAGCCTGCTGCGTCTGTAGTCTGATCGACTGTGTGACAGCCATCTGGCCTCCGCAGAAAAGACTGAAACCGAATACCGACAGCCGCCGGTCTCCCTGGAGCCCGCGGCTGTCTCTCTTTCTACGTCGTGATTTCTGTCCTAATCTTAATCTTGTTCTTAACCTTAATCCCCGCTCCTCAACCCTCATCGCCGGGGCGCCATTCCCTCTTTTTCACAATCCAATCCTGCCCCTTCGTATCGACTCAGCAGATCAGCCAATAATCTCTCGTCGATGGTTCACATAGTCCCACACGACAAATCGATCGAGATCATTTCCGGCCGTGAAGAAGACTCGACCGCCGGTGCTTTCGGCGAGACGATGCGCGAACTGGACGTCTTCATGGGATTGTGACCAGCTTGGAAGCAGGAAGATGTTGATCGTGATGCCTTCCCGTTTGCAAAGCAGCCCTTCGCGCTTTGTCGCCTCTTCCGTCTTTGGATCTGGCGGATACAACATGTAAAGCAGGCTGCCTTCAAAGTGAGCGGTCGGCAGCCCATCCGTGATCAGAATCACCTGGCGATTGGGGGAATCCTGAACGGCCAGCAATTGTCGAGACAACTGCAGGCCGTGCTGGATGTTCGTGAAGTGCGGCGGAATATGAACTTCGCTGACATCATCGCGACTCATGTCAGCTCGCAGTCGTACGACGGGGCTTGTGATCGTCGGGATTTTCGGCATCAGAGAGACCAGTTCACCAGGAGGCACGACCTTGGCGAACGTGTGCATCTCGATGAAGCGAAGGAAGTCTCCCGGATATTCCGACGTGATCAGTCCGTTTAGTGCCAGGGCCATCCGTTTCACGTTGATGTACTGACCGTCGTACCTCATGGAACCGCTCATATCCATCAGCACAACCGTCGCACACTTGGGGTTGTTTCGAGTCTGATGAATTTGGATATCGCGCTGCTGAAGACGTAACGGGCGCTCCGATCCCTGACGGAGCATCGCATTCATCAGTGTTGTCGGGATGTCCATCTGCGTCACGGAGTCACCAAACTCCCAAGCGCGAGTCCTTTGCAGTTCCGCGACACCTTCGCCTGTCACTGGTCCCTGATGTCGCCCTGTGCGAGATGCCTGGAGGTTGCTGAAGATGCGTTCCAGCAAGCGGCCCTGAAACATTCGATAGGCTTTTGGAGTCAGCTGCATCTGTCCCTGCTGGCTGACGAGTCCCTGATTTTCCATCATCTGTTTCAGATGCTCACGAATCTTCTCCTGAAACGCGTTCAGGTTCTGCACCATCTCGGGGTCAGCAAACTCGCTGAGTTCTTCCAGATCAATAATGGCAATCTGAGCATTCTTCTTTGCGTCTTCGAGCTGTTTCAGCAGTTCATCAATTTTCTGCAGCTCGGCGAAGATCTCGATCGCATCAGGAACGCTCATGGACTTCTGACCGGTGAATTCGTACTTCGCCGCCAGCATATCCACCTGGTACTTTTCGCCCATGGTTTCCATCAGGTTCACAAGTCGGCCGGCAAATTCCGGCTCCGACTTTTCCGCGCGGTACCAGAGGCGTTCGAGATCGTAAATCTGTTCCTGCTTCAGCGCCTGCCAGAAGCTCTTGGAGAATTTGCCTGGCGGGCGGGCCTGGCGAGCCGCATCGGCCATGCGACGAACGGCCTTCTTCTGAACGGAGTCCGTTTCCCAGGTGCTGAGAATCTTTTCTTTGCGTTCCTTCAGCATCTGGATCAGGGCATCAAGGCTGGGACCGAGTCCCGCAAACTGTCCGGGATCCAGACGAATGGCGTTCGCCAGCTCTTCCTCAGTCAGGTGTCTCATCGAGCCGTATGTCAGAAGATGTTCAAACGCCGGCGACAGCAGATCCGGCGAAGGAGAATGCGGAGAAGGAATGGCTTTCGGATCGTATTGCTGGTAGGTGTGGATAATGCCACCATGATGTTCCGATCCTGTTTGACCATTCATGATCTGTTACTCGCAAAGAGCCGCATCGGCGCATCGAACAAAACATCCAGAGGCGTACACATAACACACCTGTCATTTTAGAGGGGAATGAGACTCGGACCAGCACTCAGTCCTGCCAAACTTGAAACCGCGTCCAGAGAGCGTCAAACTGCAGTCTCTTTCTGCTGATCCCCGCCCTGCGGAATTGTTCGCTCAGAACATTCGCCTTCCCCTGTTTTTCGAGCACTCAACATGACACGATTTACTCGCTTTTTGACCATACTGGCGCTCGCCAGTGGGTCAACGTTCGCCGCTGCGGATGACATTCAAACCTGGAATTTTGATTCGGCCGATGTCGGCTGGACGGCGAACAGCGAAACAGAACTTTCCGTCAAGGATGGCAGCCTGCATGTGAAGTCGAAGGGCAAAGATCCGTACTTTTCGGCTCCTGTGAAAGGCCGTGCCGGAGATCACAAGCTGGTGATCAGTGCAAAGTTCCGAGGCAACGCCGACATCCAGGTCTTCTGGACGACGGAAGCGTCGCCCAACACGTCAGAGGACAAGTCGGTTCGAA
>CAZIGZ010000202.1:0-7295 GCA_964538835.1 uncultured Chitinophaga sp. | reverse complement strand
AGGTTCCGATAAGGAATTCCGAAGTGCGAAGCTGTACTTCACCACGGATTCTCCAGTCACATCTCTGCGAATCGATCCGTTCAGCCGCGGTGGCGAAATGGATATTGATGCCATCGTTCTTACGGACGAAGCCGCCCCGATTCCTCAGGCCACGCCTGTGAAGGACATGAAGGTGGCGGAAGGATTTGAAGTCGAACTACTGTATTCGGTGCCTTATGAAAAGATGGGGTCGTGGGTTTGCATGACTCCTGACCCGAAGGGGCGTCTGATTGTTTCCGATCAGTACGGCAAGCTGTATCGAGTCACACCGCCAGCAAAGGGGTCGTCAGACGAAATCAAGATTGACTTGATCAATGTGGACGTCGGCATGGCGCAGGGACTTCTGTGTGCCTTCGACAGCCTTTATGTGATGACCAACAGTGGCGATGCACCGCGCGTCGGTCTGCACCGAGTGCGTGACACGGACGGCGATGATCAGTATGACACTTCTGAGCATATTCGCCTTCTGGAGGGCGGCAATGAGCATGGTCCGCATGCCATTATTCTGTCACCGGATGGAAAGTCCCTGATCGTTGCGTGTGGCAATCACACTCCGATCACTGATTTTTCGCAGTCACGAGTTCCACGTATCTGGGCTGAAGACCAGTTGCTGCCTCGGATGTGGGATGCCGGTGGTCACGCTGTTGGCATTCTGGCACCAGGTGGCTGGATTGCTCAGGTGAGTCCGGACGGTAAGGACTGGCAGTTACTCGCCAGTGGCTTCCGAAACCAATATGACATCGCTCTCAATACAGAAGGCGAATTGTTCACCTACGATGCTGACATGGAATGGGACGTCGGCACTCCGTGGTATCGCCCGACCCGAGTCAATCATGTGACCAGCGGAGCGGAATTTGGCTGGCGATCCGGGACTGGCAAATGGCCCGCGTATTATCCGGACAGCCTTGGTTCCGTGGTTGACGTTGGACCAGGATCACCAACCGGCATCGCGTTTGGCACAGGGGCGAAGTTCCCGGCGAAGTATCAAAAGTCGCTGTTCATCAGTGACTGGAGCTACGGAGTCATTTATTCGGTCCACACGAAGCCGTCGGGAGCGTCCTACTCTGGTGAGCTGGAACGCTTTATTTCTGCCGCACCTCTTCCAGTGACGGACCTGATCGTGAACCCTGCTGACCAGGCAATGTACTTCACCATCGGTGGCCGAAAGACTCAGTCGGGGCTTTATCGAGTCACGTACAAAGGCAAAGATTCGACGGCACCAGTCACTCCGGAAAAGGACGGCGGTGAAGAGCTCCGAGCGGTTCGCCATAAGCTCGAGGCTCTGCATCACGATGGTGCGGCTGATGCCGTTGCGACGGCCTGGCCATATCTTGGACATGCAGACCGAACGATTCGCTTCGCCGCTCGTACGGCGATTGAACATCAGTCGGTCGCGTCATGGGCTCAGAAAGCTCTGGAGGAAGATTCCAGCGTCGATGCCAAACTGAACGCACTCCTGGCACTGGCTCGCTGCGGCGACAAGTCACAGCAGATTCCGCTGCTGACATCAATGCGTGAAATTGATGGATCGAAGCTGAGTGAATCTCAGATGCTGGATGCTCTGCGAGTCATGGGGCTGTGCTTTATCCGCATGGGTGAACCGGAAGCTGCGGTTGCTCAGGATGTCAGCAAGATCCTGAATTACTATTACCCTGCAAAGAGCCCGACTTTGAACCGCGAACTCTGCCGAATTCTGGTGTACCTGAACGATGATCAGGTTGCGGCAAAGACACTCGCTCTCCTTGCAAAAGCTCCGACGCAGGAAGAGCAGATTCATTATGCGTACTGCCTGCGAGCTCTCAAGAGTCACTGGACGATCGAGCAGCGTAAGGAATACTTCCAGTGGTTTGTGACGTCGACGACTCTGCGAGGCGGAAACTCGTTCTCTGGCTTCATCAAGAACATTCGACAGGAAGCAATCGACCGGCTGACCGAGGCTGAAAAGACGGCACTGAAGGATGTTCTCGAGGCTCAGCCATCAGGCTCAGCAGTTCTGGTCGAAGCGTCTACTCGTCCTGTTGTGAAAGAATGGACAGTCGACGATTTTCTCGCGGACGTCGAAGCCGGCCTGACCGGGCGCAACTACGACAACGGCCGAAAGATGTTCCAGGTCACGGCCTGCTTCAAATGTCATCGCTTTGCAGGTGACGGAGGTATTGTTGGGCCGGAACTCACCGCCGTGGCTCGCCGCTACAACGCTCGCACAATGCTGGAATCCATCATTGAGCCAAGCAAGGTGATTTCGGACCAGTATGAGTCCAACATCTTTGTCCTTTCTTCCGGCAAGCAGGTTTCGGGACGTGTCGTGAACCTTAATGCGGATCGAATCATGGTCTGTGAAAACATGCTGGAGCCTGGCAACCTGACTCAGGTCGCCCGTGAAGAAATCGAAGAGACGCTGGTTTCAAAGGTCTCCATGATGCCAGCCGGCCTGATCAATACTCTGAACAAAGAAGAAGTCCTTGACCTGATCGCCTACCTGCAGTCTGGTGGTGATCCGGATTCACCGGTGTTTACCGGTTCAAAGAAGACAGCTGCTGTTTCAAAACCTGTGGAGAAGCCAATGTTTACTGATGCTGGTCACACCGTTGATGCACTGGATGTCGTGAAGCAACGTGTGGAAGCCAATGAAGCGATCCTTGTGGACGTTCGTGAACAGGACGAATGGGATGCCGGCCACCTCAAGTCAGCCACCTTTGTTCCGCTTAGCAAGATCAAGGACGGAAGTGCGACGGCCGAACTGGAGAAGCTCCCGAAGGACAAGCCAATCTACCTGCATTGCAAGGCGGGTGGTCGAGTCCTGATGTGCGCGGAAATCCTGAATGGGAAAGGCTGGGACATTCGACCTCTGCGAACCGGCTTTGACGGACTCGTGAAGGCCGGTTTCTCGAAGGCGGAGTAACGTTTGCCCCTGAACGGCAATGTCCGTGACCGCCTTTTCGCCAATCGGCGTCGTGTAATCTGGTGTCGGCATTTCAGAGGTCGCTGCTGCGTCAGCGGCCTCTGTTCTTTTCTATCTCTCATCATGGAAAGCGTCCTCATGAGCCTTCGTCGTTCTGCGTTGCTGGTTGTTGCGGTGATGATCCTTTTGTCCTCTGATGCGATGGCCGAAAAGGTTCGAATTTACATCGGCACCTACACCGGCGGGCTCAGCAAAGGCGTATACACGTGCGAGTTCGATGATGAATCGGGCGAATTGTCGGAACCCGTGCTGGCGGCAGAACTGACGAACCCCTCATTCCTGGCCATTCATCCTTCCGGCAAATTCGTCTATGCAGTCAACGAAATCAGTGAAGGACCTGGCCGAGGGCAGGGCGGAGTCACCGCACTGAAGGTCAATGCCGACGGGACACTGACAAAGATCAACGATCAGGTTTCGGAAGGCGGCGCGCCGTGTCACTGCAATGTGGACGCGACCGGAAAGAACCTGCTGGCGGCCAACTACGTCGGTGGCAACATCGTCGTGTTCCCAATCAACGAAGACGGTTCTCTCGGACCAGTCTCCTGCAACATGCAGCATGAAGGCAGCAGCGTCGACAAAGGCCGCCAGGAAGCCCCCCATGCCCATTCAATCAACCTGAGCAGCGACAATCGATTTGCATACGCCGCAGACCTTGGGATCGACAGGATCATGATCTACAAGCTCGATGCGGAGAAGCACACACTGACGCCGTCGAATCCGCCGGCTGCACTCGTGACTCCCGGCGGTGGTCCTCGTCATTTCGCCATTCATCCCTCCGGTAACTTTGCATGGACCAACAATGAAATGACGATGGTTGTGACTGGATTTCGCCGCGATCCTCAAACCGGTGCTTTGTTCGCCATCCAGGAAATCTCCACCATCCCGGGCGGCTACAACGGTCGCAAGAGCACCGCAGAATGTCTCGTTCATCCAACGGGCAAGTTCCTGTACGTCAGCAATCGAGGACACGAAACCATCACGGCGTACTCGATCGACCAGGAGACGGGACTCCTGAAGTACCTGGAGAATGAACAAACCGGCGGCAAGGAACCTCGAAATTTCTACATCGAGCCCAAAGGCAAGTGGCTGCTCGCCGAGAACCAGAATTCTGATTCGGTCTTTGTCTTCAGCATCGATCAGGAAACCGGCATGCTGAATCCAACAGGGAAGTCGATCACGGTCGGCAAGCCAGTGTGCATTCGCATGCTGAAGGCAAACTAATCCGTAGCTCAGTCATTCCATGACTGAGAGCTCTGCGAGCCGCATCCGTGGGGAGGCCTGTTCTTGCCTTTGCGTGGCCTTGCGTACCAGCGTCGCCTCGCCAATCCGCGTCGATTCATCATTACGGCATGCAGGGATCGAGGCATGAGTCATGGAATGACTCGCCTACGGGTTTGCTTCTTCGCTACACTTCGCGTCGAACCGAAGACGTTTTGAAAAGCCCTCGAGAGCCCCTGCGATGCGAATTGTCCTGAGCCTTCTGATCTGTCTGCTGATCCCTACGTTAACCTGTGCCCAGACGGCTGGTGGAAAGAAGGGGAAGAAAGAGACCGGACCGTGGCCTCCTGAGATTTCGGGGGAAAAGCACGTCTATAAGAAGGTCGGTGAACGCGAGCTTTGCCTGTGGAAAATTGGCGATCCGGAATCGACCGGCAAGTCGTCTGACCAGCGGCAGCCATGCATTGTGTTCTTCTTCGGCGGCGGCTGGACGTCGGGAACTCCGGAGCAGTTCCTTCCTCAGGCAAAGTACCTTGCGTCGCGAGGTATGGCGGCATTCGTTGCAGACTATCGAGTCGCCTCGCGAGACAAAGTGAAAGCCGCTGCGTGTGTGGAAGATGCCAAGTCCGCCATTCGTTATCTGCGATCCAACGCGGAAAAACTTGGCATCGATGGCGGAAGAATCTGTGCTGCAGGAGGCTCCGCCGGCGGGCATATCGCCTGTGCCACGGCACTGTTGCCGGGCTTTGATGCGGCGAACGAAAAGACAGATGTCAGTTCCGTCCCGAATGCCATGGCTCTCTTCAATCCTGCTGTCGTACTGTCTCCACTGCCAGGCCTGCCAGTTCCGAATGAAGCCGAACAAAAACTGCTCACGCTGAAAGAACGCCTCGGGGCCGAGCCGGAATCAATGTCTCCAGCACATTATGTTCGCGCTGGCTTGCCTCCTGCCATCATTTTTCACGGCCGCGCTGACTCGACGGTCAACGTCAGGACGGTAGAGAAGTTCACGGAACTGATGCAGGCGGCCGGGAATCGCTGCGAGTTGAAGCTGTACGACGGTGCTCCTCATGGCTTCTTCAACCTCCCGAACAACGCACCGATCAGGAACGCCGGCGCCAACGGCAAAAACACGCAAGAGGGGGCATCGAAGAACGCGAAGCAGGTGACAGACAAAGCCGTCTGGCATCATCAGACGCTGATGGAACTCGACAGGTTCCTGGCATCACTGGGCTGGATCTCAGGTCCGCCAACGCTGACGGTTCCCGCAGCAAATTGACTCTTGCAGCAACTCTGCGTTCTTTCACCGGAGTCTCTGGTTTCTCAGGACGAGACCTATGTCCTTTTCGTTGTCTTCGGCTCGAGTCTTTGGAATTTTCCTCTGTTGCTGCGCGACAGCGTATGCTCAGTCAACCGGTGATGCGCCGGCGGGAGTTGTGATGGTGGATCAGAGTGCGATAGTTCCCATCGTGATTGCTCATCGTGGTTCTTCGGGATATCTGCCGGAACACACCACAGAATCCGCGGCCATGGCTCATGCTCTGGGAGCTGACTACATCGAGCAGGATTGTGTGATCACGAAGGACGGGATCCCGATCGTCATGCATGACATGATTCTGGACGACCTGACCAACGTCGCGTCCGTCTTCCCGGATCGAAAACGCGACGACGGGCACTGGCATGTGATGGACTTTGAACTGTCCGAATTGCGACGACTGAATGTCACCGAACGACGAACAGAAAGCCGAGCATGGAAAGCGGCGGGAACTCGATTCCCGCTGGAGAAGGGTTCGTTTCGAATCAACACCCTGGCCGAACATCTGGAATTGATTCAGGGCCTGAACGCTTCACGAAATCGGACTGCCGGCGTCTACGTCGAAATCAAGGAACCAGCTCGACACCGAGCGGCAGGGCTCGACGCAACAACGGCCATTCTCAAAGTGCTGAAGCAGTATGGCTATAACTCTGCTGACGCCCCCATTTTTCTTCAGTGCTTTGACGAAGCGGAAGTGCGTCGGATCCGAAAAGAGCTGCAGTGTATGCTGCCCCTGATCTATCTTACGGCTCAAATGCCGTCTGACGACAAGATCAGGGAATGCGCCGGATTTTGCGACGGGTTGGGAGTCCTCCAGACTCTGGTCATCCAGGGAAAAACAGCCACGGGCGAGCCCGATGTCACAGGGCTGGTGCAGAAGGCCCACAGCGCTGGCCTTCAGGTTCATGTCTGGACCTTCCGAACAGATGCACTGCCGGCATTTGTGGAGTCACCTGAACAATGGATCGAGTGGCTTGTGGTGAAGGGCGGCGTGGATGGCGTCTTTGCAGACCAGCCGGACTACGTGCTGAACTGGCGAAATGCCCGACTGACGGACGGCAAGCTGCCGGGACAGTTTCGGCTTCTTAAGGATCGTGAAAATTAAGGTTTCGTTCAGGTTGGCGGAGTTGCACCGGAAATTCATAGAATTCGCGAAACTGTTAGTCTGAGACAGGGGTTTGCAGAACGAGACCAAAAGCTGAAGTTCACGAGGAGTCTTCTCGCGGAAGGCTCTGGCTCAACGTCAATAACACCCGTTCGGGCAAAGCCTTTCTGCTGGCATCCTGCAATGTCAACCGCTGTCTCCATACCTGTCATCCGACGAACCTGCTGCGCGGCGATTGATTCAGCCGGTGGCAGTGCTGCCAATCAGGAAATCCGAGTGATGGAATCCGGGGCTGCCGGCTCAGTTGCCGGTCAAAGCATGAACTCAGCTGTTTTTCAGTCACCAGCTCTGGCAGCAAATACTCAGGGATCGGCCGACGCTTACGAAATGAAGTGTCTGCTGGACGAAGCCACGGCCAACGCGCTGGAGCAGTTACTTTCCCCGCAGCTGCAGATCGACCAGTTCTGTGCCACAGCACCAGAAGGTCAGTATCGAATCATTACACTGGCAACGGATACTCAGGACTTCTCCGTGTTCCGCCGAAGTCCGGGGTTCGGACAGAGGAAGTTCCGCGTTCGCCGCTATGGCTCAGAATCGTGGGGTTACCTTGAACGAAAGACGCGTCGAGGAAATCGTGTTCGCAAAATGCGTTCTCG
>CAZIGZ010000201.1:0-9913 GCA_964538835.1 uncultured Chitinophaga sp. | reverse complement strand
GACACCAGGTTCCACCCTGTTTTCCAACGGTCCAGCTCAGTCCGTGACCACAGCTTCCGGTGCGACCCAGTTGCCGTTCTCCGGTGCCAGCACTCTGACTTCACTGTCGTCCACAATTGTGGGTGACGTGACGCTGGCCAACAACACGGAACTGAACGGGTTTAACATCCAGGGCGGAGTGACCGGGACGAACGTGCTGGGCGTCTCGCTTGCGAACAACCGGATCACATCTTCTCCAGGCGATGCCATTCACCTGACATCTTCCGTCGGCGTCGGCATGAATAATCTGCTGATCACGAATCCGTCGCAGCGAGGAATCCGGCTGGATGATTCAACAGCCAGTCTATCTTCGGTGACGATTGAAAACTCGGGAAATACCGCACTCGAAATCAACACGTCGGCGACCGGCGGGATTGTCTCCGCATCGGGACTCCAAATCACAAATACCGTCGGAAGCATCCAGGGCATCGATGTGAACGTCAACGGGGCTGGCAATCTGCTGTTCGGACTTTCCGCCATCCCGGGTGCCACACCGGCCGCAAACTCCATCAGCGTCCAGCAGGATGCCGTCAACGTCTCAACCAGCCCCGGTTCAACCGGCAATGCGGTCATCCTGCTCAACACAACAACAGTTTCTTCAACGACCGGTTCCGGAATCGTTGTTGACGGCAGCGCTGGGGCTGGAACAGTGTGGGTGAGCGGATTTGCCGCCAACTCAGTCACAAATGCCGCAACCGGAGGTGTTGTGTTCAACGACGTCACGTTCGACACCAATCCTCTGACGCCAGCTATTGAGAGTGTGACCGCCGGCCTGCTCACCGTTGGAAGCACGCCAACCGATGTGACCGGTCCAGGTGTCTCGATCGAGAACTCCACAGGCGACCTGAATCTCGGTGTGGTCAGGATCTTCAACAACAATGGCCCTGGTCTGTCGGTAGCCTCGTCTCCGAGCCTCACTGTGAGAAGCACAAATTTCAGCTCGATACAAACTGAGTCCGGTGCAGTCCTCGACCTGAGCGACACCACCACGGCATTGAACTTCCTGTCGCTGACGTCACGAAACAGCCCCGGTGCGAATCACGGCATTCATCTGGACAATGTGACGGGGACCATCAACAGTACCACGACGACCATTGTCGACTCACAGGCTCCCGCAGCGATTCTGATCGAGAACATTCCAGTAGCGCCAGACTCGCTGGTGCCACGATTCGGAACCCTCCGAATCGAAAGCCTGTTCGACAACACCGAAGCAACCAACATCAGCCTGCCCGGAGTAACCACAGGCATCAGCCAGCCGATCTACACGGGCACACCGACAATTCTGTTTCCGTGATGCACTCTCCGCGTCACTCTTTGAAACGGCCGCAGCCGCGATTGTGACGCTGTGAGAGCTCGTTCCCCAACGGAGTCGCTCGGCCCAGAGCATCGGAATGAAACGCAATCCAGATCGCATGCCGAGATGATTGCGATCGCATTCGTTGTTTGACGCTTGCACTCGGAAACCGAATCGCCGTCAAGAACCGCGGATTGAGGCGGATGAACGTGGATCAGTTGCTGACGGCCGACGGAACGTCGAAGCAGCACCGTTGATCCGACCAGGTCCTCGGCGATCGAAATCCGATGGAACATTTCATCACAGAGTTCCTGTCGCCTCACCATTGCTGAGCGTCGCAGCAAGTCGAAATCGATCAGTCTCCACGCTGAATCGCCGATTGCATTGACTCCCAAAGCCAACAGAGCAGCGAACCGGAGCTGGTGTTCTGGACAATTTCTAATGGACAATCCAATCCCGGTAGCGCCGGTTGCAGGAGTCGTTCTTGCTCGCATTGAACCTTAAGCGGAATTCGAACGTTTCGATCTGCGTGTGGACAGTGTTATGCCATCGCCAAACCACCATTGGTCATTGTGCGCCATGATCATGGTCAATTGATAGATTCCGCAAGGGTTCGACTTCTCCAGTTTTGGCAGCAACGGACACATCGAGCCGCGTCCCTACGGTTCCGAACAACCTGTTGAGTTCATAACAGCCCTCTGCGTTAGCTACGGATGACGCTTGAGAACTACGGCCGTTTCTGTCCCTCAATCGCCTGTCTGGTGACGAACGCTTTTCAGATCAACTGGCTTATGAGCCCGACTTCGCCCGGTCACGGTAAACGCCCGCAGCTTGAAGACAGGAGGGAAGGTCTCGGTACGCTTTGCGGTCGGGACTTGCAAATAAACCGCGGCGATCATGCTGACCGCCATCCACTGCGCAATGAATGGTGGCGAGCCACATCACTTGAGTTCCGTATCCAAGATCGGGCGGCAAACATCTGCGAGGAGGCTGACTGTCTTGCCTCAGTAACTCCGATGAAGGACTGGTTGTTTCTGACCGTCTCGATAGTATTCTTGTCTTCGCCGGGCCTCTTTTCGGAGGCAATGGTCTGCTCATTCCAGACGCGTCTTTTCGAAAGACACCGTTAGCTTTGGTCCCCCATGGGTGAGCACAGCATTTGGGGCGGTAAATCTTCACAGCAGCTCATTCGTTTTTCTCCTTTTGAACCCTTACCAATGTCTTCCCGAATCACAACAACGTGTCCCGCATGCAGAGCAAAACTTGCCGTTGGCAGTGAGAACGCCGGTAAACGTCTGCGATGCCCAAAGTGCCGAGGTTCAGTGGTCGTGCCAAAAGAGGAGGTGATTTCTCCTGAGCCCGAGTTTGACTTCTCGATGCCGGCAATCCACGAAAATGACAACAGCATCGCCCGAGATGAGGTATACGAGAACGATCCATATACCAGCAAACCGCCCTCATTCCGAAGTCGAACATCGAATCTTGTCCGAGAATTCAAGGACGAGTTGATTCAGCCGGATTTGATCCCTCAAGTCGTTGCTCGACTGGTGGCAAACGACGAGCAATTCCTGTTCGCCAGCAATCCCTCGCAGACGGCGCTCGTATTCCGTCTCATTCTCAGTGGATTAGCCTCCTTGATCGCGAATCCTATTCTGTTCTCGATCCCGGCGCTGGAATCATCGACGGCGAGGATCACCGCTGCCGTCGTGGGCCTGCTCTGGATCCTGACCGTGCTGTACATCACTTACGTCGCGTGGAGAACGAGTTTTTTTGCCATTACATCCCGACGAATCATCGTGAGAACTGGCTGGTTCAACCACATCATCTCGATGGCCCCTGTTCACAATATCCAGATGGTGACCATCAACACGGGATTTGTTGACAGGTGGCTGGGTTTGAACAGTGTCTGCTTCGAAACAGCTGCGGCATCCGGATTCGGAGTCCTGCGAACTGGGGTGCTGATGTTCATGAATATCCACAGTGATGAAGTGATGACGGCATACAGTCAGGCACTCGGCAAGCAGATCAACTGAAGCCATTGTGGCACTGCCCACAGACCTCACCGGAGAAAACCAAAGAGCGATTCTAAAGCCACCGCACCGATCCCCCACTCAGCCCAATGCAGACCTCATTCGACCATATTTCCCGTCACCCTGGGCAGTTTGGGAGGTGGCCAGATTCCGGCGACTGGTGAGCCGGGAATTTCATCAAAACCCAATAAAAAAGCCTCATTCGCTGGGAAAACGAATGAGGCTTTTAAGGGGTGGCTAACCGGGTTCGAACCGGCGACTTCCAGAACCACAATCTGGCGCTCTAACCAGCTGAGCTATAGCCACCAACACGCGAGGAATCGTACCGTGGGGATGATCGGCGTTCAAGCCGGCGTCCCGGGATTCGAGACACGAGAAAATCAGAAAGGTTCATAGTCGTTACGACAGTCATGACTGGAAAATACTGCGTTTTTTCACCGGGCGGACCGTTTCGTGAAGCACGTGACCGAGCAAACCGTCGGCCAGAAAATCCAAAGAGCCCGGCAGACATGGGGTTCTGCCGAGCTCTCGGGAAAGGAGGAGGAACTGGTTTTGCTCTTGGTTGGGATCACTTCGCCGCGTGTTGACGAAATCCCCTGCGACACTGATGCGGTACTTTGTTGTTTCACCGATGTCCCTAAATATTGTGCGGTTATTCGGGGACATCCGCTCCTTTGTAATTTCAAACGCCCATTCCAGTCCCGTTATTCGAACAGGTTGGTCAGTGATGTCAGGCGGAAGCCGCCCAGCATCCCCTGCTTTCCAGCCGGACGAACCATCTGCTGACCGTTTGGAACATTGAAGGCCTGCTGTGCCATGACAACCTGTCCCTGGCCCTGGCATGTCTGACAGCCAGGTGCGCCATGGAAGGTGTTGCAGCCAGCGGCTCCAGGACAAACGCGAGCGTGGAAGTCTGCTGGATTTGGTGTCGGTGGGATCATGCCCGGGCGAGACTGCCAGGTCGGAACCTTGTGGTAGTAGTAGCCAAGCTGAGTTGTGTCGTTCGGCTGGTAGACCACGGGATAGTTTCCAATGAACCCGCCGCCTGGATTTCCGTAGTAGGCCTGAGGATGATAGCTGCCGTACCATGCCCAGTCATAATTCACCGGAAGGCGAGCCGGAGGAGCCCAGCCGGCGTCTGGATACGCCTTGGTTGCACAGCAGCTGTTTGGAAACAGCGGCCGAGTCCAGAAGTTGCCTCGGCAGTTTCCTGTCGAACAGTGACCTGGGTCGCAGGACTGGTATCCGATGAACTGTCCCTGGCCCTGGCAATTGCAGTTGGCCTGAGCAAAGGCTGATCCTGCTGTCAGCATCAGCGCTGCGAGGCAGGCAAACGAAGACGTTTTCATGTGTTCCTTCTCCAGTGAACCAGAGCGTGCTTGGTGCTAAGCGAAAAAGGTCTTTTGGAATCTTCCTGTCGTCAGTCTGTCGATGACTGGATGCCGACCGAACCATGCGCCGACCGGTCGAAGACATGGCCGCCGCGTGACATGACTTTTCCAGCGATCACCACGTTCGGTGATACAGTGGCTGTGGTGATGTCTGAGGATTGTAGTTCCCGATGTGGGTGATTCGGCTGGATGGAATTCCAGAGCTGTAGTTGTAGGTGTAGTTGACGTTCGGAGCGACAGGCACGGTCATTGGCATGCCGTATCCCTGTGCACCGTACATCTGGGTATCCTGAGGATTGATGTAGCCAGGCTGATCGGCGTACACGATCTGGTACTTGCCAACCGGAGGACAGCCCTGTCCGCAGCATCCGGAAGGAATCATCCACCCGAACAGGCAGTCAGCGAGGCGAGCATTTTTATTACGGAAGCTCATCGACTGGCCACGCCAGAAGTCTCGGCAGGCTGATCCGGTTCCTGAGTCACATGAGTGTGCGAACACAGTCGGCTCGCAGCTATTGCACTGGCAAGGGCTGCAGTGGCAACTCTGGCACCAGGCCATAGGAACGCCATTGGCATCACATGAGGAAAAACAGGAGTTGCAGTCCATTGGCGTGTAGCAGCTGCCGTTCCAGCCTCCCTGCTGACAGGGATCGCATGGTCCGCAGTTCGGTGCACATACCATTGGCCCGCAGACAGGACCACACTGTGGTGCACACTGTGGTGCACACTGTGGAACACAGGCCTGTTCGCCGCATTCGAAGCTGGCCTTCTGAATGCCGCGAGCACCGCCCATCCGGACCACGCCTTCGTTTTGATTGCTCGGGGCCTGGCCACGGTCGGACATACGGACAACGCCTTCGTCAGCAACTGTCAGACTCGCTGAGAGTGCGACACACAAAGCAGCAAGGCTGCGAAGAGTGTTCTTAAAGGGAATCATGATTCCACCTGATTGAAAGAGTGTTTCAAGGAACTCTGCGCGAAGGCAGACCGGCGACGTGCGCCATCGTCTGTGCGACGGCGCGTCCTGCTGACGAAGAACCCTGTCTCCGTCGTCCTGCGAGGCCAGAACCGAGGGCTGTGCGAACCGTGTGAGGCTCGCCATTTCGCCTATCGGTGATATGGCGGTGTGAAGAGAGTGAACGGGCTGATGTGAGACTTGTACTTCACATCCACCTGAGTCCCCTGGAGACGCCAGTCCTCATGGGACCAGACACCGAATGGTGTCACCATCCAGCCGCCGTTCACCTTGTAGTAGTAAGGCGGATACAGAGCTTTGTACTGGTGCGGATACAGCATCTCGTGATGATGGAAGGCCGGATTTGCCACGGCGATTCCACCAATCTGGTGAGGAATTCCGGGGACCGGTGCTGGATACAGAGCTGCTCCGGTCTGTGGATACGTTCCGCCGCTCTGAATCGAAACCGGTGCCTGTCCGTTGTGCACGGGACCTGCCGGGCCGGCTGGATTCGGTGCTGGAGTATAGAAGCCGGCCGATGTCATGCTGGTCGGCATCGGAGCCTGGTACGTCTGCCAGTTGTTTCCTGGAAACGCAGGCTGAGGAATCGGCTGTCCCGCTGGCGTCGCACTGAAGTACTGTGGCCCGCTGACAGAGGAGATGTTAGGAAGCACCGGAGCCTGCTCAATGGGAACCGGCTGAAGGGCCGGAGCGGAAGGAGCCTGCACCGTTGTTTCGGGAGCAGAATCCTGTGGAGCGGCTGACGTGCGTCGAATCGACACGGACTGTCGCTCCGCGTCGCTGACGACGGCTCGCTCAACACCTGCAGCTGGCTTGCTGGCCGCCTTCGCGTTGGCTCGCAGCTTGCCTGTGGCAGAAGCTCCTTTGGATTCTTCTTTCGTGGTCTTCTGGCCGCCTGAGCGATTCAGCCAGCCAAACAGTCCGTTCGACGTCGGCTTCTTTGCCGTTGTGTCGTCGGCGATCGCACTGCCAGTGCAAAGCACGCCCAGCATCAGCGCGACTAAACTCTTGCGTAGCATTCGAGCCCCCTCCGTGGATTCGCCGGACTGTTCGTCCCTGCAAAAGCGGCCAGATTCCATTGGTCCGCGTATACTCTGTTCCCCTGAACGCTCCCTGAAGAGCGCTTCCCACAGCTCCAATCATGCTGTGAAGAACGTCAGCTTGCTGTCCTGGTCCATGATGTCCCTGAACAGCGAATATGGTCTGACATTCAGTAGTTCGGCTGGCAATGGCGGCTCAGATGAGACATTCCGCATCCGCGGCATGCCCGAAACATGCTGCAGAACACTCTCCTGTGTTCGAGTTTTCTCAATCCGAAAAGTCTTCCGCTTTTGCCCGAGTTGCCGGATTTCTCCATCGTGGATCTCTGGGGATTTGCCGACCTGTTCACTATAGTTCGCGACAACTCTGACCCGAAGAAGGGCAGACCGCGGAAGACTGCAAATTTCCGTGTCTTTGTTGAATCAGGCTGGCAAAGGACGCCATCGTGGCACGCAGGAAATCTTCAGGACGTAGTGACAATTCCCTGTTCCAAGATGACAGAGCACCGGACGCAAACGTGCAGTTTGTGCCGATCAGCGATGAGACTCGACGTCGTTATTTGAACTACGCTCTCTCCGTCATCACCTCGCGCGCCCTTCCTGACGTCCGGGATGGTCTCAAGCCGGTGCAGCGCCGCATTCTTTACGTTATGTACGATCGACTCCGGCTGACGACAGACGCGAAGACTCGAAAGTGCGCGAAGATCTGCGGGGACACAACAGGTTCGTTCCACCCGCATGGTGAAGTGGCGGTCTATGAAGCACTGGTCCGCATGGCTCAGGACTTCACGCTGCGATATCCGCTGGTGGTGGGGCAGGGGAACTTTGGCTCCATCATGGGCCTTCGTGCCGCGGCCGCTCGATACACGGAAGCCAAGCTCTCGCGTCTTGCAGAAAACCTGATGAACGAGCTGCGGTTCGAGACGGTTGATATGCGACCGACTTATGACGCGGCGGACCAGGAACCAGTGATCCTCCCAGCTCGCTATCCGGCTCTGCTGGTCAACGGATCGTCAGGCATTGCTGTCGGCATGGCGACAAACATTCCGCCTCACAATCTGGGCGAAGTGATCAAGGCGGCGGTACACCTCATCGAGAACCCTGATGCCAGCGTCGCGCAGCTGATGCGTTACGTTAAAGGCCCGGACTTTCCGCTCGGGGGACGCATTGTCACGGATCGTGCCGAACTGAAGGAGATGTACGAAACCGGCAAAGGGTCCATCAAGATTCGCGGCGAGTGGAAGTTTCACCAGGAAGGGAAGAAGCAGGACACCAGTCGAATCATCATCTACACGATCCCGTACGGTGCGACGACGGGTCCGCTGATGGCAGAAATCGGGGAACTCGTCGCCGCTCGCAAGCTGCCTCAGCTGGAAGGAGTGAACGATGAAACCAATGAGGAGAATGGTCTTCGGATTGCCATCGACCTGAAGCCCGGCGCGGATGCCGAAGCGGTAATGGCGTATCTCTACAAGCATACCTGTCTGGAGCAGAACTTTGGCTACAACGCGACCTGTCTGATTCCCGGTGACCATGGACAGACGGTTCCTCGCGTCCTGAATCTGAAGGACATGCTTCAGCACTTCCTGGATTTCCGCCATATCACTGTTCGACGTCGGCTTGAATATCAGCTCGAGCAACTGCGAAAACGTATCCACATTCTGGAAGGCTTTGCGATCATCTTTGATGGTCTGGAGCGAGCCCTCAAGATTATTCGTTCCAGCAATGGCAAGAAGGATGCGGCCGAGAAGCTGATGGCCGAGTTTCCTCTGGACGAGATTCAGACGGACGCCATTCTGGAACTGGCGCTGTATCGCATTTCACGACTGGAGATCAACAAGATCCGTGAAGAGCTGGCGGAGAAGAAAGCTGAAGCGGCCGGAATCGAAGCGATTCTGAAGTCCAAAACGAAGATGTGGAAACTGATCACGACCGAACTGGAACAGGTGGCGACCGATTACGCGGATGGACGCCGTAGCGAACTGGGTTCTGCCGAAGAAGTCGTGGAGTACGATCCGCAGGCGTACATCGTTCGCGAAAACACGAACGTCGTTGTGACTCGCGAGGGCTGGATCAAGCGCGTTGGTCAGTTGAGCAGCGTGTCAAAGACGCGAGTTCGCGAAGGGGATTCGGTGCTGACGGTCGTACCCGGCAGTACTCTGGACCATGTCGTGTTCTTCTGCTCGGACGGCATCGCTTACACTCTGCCGATTGAACAGCTTCCGGTTTCTTCCGGCTACGGTGAACCGCTCGCGAAGCGTGCCAAGATGAAGGACGGCGTCAGTGTGATCAATGCCATGACGACGGATGGCCGTTTCGTTCCGGATCTTGACAGTGTCGGTGATGGTGTCGGGCTGACGATTCTGATTGCCACTCGCGAAGGGCAGGTGATGCGTCTTCCGTATGAATCGTTCCGGACTCCTTCGACCAAGGCTGGCCGAAAGTTCTGTCGGCTTGGAAAGACGGATCAGGTCGTTTATGTGGACCTGGTGCGAGACGCGGAGACGATGTTTATCGCTTCGAAGAAAGCACGAGTCCTGCATTTTCGAATTGACGAAGTCCCGGTGCTCGGTGGGGCAGGGAAGGGCGTTCGAGGTCTCAAGCTGGAATCGGGCGATGAAGTGCTGGGAGTTGTCCAGTTGTCACGGCCTAGTGATGCACTTCGCGTCCGCAATGACAACGACAGCGTGCTGAGTTTTGGACAGACGAAGTACCAGGTGAATTCTCGCGGTGGCCGCGGCGTGAAAACGAGTTCTCGCACGAATTTCGTCGAGATCATTCAGCCGGAGATCCAGCTGGTCGACTGGAGCGAACTCGGTGGCGTTGGCGATTAGCCATCCACGGTCGTTGTGGATCCAACGAGCGCATGGTACCGCACTGTGGAGCAGCGCGGTGCAAGCCCAATGGCCCCCAGAGTGGTAGCGGAACGGCGCAAGCCGTCCGGTGTCGTGGTGACCGGAGGCCTTGCGCCGCCTTGCGCTCTTCCGCCACGAAATGGGTGATCCGGACGGAGTGTTACGGCGATACGGCGGCTGACTGCTGATGAGCCGATTTGAGCGACGCGTCGAGAATGCGCTGGGTCTTCAGGGCCACCTCGGGCCAGAACGGATCGGTCTTGCCGGAGAGGACGAGGTCCGCAAAGT
>CAZIGZ010000200.1:341-9920 GCA_964538835.1 uncultured Chitinophaga sp. | reverse complement strand
AGATCGGTATGACAGCAAACGACGTACATTCACCAGGATTGCCAGGTAAAAGCAATTTCCGCGCAACAAAAAGGGTGAACGGAAAAACGCCGTTCACCCCTTCAGAGTATCTCGACTTAACACTTAACGATGCCTAGATCGCATCGGTGCCGGTTTCACCCGTTCGAATTCGAACAACACCTTCGAGACTGCTGATGAAGATCTTGCCGTCGCCGATCTGACCCGTTCGAGCAGCTTCGCAGATCGCGTTGATCGCGGCTTCCACTTCGTTGTCATTCACGACAACTTCCATCTTCACTTTGGGCATGAAGTCCACGGTGTATTCAGCACCACGGTAAGTTTCCTTGTGCCCTCGCTGACGACCGAAGCCACGGACTTCGGAAACCGTCATCCCCTGCACACCAATGCTGGTCAGCTTGGTTTTCACGTCTTCCAGCTTGTAATGACGGATTACTGCCTCGAGCTTTTTCATGTTCTCTGCCTTGACCCCTGCGTCGAAAAAAACGGCTCCTCCAAGCCTCCAAAACCTGGCGAAACCACGGAAACTTGTACAAGACGATGATCCGAATGACCAGTGTCCGACCACCGCGAGAACGTGTTCTGCCCGAGTCGAACGGCCACTCGTTTCCTTCTCATATCCCGCCAGTCGTGAACTTCGCGGGAAATTCTCTCTGAAAACGTCATCCGTGTTCAGAAAACTCTCGATGCAACTACCATGCCGCCTCGTAATGCTGCTGTCAGTTGATGTTTCCGCCTCATGAATGCCCAATTTTGGCGCATCTCGCATAAAAAACAGACACCGGTGATTCGTGATCGCAGAATCTTGCGCCTTGGCAATTGGAGTTGTGGCTGGCCGAATCGCAAGCCTTTGGGCGGCGTCCCTGGTGGAGCCATATACGCCCGTTGGTGTCCGACAGTGTCGAAAATGTGGTCATCTTCGAACGGTGCTCGCCCGACTCATTCGACCTGGCGGTCGATGCCCTGAATGCCGTGCTCGCTGGCCTCGGTGGCCCGCAGCGGCAACGTTTTTGACCGCCGTCCTGTTTTCGGTCTTCACATGGGCCCTTCTTCAGGAACAGGTTCAGACCGTGACGGAGGTCCGGCCTTCCCGGCCCATGGAATGGGAACGACTGCCGTTTCACCTCTGCCTGCTTTTCCTGCTTGTCACCGCAACACTGACGGACCTGCTGGACTATGTCATTCCTGATCCCATCACCATCACGGGTGCGATCATCGGCGTGGCGGGAGCCACACTCAGCGGTCAGCTTCAAATGATCCATCTTTGGGTCGACTGGAGTGGTATTGATGTGGACATCAATGGCCAATACATCCCGGAATGGATCAAACAGCACCAGCATCTTCACGGATTATGCTGGAGCCTGACCGGATTGCTGACAGGGGCCGGAATGATCTGGGTCGGTCGACTGGCTGCACGAGCCATTCTGGGATTCCATGCCATTGGCTTCGGCGACGTGACGCTCATGGGGATGGTCGGCGCCTTTATTGGGTGGCAGCCTGTCCTTTGCGCGATCGCGATTTCTCCATGCGTCGGGATCATTCTCGGTGCATCCGTCTGGATGCTGACAGGACGAACCTTTGTGGCGTTCGGTCCGTACCTTTGTGGCGGAACAATCGTCGTTCTTTTCCTGTGGCATCGTTTGTGGGAAGCCGAACGACTGCGACTGATCTTTAGCCACCTTCCAACCGTCGCTGGAATCATCGGTGCTGCCTTCGCCGTTTATTGTGTTCTTTTAGCGGGGCTGCGGCTCTTTCTCGCCACACCTGCGGATAAGCTCAAAACATAAGATCGGTCACGCGCGAGCGACACGAATCAGTGACCGGGATTCTGAGGCACCGGTCAAGTCGACAAAGGAAACAGCATTCGCCATTGGCTGATGGCCGCCCGAACTTCACTGGCATCGGCTCCTGTCCCTTTCAGTACATCGATATAGCTGTAGTAAAGGTCTTCGTTTGTTTTTGGTTCTTTGGCCAGTGCTTCTTCCAGCACTTTACGAATCCGCTTTCTGTCGGCTTCGCCATACTTCTGACAGAATGGATGGAGATGAAACGGCAGTCCCTCTGTCGTGCAGTAGTTGAGTTGCACAGCTTCAAGAAGCAGCGATTCCGGATCTCCCGGAAACAACTGCGACTCAACAGATGGCAGGTCATACTCAAAATACAGATTCGGCTCGCCGGGAGGTTTCGGCAGTTCGGCAAATCTGGCCACAGCCGCCGGGATGCGACCATACTCCCAGGCTTCGTACACTCCAAAAACTGCCAGTGAACCATAGAGTCCGAAAAGAAACCGATAGCGACGAAGACGACCCGTGTAGATCCATCGCAGGAAGACTGCCAGCGGCACTCCGCTCACAATCAGCAGCAGGCCCCACGTTGGCTGCCCGGTGACGTAGCCCCACAGAAAGAAGACCGCCGTCGCCAGAAGACTGCACTTCATCACGGGCGACCAACGTCGCTTCGGAGTCTTTGTTCCTGCATTGACAGAGCGACTCATGCCAGTCCCCCCTGAACACGTCGATCCCGGACTTTCCAGATAAATGAATCGAAGTAGTAATGAGTCAGACCAAGGGAATTCAAAAAGGCATTCGCGACGAAGGCATAACCTTCCGCTGCCGTCATCGGTTTGAGCCCAAGAGCCGGGATGGCGTCGTAAAGCGTCGGATACTGTTTCCAGCCAAACAGGAAGACTCCCAGTTGTCCGCCAGTGACAACCTGAACGACCAAAGAGTAGAACAGGCCCATCATGAGAAACCCAAAGATGTGCCCCGGCTGAACGAGTGACGCGGCAAAACGGCTTTCAGAACCCTCAACACTGGTTTGCCGACGAAGATACCAGTAGACCATCACGATGTACTGGACTCCATGCATGATCTTGTGAGCAATTCCCCAGACCAGCACACTGGAGGTATGCCATGCACAAAAGTACCACAGAAAATAGCTGCAACCGATGAACACATACTTGATGGGATTGATTGAATATCCTCGTCGGACAGACCATATCAGGTGACACAGATACGCAATGGAATACACAGCAAGAATTGTCCAGCTGGCAGCGACAACCATTTGAATGGTCGCCGCCGACACGGGAATTCGCAGTCGATAAAGTTCCCGCACCAAAGGCCACATGAACATGGGTGAAGTGATCAGCATGTTGCCGAACAGAATCCAGCCAAGAATCAGATCAAACCACCCCGTCGACGGCGCTCCCGTACGTCCTCGAAAGTCATAGATCCTTGCAAAACCATGCTGCTGCATGATGCTGTGCTGGTGATCCCACAGGATCACAAACAGGGCGGTGGAAATCGGAGCGATCGCATACCCGGCCAGTGTGGCGAAAAAGATCAGCAACGGAGCCACGTACAGTCGATCAGTCCACAACCGTCGCTCTTCCGGAATCCCATAGGTTCGAAGCCATGAGGCGAACTGGTGCGGCATCGTGATCCAGACTCCGACCGTTGCCAGCGCGACGCCGGTCAGCCATTCCTGGCACATCAAAGCAAAACCGACGGCAAGGAACGGCAGCGACAGAAACCAGACAAGGTCCTGCCGGACAGTCAGAATGTAACCGGATTTGAACATCGTGCCGTTCTCGATTTGTCCGCTGCTGTTTGCTCCTGTCCCAAGTCTATCACGTCGGGCAGCTGATTCCAGATGTGCGGCGAAGGGAGACTCAACTTCCAAATCACAAAAGCGACCTATTCGCGACCCAGAATCTCCACGGCTCGCTTTCGCACTTTCTCAACCGGATGCTGAATGAGTGCCGTCCGAACCTCTGCGTCGACGATCCCCGGAATCTGCTTCTCCGACACGGCGTCCAGCAATCGCTCACAGCGTTCGTCTGTACGCAGCATAGCGCGCAGGGCAAGATCCTGGTTTGGTCCGGTCAGTTTCTGAAATCCTGTCATCAACAGATTTGCAGCTTCCATCTCGGGAACATCGCCAAGTCCGCTGACAGCCCCCATCTGCAGTTCCGCATCGCTGTCGTGAAGAAACGATTTCAACAGGGTTTGTGAACGAGCCCATTCCAGCATCGCGACCATCCGCAGTGCATCGTACCGAGTTCCTGCGGGAACCTCCGTGTCATTCAGCATCGCAATCGAGGACTCAATCCCCTGATGCCACCGCTCCAGGAGCAGGCGATCTTCACCCATAATTGTGGCCAGATCTGCCTTCGGCCATCGCCCCTGAAGACTCATTCCGTTAATGACTCCTCCGCCGATAACAACGGCCTGCCAGTGTTCCAGACGCTGTCCTTCCTGAGGCAGCGTGTTCTCAAGGATCGAACGAATCAACGCATCATCACCTGACTTCGCCGCGGCAATGGCAACCTTCCAGATCCACGGAATCCGCCGATATTCTTCCGCGCTGCCAGACTCAGCAGGCAGTCCTTTGGCCATCAGTGGCAGCAGAACACCAGCCTTCGAAAGATGTGTGGAAAGAAGAGCTTCGCGATCAGCTGCTGCACGCCTGTCATCGATCAGCGCCATGGCGATCTCTTCGTCCGTTTGTGGCTCTTTCATCTTCACTGTCTGAACCACATTTCCTGTTGCCAGCGGAACACCGCCGGCCACCACAAGATGCAGCGCACGAACATCGGCAAGGGCTCCCCGCAGGTCACCGGCCGAACGAAGAATGATCTCCGAGTCTCCTTGCGGGACGATCCACTTCCCAAGTCGCTGGAACTGGTAACGATCCCAACCGCCCGTGGAAACGACTTTCCCGTTCAGTGTCTGTCGAGCACCTTCGAGCTGAAAGGAATTGCCAGCCGATCCGGAGTCACACGCCCATTCAGCCCAGATGATGACGTCACGCGGCTTTTCAGAATGGAGTCTCCAGCGCACATGATCGTCTCGCCCATGCCAGTAACCGATGTTCTGAAACGGCACTTCAAAGGTAATGTCACCACCATAGATTTCTGTTTCCGCAGCCTTTAGAACGCTGTCACCTTCTGTAGGCACCTGAACCATCGCTGGGACGTTTCCAGGAACACTCTTGGAAGGCAATCGCTGTGTCCGGATCCAGGCCCAGAGGTGATTCATGTCGGACTGGCTGACGTTCTTCTCAAACCCTTCCGGCATCAGCGATTTTCCGGTGCTGCGAAGCTCATCCAGATCCGATCGCAGAATCGTTTCACGCCTGCCTTCGGGGGCCAGCAAAGTCAGGCTGGTGGCTGTTTCTTCAGCAACCAATCCGGTCAATGAACGACCATCACTCAGGACCGCAACGTAAGCCTGATAGCGAGGATCGACCGCCTGTCCCGGATCCATCATGGCCACCACCATCGCCGCGGCTGGCTTGCTGGCGTAGTTCGCAAGATCAGGCCCGACGATATGCCCGATTTCCTGCAGTCGATGACAATTCGAGCACTGTTTGCGGAAGACTTCCCGCCCCAGTGATGGATCGCCGGAATCATTCAGACCATTCAGGTACTGGTTCACAATCTCCTGTCTGTTGCTGCTCACTGTCGTCTGCAGGCATTCACTCGCAAGCCTGCGTATCGATTCGTCGCTGTGGTTGAGCAGTTGCTGTTGCTGACTGAGTTCCAGCTCCGCAGAGGCAAGGGCTCCTGCCCGAATCTGTGACAACAAAGTCCTCGTCCATTCAGCTCGTTCCAGCAGCTGCCCGATAATGGCTCGACGAAGCCCCGGCGGCCGCGATGACCAGTCTGCCAAAAGCCCGGTCGCTGTGGAATCCTGCGCTGATCGCTGTGCAATCGCTTTCACAGCAGCCAGCTGAACAGAGGGAGGTGTCTTTGCGGAGAGCTGACGATAAAGCAGCCTTTGAATCCCATCATCCGTCACGGGAAGCAGCCCAAGAATTCGAACCGCAGCAACTCGAGTATCAGCGTCAGCGTCTTCCAGACCCGCAAGCTTCTGAAGCTGCTGTGAAGCGGATAGCAGCGAGGCATGAACAGCGGGCAATGTGATCATCTCTTCAAGGTCGGCACGTTTTAATAATCCCCGAATCATGGACTCGAAGAGAACAGGATTTTTGAGCGACTGATCCTGTTCGATCATCTGTGTGATCCGTTCAAGCTCGCTGACAAAAACGTTCGCCGACCCAATCGCTGCAATCCATGGAAGCAACTGCTTTCGCTGCGCCGCATCCACGATTTCGGTCAGCCGTGCAACATTTTCTGATGTCAGCGAGCTTTCGAAGGCGGCCTTCTCGAACGAGTCTTCCAGTGGATTTTTCAGCGCGATTCTGAGAATCTCGGAGGCGATGTCGGGGGGCAACTGGCCGGCAGAATACAGGAGCTGCAGTCGTACGGCGGCATTCGTCTCTGTTGCCAGGCTGATCAGCAGTTTCTGCAAAACGGGGCTCCCGCCGGCCATCGATTCGGCCACGGAAACGGCATGCCGTCTGACCTGAGGATGCGCATCCGTGAGACATGCCGCGACAAAGTCTTCGGGGCAGGCGTTCAGACATCCGAGTGTGGCGAGTGCCTGCAGTCGAACCTCCGGTCGTTCCGCTTCGCGACCAATCCTGAGCAGGGTTGGAATCACGGCCCGATCCTGATTCCAGAGGATTCTCTGCTGCACGAGATCCCGCTGAGTTCCATTCGCGGTTTGAATGGCTTCCGCAAGAGCAGGGCCGTTCAATGCGGTCAGGTCAGGCATCACCCGGAGAGGCTTGCCATCCGGCACAATTCGATACAGCCTTCCCATGTCAGCCCCTGCACGCGTATCAAGCTTGGCCAGCGTATCTGGCGGAATCCAGATCGGATGCTCAATCACATAGCGATACATATCCACAACCCACAGTGCACCGTCAGTTCCTGTGCGAACCTGGACTGGACGAAACCATGGATCCGTCGATGCAAGGAACTCACGATCCTGTTCTTCATCAGCACGTCGACTTTCAAATGTTGCCCCGTTCGAATGAAGAATCTGTCGGTGAATCAGATTATTCACAGGTTCGCAGGTCAGCGCGTTTCCGGTCAGCGATGCACCAAGTAAGTCGTCTCGATAAATGCCCAGACCACATGCCGCAGTCGGACGATTGGGTGGCCCCGAAAGCGCGAACAGCACTTGCGTCGAAATCGAATAGAGTCGGCCCGGATCGGGTTCGGCCAGAATCGGAACCACCGTCCGATCAGGAGCAATAAGAGGATTCCTTCGCAGATAAGCATCGTCCAGCGGATAGTGCATCAGCATCACACTGTTGTTGCCCCCGAACCAGTCGCCCCAGTCGTTTCGAACTCGTCCCTGCTGAGTCGATCCGGTCGCGGCCTCAAAAGCCCCCGTGTCCGGATTGCAGCGAAAGTCCCGCTGTCCGAGCTCAATCACCTGTCCCGTTCGAAGACTCGTAATGCGTCCTCCAAACAGGCCACACGAACCATAGACCCAGCCATCAAGTCCATATTCAAGACTGTTGACGCGAGCCTGAAAATTATGAGTCGCAAAACCGGTGAACAGCTTCTCCACGGTCTCCGCTTTCCCATCTCCATCCGCATCTTTCGCAAACAGAATATCCGGCGCCGCGCAAACGAGAACGCCGTCTCTCCAGGGAGTGACTCCGGTGGGAAACGGAATGCCTTCAAGAAAGACGGTGGACGATTCATATGAACCATCGCCATCTCTGTCTCGCAGGCAACGAACGCGCCCGCTGATACCAGGAGCTGCCGTCGAAGAAGTGTCTGGACGAGGCAGATTGTCAGGGCTCTTGGCAGGATCGCCCTGTGGATAGTCCCACATCTCCGCGACCCAGAGTTCACCGCTCGGACCGAACGCAATTGCGACCGGACTTTCAATATTCGGCTCGGAAGTGACAAGCTCCGCATGCATGCCGGGAGAAGTCCGCAGCGACGATATGGCTCGCCGAGGAGACAAGGGCCGGATGCCGTTTGTGCGGGCGGGATCCGCCTGTGCGGTGGCCGGCACGTGAGCATCCAGTTGCTGGCGAGCTGCGTCGATGATCTTCTGTTCGAGTCCGGTGGCATACGGTCCGGGAATGTCATAGTAGACCATCGCACCACCGCCTTCGTAGCCGCCCTCTTTCAGAATCCTTTCAGAAGGGACATAGCCTGGGCAGGCGTTTGAGTACGCGTGGATCCACAGTCGCTCACCGTTCAGCTCCTGCTTCAGTCTTAGAGAGTAATCCACGACCACTTCGCCAGGCAGAAACAGCCAGCTCAGTTCCTTCCCGAAAGAAAACGACTGCACCGGATAACTGATTTCGCTCAGCAACGGCTCACCGCGATCAAGCCGTTCCAGCTGAACTCGAGCGTGATAGCCGATCGCATTTTTCAGCTCGGCCTTCTTCTGCCAGTCCTCGCGCGAGGGCAGGGGAGCAAGCGGCAGCACGATGCGATGACTGGCAGATACCGGCGGTTGTGTGATGGGCTGCAGACCAGTCGCCAGAACTCGGCCGACTTCCTGAGCCAACTCAATTCCAAGGGCCTCGGCGGCATCAGCTTTTGATCCAAGAACGCCGCCGCGAGGATTGGAATCCGCACCGCAGCCGATTGAGATCAGGGCTTCGCAGCCAGGATTCATGCGCTGAATGTGTTCCATCGCGTAGCCAGCCCAGTCACCGCTAATCATGTCGTCGCTGAGCGTCACACAGTGGCACGCGTAGTTTGTGAAGACGGCTCGAAGCTTTCCTTCCAGATCGTGAACTGCAAGGACCGGCAGATCGTGATCGACAGGACCTCCGGCCGTTCTTCGGTTCTGAGCAAACGTCACCTGTCCCTGTCCCCATGACAGACGTGAGGGCTTCTTGTTTTGAAACGCAGTCACAGCGACTTTGACCAGACTCGCTTCCAGTTCCGACGTGTACTTTTGAATGCGCTGCCACTGATCATCCGGGATGGAGTTGCCAAAGAGCGTATTCGCGCAGTTCACGATCATCGGCGCACTATGAGTATGCGAGGCGCAGATCGCGATGGCTTTCCGGGGGACACCGGTCGCCTTTGCAATCCCCGCGGCAACTCGTTCATGAAGGTCATCGGGGATACCAAGAGTATCAACAGTGATCACGATGACCGTGCTCTGGTGATCGCTGTTTTCCGGTGTCTCTGCCGCAATGACCAGCGCCTTGGCCTGAATCGCCTGACGTACACCCTCTGATTCTTTGCTTCGACCTCCAAACCCATTCAGCCGGATCGGGTACTGAGGAGTAATGTCTTCCGCAGCAACGCCCACCAGGAACGCTCGCGGCTCTTCGCCAGCACCATCGCCACGCGCGGATGTCGCGAACACCCCGACTGCCAATAACACCAGGAGTCGAACTCCCATAAGTCACCTCACCGGCCGGCACCTCAGATCCTCAAATCCATCAGAGTGAGGTTGTCGCGAAACAGGACAACAATGACAACCGACGCCGTCCAAAGTGCCAGTCATCTCTGTGCGATCAACGGCATTGGGCCGTTCGCTTGCCTCCACGCGGGCTTGTCCCGGTGGAGCAGAGATCATCACCAGAAAATTGTGCCGCAATTGCCCGCCACCATGCGGCTTGACCGCATGGAGCGATGATCGATTCAGCAATGATCTGGTCCGGATCAGTACTCGACGGGGACAAGCCCCACCGTTGCTGAGGAGATTTCTGGTTTCGTCTTCT
>CAZIGZ010000200.1:0-331 GCA_964538835.1 uncultured Chitinophaga sp. | reverse complement strand
ACCCCGTAATCGGCGCCGTGATCCTCATCGGAGTCCTCGGGGACGAATTCGTCCGCCGCGCCGCCGCCAAACGCCGCCTGCGAGCCTAAGCCGTTCCCTGCCCATCCATGACCCCGTCGTTCCCTTCGTCAAGGTGCCAGCCACCTATGTTGATTCCATCAATGAAAACAATGTATTCCCGTCACCGTCATGCGCACCGCTACCCGCGCTGATTGGCCACCCGGCAGGACCGCCTCAGGGAACTGACACCAGCCAGGGCGTCCGGCTTGCCGGCTTCCGTTCGGAACATTTTACGGAAGTTCCGGACCATCTCGATCCAGGTGTCGACTGA
>CAZIGZ010000199.1:5107-9962 GCA_964538835.1 uncultured Chitinophaga sp. | reverse complement strand
CGCGACACGAGCGGAGTCGCCGGGCTGGATTCGTCGCGACGTACTCGGGCGTAGATTTGAAGAGTTTGCTGTAAGTGGCGGAACTGGAAGTCTTTGTGGCTATGAATCATGGTGGATGGGGGAATAAAAACGGGGCCATCCACCTAGACTGTTGACATAGTCACCAGTGCTGGTACGCGTTTGCAAGTGGCGCGTAGGTGTGGTGTTTATTATTCCAGTACAGCAGCATGAGGGGGCAACGGCGATGGCTCGGGCGAATCGGCGGGATGTGTTGGTCGATGGGGAAGTTCTGATTGCTTACTGGTTCTATTTGCGGGGCCCGACGAGCAGTTCTGGTTTGGTCAGGTTGAGCATATGGCCGTGGTCGGCTGTCACGATCAGCAAAGATTCGTTCCAGTTGCTGTGCTTCTCAACCCAGTCTGTAATCACCTGAATTGCAGCATCACCCGAGTTTACTGCTCCGATGGCGTTGTCGACGTTGTTATCGTGGTTAGCCCAGTCAACGTCACCCGATTCGACCATTAGCCAGAACGGCTGACCGTCCCGAGCGAGGACGACCAGTGCGGCTTCTGTCATGTCCGCGAGTTTCGGGTTTTCTCGCAGATCTGCCTTCGAATACGTTTCCGCTTTGCCGCTCTTCCCAGTGGCTGGATCATACTGGCCATCAGCCGTCTGGAATGGAAGATGTCCGTTGTATGGACCGTTGCCATAGAAGCCCAGGAGTCGCTGGTTGCCATCGGCCGCAGTCTTTGCAGCCGCCAGCAACTGATCTCGACCGATTTCGCCCGACGCTCGAACAGCCGTGACGTACTTTCCGCCGTTCTTCACATCGACCGCTGCGAGGTCAGCTTCGGTCAGATAGGCGTTGCCTTCGACGAAGTTTTTCCCCTGAGCTTTGATTCCGTCTGCTGGCTTCAGTTTGTGCCCGTATCCACCACCGATGACCACATCCAGACCGGCCAGGGGCTGAGTCGGATGCTGGATTGACGGCAGCCCAAGCATGTCACGAGTCAGGTCCTGGTAGTCATCGCGAGAGACATTGTGAGCATAGGCGGCAGCAGGAGTCGCGTGACTGATGGGCACGGAGGAAACCGCACCGACTCGCCAGCCCTTCTCCTGAACCAGATGCGCAATTGTGGCGACCGGTGCACCGGTTGCATCGACATTTACGCCGCCATTGAAAGTCTTGATTCCTGCCGTCATGCTGGAAGCCGATGATGACGAATCCGTGTAAGCGTGCTTCGGGCTGGATTCCAGGCCTTTGCTGATCAGGTAACCCGGATCCGGAGCGGTCGACCAGGGAAAGCGACCTGCGGCGTCGGGATCATAGCCCCCTCGCATCTTGCCTCCGGGATTCTTCACTGTCTGTGCGTCAACGTCGACGTCAGTCCCTTCGTTGTGAGGACTGGTGACCATATAGCCGAACTGAGTCGTCCCGGCCGCGGTGTAGGTCTGGAAAAACGTGCCATCACCACGTCCCTCCGTATACGTGGCCGCTTTGCGATTCCATGTTGCAGCCGCTTGAGTCGTCTGCCAGTCCATGCCATCAAAGATCACCAGGAAAATGTACTTTTTCCCCGAGCTTGCAGCGGCCTGCTGGATGTCGAAAAGGTTGGTCTGGTCCATCCAGTCCGCATCGGCCCGTACCGTCTTTTCCGGAACGTAACTGTAAAGTCTCTGAACGGCCTGCTCAGAGCGATACGGGCTCTTTTCTCCCATGTACGAGGTCAGGTCGACGCCACTGGCCCCGCCCAGAGTTCCAAACGTGTAGACTGGTATCAGGCGATTGGAATGCGATGTCCAGTTTGTGTAAACACTGCGATCAGTGCCCCAGTATCCGAACTCTGCAAAGCCCTCGGTCATCGCCATGTGCTGACGAATTCCCGGCCAGTCGACGCCGCGAGCTGGAGTGACGACGGCAGTGACCTTTGCATCATCTCCAGCCATGGCTGGTAGAACAGCGGTGGTCAGAAGTCCCAGCGAAAATGCTGCCAACCATTTGCGAAACTTGCGAACTCGACCCACTTCAGCTTCCTGTCATGATCACCAAAGAAGATCGGGGGCAGTAACCTGCCCCCGATTGTGGTTGTTGTAGCCGTGACACCGCGAAGTATGTCAGAAGGTTTGAATCATCGCAAAAGCCGGATCGCCCACTTTCAAAAATTCAAACTCTCTTCACACCCGATGCCTGCCGGTGAGAATTCCATATTCGCATCAGCGATTGAACAGAAATCCCGGACTGTTGATCAGCGCCCACATCAGGTCCTCCGCAGCTTCTTTCTGAGATCCGGCGGTGGCGAAGTAGGCCTTCCCATTTTCCAGCTCTGTCGCTGTGGGTTTGCGGCACAGGGCTGACATGTAAATGGTGTCGATCAGCTGGTCGTTATTCATTCCGGCCGTGATTGATCGTGCGATGATGCCCTGCGGGTGAGCAATTGCATCAGCGATCGTCGAACCGTTCACCATGTTCAGAGTCTGTCCAAGACTCACGTCGCTCGTACGTTCACACTCACAGGGTGATTCACGCGGGGCACGACCGAACATGTCGAGAAACGCGACTTCAACCTGAGGGTCCGGAAGCTCGGCCGCTCGGAACCCTGCAGGAACGCCTGGCAGAGCCTTTGGAGCACCTGTTGCCTGAATGATTGAATCATACAGCTGTTCCGCAGCAAGGCGTCGAGGCATTGCGTGCGAGAAGTTGGTGCTGTCGTCTTCGTTCCACTGATTCGCATCGAGTGCTCGCTGATAGGTTGCAGAATTGCAGATCAGCCGAATCAGTCGCTTCAGATCGTAGCCGTTGTCGATAAAGTCTTTGGTCAGTGCATCAAGAAGTTCCGGATTCGATGGAGGATTTCCAGCTCGAATGTCGTCGACTGGATCAATAATGCCCTTGCCCAGGAAGTAGCTCCAATAACGATTGACGATACTCTTTGCAAAATACGGATTTTGAGGAGCCGTCAGCCACTGAGCCAGCTGCTCACGGCGAGTCGACGCGGAGTCGATAGCTCCGGCGTGTTCGAACGGGAACTTCGGATTGGCTGGCTGATTCGTGTCAGGGTTCACGACTGGAGTTGGTGCACTCATCGTAAAGATGAACTCATCGCCATCTGCCATTGGTCGTCGGCCAACGTCAGCAAAATACGCGGACAGTTCGTAATACTGTCTCTGAGTCCATCGCTCGAAGGGGTGGTCATGACACTGATTGCAATTGAAGCGGGTGCCCAGAAAGACCTGAGTCATGTTCTCCATGACCAGCTTGGGCTCGCGTGCAATGCGGAAGTAGTTGGCGGCAGGGTTTTCCAGAGTGTTGCCGTTAGCGGTGATCAGCTCTGCGGCAAACTGATGATACGGGCGATTTGTCGCAACCTGCTGACGAATCCAGTTGCGGAACGCCCAGACACCGCGTTCAGAAACCGTCTTGCGGCGGTTCAAAAGCAGGTCGCTCCATTTCAGCGTCCAGTGTTCCACGTAACCTGAACCCGAGAGCAGCTGATCAATCTTCGCAGTTCGCTTGGTGCGAGAATCCGTAGGGTCGTTCAGGAAAGCGTTGATCTCTTCGGTCGTCGGAGGCACACCGGCGATGTCGAGAGTCACTCGTCGCAGAAATTCCGCATCATCCGCAATGCCTGAAGGCAGGATCTTCATTCGCTGCAGCTTGGCATTGACCAGTCCGTCAATGAAATTGTACTCCGGCTGAGGAGCCCATTCGTAACCGTCACGATTGCCAAGGATTGAAATTGGAGCAGCCGCGTAATTGCCTTCGTAACGAACCAGAGCCGCCGCTTCTCCTCGCTGCACCGCCGTAATCAGACCCGTCTTTGAAACGGTCGCCACTTCAAAGTTGCTGGTATCGAAGACGGCTTCGCGAGTGACATCGCGTGTTGACCCATCAGAGAACTTCGCGATTACGATCAATTGCTGCTGATCGTGGCGAAGCTGCAGAAGCGGTGTCGGTGGATAAATCTCAATGCCAGTCACGCGAGCTGCATCGTCCTTGTACTGACAACCTTCCGCAATCCACTGCTCAAGAACTTTGTAATATCGAGATTCTTCGTCAAACAGGAAGCCGCCTTCGTGCGGCACACCCTGAGTCGGTTTGAGCAGCATCAGGCTCTGGGAAGGCTCCGAACGATTGAATCGGCGTCCGGAAATATCATCCACCAAAGCCCGATAATCATAGACCGAATCGTATCCTCGCAGTGACAACTTAAAGCCATTCTTCCCATTGGCCGAACCATGACACGTTCCCTGATTGCATCCGACCTTGCTCATGATCGGATTGACTTCGCGAATGAAGTCCACAGGAAGGTTGTCGATCGATGTCACATGGACAGCAGCTTCAGCTCGCAGGTCTCCCAGTTGAGCCGTCAGAACACCGTCACCCACCGCCACAGGAACGACGTATCCGTCTGCTTCCACCCGGCAATTGGGCGACGCGGAAGAAAATGTGGCCTTCGCCGTCACATCGATTCGCTGACCATCGGCCGTCACGCCGGTCACCAGTGCACGACGAGTATCTCGCAGTGATGAGATCGTCAGCTCTTTCGGATAGACCTCAAGGCTGACATACGTGCGTTCAACGGATTTTGCGGACGCACCGCTGTCCTGCGCTGGAAGCGATGTTCCGAACGCCATCAGGACCAGCCATGGCACAATCGATCGAAGTTGCATGTAGAACCTCGGAATAAGTTCAACGGGGTGGGATATTGAGGAAGGACTTTGCCCGCGGTCCACACGAATTCACGGCGACGGGGCATCAAGAGAATAAGCAACGGAACTCAAACATGCGAGGCTATTCGGGCCTGCAGCAGTGAACTTCCGCCCATCCCGTGCCGTTTGTGGCGAATCTGAAGCC
>CAZIGZ010000199.1:0-5007 GCA_964538835.1 uncultured Chitinophaga sp. | reverse complement strand
TGGTTCTTGGTTGGTGAGACGGCTCAGTGGTGGTTGGGGCACAAGATCTGAAGATTGCCAAGGTGCCAGAGCACGAGACTCACTTCACTCAGCATTTTTCAATCTCCATTATTCATTAACCATTCCTCGCGCCCGCCCAAAGAACCTGGAACGAAGAACCTGCCTACTTCTTCAATTCCAGCAGCAGTTCATGGGCTTCGCGGTACCGAGGCGCTTGTTCCAGAGCCAGAAGCACGTAGCGGCGGGCTCGATCCGGGGCGGTGGCTTTCAGGACGCTGCCAATTCGATAGTTCAGGCGAGGCATATCGTCGGGCTGCAGGACTGCCAGTCGCTCGAGCCAACGCACGGCTTGTTCGGGATCATTCAGTTTCTCCGCGGCGTCAGCACTGCGCCGAACGGCGCTTGGCTGGAACGGATCGACTCCAAAGATGTAGTGCCCGAGTTCGGCAGCCGTCTTCCAGTCCTGCTTTTCTTCGGACAGCTCCTGGAGTCTTAGTGCTGAAGCAAGATCATCGGCGGTGATCGCAAGTTGTTCGGCAAGGATCACAGCTTCCTGATCCGACTTCTGAGTCCGATAAAGTTCAGCCAGCATTGTTCTGGCACTTGTGGAACTTTCATCCTTCGGAAACAGCTCAATCGCCTTCTGCAGATTTTGCTCCGCAGCCGTAGTGTTGCCATCCTTCATCTGAAGGCCCGCCAAAGTCACTCGCGCGCCAACGTGATTCGGATGCGCATCCACGTACTGCTGAGCCTGCTCCATTGTCGTGAGTGGTTCCGCCATCGGGTCCAATGGCGTGAGATCAGCATCCGGAGCGAGACTGTCGGCTTCTTTTCGCAGATATTCGAGGAATGACGCTTCGAACGCCGCCAGTCCTCCGGCATGCCTTTCAATAGCATCATTGATCTGCACGCCATTGTTGAGGTCTGCAAGGACCGCGTTGAGTGCCGGTCGGCCATGAAGAGTCACGAGGTGTTCCACCACCATGGACGATTCGTAGTACGCGAAATTCAGATCTTCGCCGCTCTGAGCCTTCAGGAAGGCGCTGCTGAGTTCAGAGACGGGGCGCACATTGCCCGCGACAACTCGATCGCGAAAAGCTGGCGACATCCGCTGGCCCCAGCGACCGTCGCGGCTTCGTTCTTCATAGACCGAGATTCCTTCGCTCAGCCAGCGCGGAATTTTGTTGGCCGTCTTTTGCAGAGTAATCACGTGACAGAATTCGTGCCAGAGAACAGATTCCCAGTTTGTGGGGCTTTCCTTGCGGCTCGCCGGACTATTGGCCGTGACGACTCGCCCAAAGCATACCCCCAGAAACCCTGCGACATCCGGCATTCCAAACGTCCGCACCGCAAAGTCTTCAGGACGCGAATAGATCTCGACAAAAACAGGCGTCTCAGGCGTGAATTCATAGCGAGTCGTCAGCTCGGACCATGCCTGCTCCAGCAACTCAACGGCGCGAGCCCCGTAGACTGCCGCTTCGTTCTTTTCCATGCGGATTTCAAAGTGCTCCGTCGTGATTGTCGTGAAGCGATCGAGGCTGTCCTTCAGTTGCAGCAGATTGAAAACCGTCGTGTTGTAGCCATCTTTCTTGTGAGCCTCTTCAGCCAGCTTCCAGCCCTCGGCTTCCTCGCCCAGGCGAAGAAGATCCTGAGCCAGCTGGATTCTGGCATCAACGAATTCCGGGTCAGCCTCCAGAGCCTTTCTCTGTGCCGCCGCGCCTTCACGGAAACGATACTTGCGGGACAATCGGAGGCCGATCAGGTAATCCACTTTCGGGTTCTTAGGAGCAAACTTCAGTCCTGCAGTACGCGCTTCCTCTTCGGCTGCTGCGTTGCCCTGAAGGTGAAAGATGACAGCTCGCAGTGCATGAGCTTCCGGAAGATTCGGATTCACCGTCAGGATCTGCTGAAGGAGTGTCTCTGCATCCGAATAGCTCTCTCCCATGATCTGCTTTTCTGCCAGATCCAGGAGGGCGGGGACGTAATTCGGATTCAGTTCGAAGACGGTCTTGATCAATGTCGCTGACGCATCTTCATCGGCATCGGCAATGGCCTGAGCATACAAGTAGAGCACATCAGGCTGATCTGCGAAATCAGTGACTGCCTTTTGCAACAGGTCGGCGGCAAACCCAGGATCACCCTTGGCCAGAGCCAGTCTGGCAGCCGCAACAAAGCCATCCGAACGATTGGGATAATTTCGCCGAGCACGTTCAAAGAAGCCTTCCTGAACAGCCTTCGCGTCGGCACCCAGGGCTAACGCGATTTCTCCAAGTGCCACGAGGTCGTCGGCGTCCGTGTATCGCCACGCCGAGGAACTCGCCAGCTCTTCTGTCTTCACGGTGGCTTCCGTCGCCAGTTCTTTCTGACCGTTAGCCAGTGCGGCCTGATACTGCAATGCCCTCAGCCGAACACTCCAGTTATATCGCTCAATCCCCGCCGCAATCGTCGCGAGAGATTCCGGATACCTGCCGAGTGCCAGTTCCGCCTGAGCTTTGAGGATTGGCCATTCTTCGCCGTAGCTTTTTTCTTCAATCGCCCTGGTCGTGGCGGAAAGGCATTCTTCATACTTCCCCGTGCGAAGCATGTTCTGACAGTCTTCAACGCTTTCGGCCGGCAACCCAAATGCCGACGATGCTGCCTCACTGCTGTCCCCGATCACGGCGAGCAAAAGGCCAGCAAGAAACCCCAATGATGCAAAGAACAGCGATGGCCGTTCCGAAGTGATACGGTTCTGTGCCACGATGTCAGCTTTCCCGCAGGCGAGTTTGAACAGATTCGTCCACAGCAGCTCGTTCATTCACAATGGGACCACGCAACTGCCGTCCGACTTATAGCAACGGTCGTGTGGGTTGTCGATTTTGTTCGAGCGGATCACCCAGCCCCGCGATGCGAGGGAGGCATTGTTGAGTGAATGTCATGTGTGACGCCCCGCTGTGACTCACTGTCTTGATCTGTGCATGAAGATCTGTGCATGAAGATTTGGGAATTCAGATCTGGCTGGTCATTGAGCCGCGAGAGGCAAGGCTCAGGAGAAGGAAGTTGAATGACGATCACTGTCGCCTGACAATCGTGAGACTTCGTTTCCGGATGCGGATTCGCCCAAACGAATCCCGTGGAGGAATCCTGAGTCACTCCTGCCTTGAACTTTCAGGAACCTGGAGAAAACGAGCAGAGACCAGGCATGCATCTCCCGAAAGTCGCCGGAGAAGCTGGACGCTGACTTGAGTTTTTTTGGCTCAATCAGGGTTTTCCTCTCAAATCAGCAGCGATTCTTTGCCCACCAGGTGCGGGGGTTTGGATTTCAGCAGTAATCCTGGGTAAGTCGGGGTTGCCTTTCCCGCAATCAAAAGATATGGTCACCATGTCGGGGTTTCCTGAAAAACAGGATGTCCCTTTCCTGCCGGTGTGAGCATCAGTTTTCCGGGTGTCAGTCGCGTACTTTTGTAGTCTCGTCGGTCCCAGAGTTCTCCTGCAGCATCGATTCGTTTTTAACCCGTGGCAGGAAATTAACGGGTTCAGGTACTGTGTTCCAACAGCTGTCGTTGTGACAGCGATTTGTGTTTTTGAAGCTGCAAAGCTCAAAGGTGATTGATGAGTAAGAACATCTTTGTCGGAAGCCTCGCGTGGGCGACGACATCGGAAGGTCTGGAACGAGCCTTCGCGAAGTACGGCGTTGTGAAGTCAGCCAAGGTTGTCAGCGACCGCGAAACCGGACGCTCAAAGGGTTTCGGCTTTGTCGAAATGGAAAGCGGCGGAGACGAAGCGATTCGTGCGGCGGTGGTCGCGGCGGATACGGTGGCGGCGGACGCGATCGCTACTAATCAGAAATTCCGCAAGATTTGCGGTCACTAAAAACTCTAAAGAGGTTGGTCGTTCATCGGCCAACCTCTTTTTTTGCGCAGGAGTGACAGTCGCGAGACTTCTGAATCACTCGGACATCGCACCGAATTCTCACGGACCCGGCTACGGATGCGGCTACGGATGCGCGACGGGGCGGAACTGCAACATTAGCGACGGCCGCCAATGCTGGAGAAGTCGAGCAGCGGCAACATCACACTTGCGACGATAAAGCCAACAAGTGCTCCCATCACGACAATCACTGCGGGCTCCAGCAGCTTCACGCGGTCCCGAAGCTGACGCTCCCCATCATCCTCGAAGTGGCATCCGCAGAGATCCAGAACAGTGATCTGAAGAGACGGAGTGTGCGCAAAGATCGCAGCCGCCAGGACGCAGGTGACACCAAGAGCGGCCTGAATGGCGAGAGTGCTGCGAAGAAGCGGGCTTTCACAGACCGTCGGCCCGGAAGACATTGCGGGCATCGTCCTAGCGACTCAGGCCCCTTCCTATGTGGCCGTCACAGCAGCGGGTTCAAGCAGCTGTCGACACTTCTCCACGAGATCTCGCGGACTGAATGGCTTGCACAAAAGGACTTGGCAGCCGCAGTTCATCGAGTATCCTCTGATCGATCTCCAGTCCCTTGGCGGTGCAGAAGAGAATCGGGAGATCCTTGAGTGTGGCCATGCTTCGAATCGTGGCCACCAGCTCAAGTCCCGACATGCCAGGCATCTAACAGTCTGTTGCAAGCAGGTCTGCCGGAGCTTCGGCAATTCTTTGCAGCACTTCAAGTCATTCTGCTGTAGTCCGGACAGAATATCCAGCGCGGGTGAAGTTGAAGCGAATCACCTCCTGAAGAACGCAATTGTCTTCCGCCACGATGATCTGTGCTGTCACGATCTGCGCGTCAGGTACGTGGTGATGAGAACGATATCACTGCGATTGAACACCAGTGTTCAAAGCGGCACTGAGATACCCCCTCATTTACTCTAGTTCACATTTGGCAACAGGCGCTGCCTGAACAGCAGCACCCATGATTTTTTGCGGAACTCAAATCGGAGGGTAACAAACCATCTGGAGGAGGTTTGATGCATGAGGATTGCGTGACAGCGGGGTCTGGCAGGCGAACAGACAAAACAAAAAAGGCCGAAGCGGGTGCTCCGGCGTTGTTCC